>NZ_CP007212.1:318464-636929 GCF_001411805.1 Burkholderia plantarii | reverse complement strand
CCGGCTCGCCACCAAGGTGTTCGCGCACACCGCGCAGTACGACGGCGCGATCACCAACTACCTGACGAGCCTGACCGACGAGCTGCAGCACGCCACGCGCAACGCCTACCCGGCCACGCTGAACCTCGCGTTCGACAAGGTGCAGGACCTGCGCTACGGCGAGAACCCGCACCAGAGCGCCGCGTTCTACCGCGACCTCGCGGCGCCGGCCGGCTCGCTCGCGAACTATCGCCAGCTGCAGGGCAAGGAGCTGTCGTACAACAACATCGCCGATTCGGACGCCGCGTGGGAATGCGTGAAGACGTTCGACGCGCCGGCCTGCGTGATCATCAAGCACGCCAACCCGTGCGGCGTGGCGGTGGGCGCGAGCCCGGCCGAAGCCTATGCGAAGGCGTTCCAGACCGACCCGACCTCGGCGTTCGGCGGCATCATCGCGTTCAACCGCGAAGTGGACGAAGCAAGCGCGCAGGCGGTGGCCAAGCAGTTCGTCGAGGTGCTGATCGCGCCGGCGTTCTCGGAGGCCGCGCGCCAGGTGTTCGCCGCCAAGCAGAACGTGCGTCTGCTCGAGATCGCGCTCGGCGACGGCTTCAACGCGTTCGACCTGAAGCGCGTGGGCGGCGGCCTGCTGGTGCAGTCGCTCGATGCGCGCAACGTGCAGCCCGACGAACTGCGCGTCGTGACCCAGCGCCAGCCGACGCCGAAGGAACTCGACGACCTGCTGTTCGCCTGGCGCGTCGCGAAGTTCGTGAAGTCGAACGCGATCGTGTTCTGCGGCAACGGCATGACGCTCGGCGTCGGCGCCGGCCAGATGAGCCGCGTCGATTCGGCCCGCATCGCCGGCATCAAGGCGCAGAACGCCGGCCTCACGCTGGCCGGCTCGGCCGTGGCCTCGGACGCGTTCTTCCCGTTCCGCGACGGCCTCGACGTGGTGGTCGCGGCGGGCGCGACGGCCGTGATCCATCCGGGCGGCTCGATGCGCGACGAGGAAGTGATCGCCGCGGCCGACGAGCACGGCATCGCGATGGTGCTGACGGGCATCCGCCACTTCCGTCACTGACCGGCCCGGGTCGCGCGGACCGGTAACGCCGGTTCGCACGGCTCACGCTGCGCGACGCGCCCGGCCGCGAGGGTTCCGCCCTCGCCGCCGGGTTTTTCATTGGCGCGGCCGGAGTCCGGCGCGACGGCGATCGGCGCCGGTGCCCGCCATGCACCGCCCGCCGACGATCATCCCGCGCGCCGCGAGTCAAACGCACCGGCATCGCGCGACGTCAAACCAGCCTCGCGCCGGCACCATGCGATCGCCATGCATCATCACGAAACCACCGCGAGGCCGGTCATGACGCCTCGCGCGCGCCGCGATCGTTGTACCATCGCCGGAACCCGTTTTTTCCTCTCGCTTTTCTTCGGCCAGCCCATGCGAATCATCGGCATCGACCCCGGCCTGCGCGTCACCGGCTTCGGCGTGATCGACGTCCACGGCAGCAAGCTCGCCTACGTCACGAGCGGCGTGATCCGCACCCCCACCGCCGACCTCGCGGTCCGGCTCGGCACCATCTTCGACGGCGTCTCGACGCTGGTGCGCGAGCACACGCCCGACCAGGCCGCGATCGAGAAGGTGTTCGTCAACGTCAATCCGCAATCGACGCTGCTGCTCGGCCAGGCCCGCGGCGCGGCGATCTGCGGGCTCGTCTCGGGCGGCCTGCCGGTGGCCGAATACACGCCGACGCAGCTGAAACAGGCGATCGTCGGCTACGGCCGCGCCACCAAGGAACAGATGCAGCAGATGGTGGTGCGGCTGCTCGGCCTGTCGGGGCTGCCCGGCACGGACGCGGCCGACGCGCTCGGCACCGCGATCTGCCACGCACACGGCGGCGCCAAGCTCGAAACGCTCGGCGGCCTCGCGCCCGCGCTCGTCAAGAAGGGCTTTCGCGTGCGACGCGGGCGGCTGGTCGGCTGACTCGGCGTTGCGGTGCTTCGGCGCCTGCGCCGGGCACACCGTGCAAGTCGCCGCGGCCACCGCGAGCGGCGCACGACTTCGTGCGACGGCCGTCATTCATCACGCTCCCATGCGCCACGCCCGCCGTGGCGCACCCCGTCAGCCTTCGGGCGCGATCAGCGCGAGCTTCGGAAACCAGGTCCGATAGCACCTGACGTCGCGCGTCGGCAGCCGCGCGCCCAGCACGCTCGCGTGCGCGCCGAGGAAGAAATCGGTCAGCACGCCCGTGTTCGTGCCGCGCGTGTGCCGATAGCGCCCGGACACCTGCCGGCCAGGAACAGCGCCGCGCGCGGCATCGGATCGATGCGCAGGCGCGCGCCCGCGACGAACGCGACGAACGCGTCGAGCGATTCGATCCGCGCATAGCCGATCGTCAGCTCCGCGTAGACGACGTCGTCGCCAGCTCGACATCGCCGCCCCATCAAGGTAATACGCCGCATTCGTAACGAAATACGTCGTCCCGGCCATCGCAAGCGACGCGCCGGCCACCAGCCCGCCTCGTCCGTTCCCGCGTGCGCTACACTCGCGCTTTCCTCCCCTCGTCGTTCTCGTCATGATCGGTCGCATCGCCGGCACCCTGCTCGAAAAGAATCCTCCCCACCTGCTCGTCGACTGCAACGGCGTCGGCTACGAGCTCGACGTGCCGATGAGCACGTTCTACAACCTGCCGCCCACCGGTGAGCGCGTGGTGCTGCTCACCCAGTTGATCGTGCGCGAGGACGCCCACCTGCTGTACGGCTTCCTCACGCCGCAGGAGCGCTCGGCGTTCCGCGAGCTGCTGAAGATCACCGGGATCGGCGCGCGCATGGCGCTCGCGGTGCTCTCCGGCATGAGCGTGCAGGAGCTCTCGCAGGTGGTGACGATGCAGGACGCGGCGCGCCTGCAGCGGCTGCCCGGCATCGGCAAGAAGACCGCCGAGCGCCTGCTGCTCGAACTGAAGGGCAAGCTCGGCGCCGACCTTGGCGAGCTGGCCGGCCAGGCCTCGCAGTCGGACCACGCGGCCGACATCCTCAACGCGCTGCTCGCGCTAGGCTACTCGGAGAAGGAAGCGCTCGCCGCGATCAAGAACGTGCCGGCCGGCACCGGCGTGTCCGAGGGCATCAAGCTGTCGCTGAAGGCGCTGTCGAAGGCCTGAGCGGGTACCGCGAGCCACCACTCTCGCACGGCGCGACGGCTCGCGCGACTCGGCCGTTCGGCCGATTCGTCGGCGCGGTGGGGCGCGGTACAATGCCCGCATGATCGAAACCGACAAACTCGCCGGCGAGCGCATCATCGCCGCCACGCCCGCCTCGTCGCACGAGGAGGCGTTCGAACGCGCGCTGCGGCCGCGCCAGCTCGACGAATACGTCGGCCAGGAGAAGGTGCGCGGCCAGCTCGAGATCTTCATCGAGGCCGCCAGGCGCCGCTCGGAGGCACTCGATCACGTGCTGTTGTTCGGGCCGCCCGGCCTCGGCAAGACCACGCTCGCGCACATCATCGCGCGCGAGATGGGCGTGAACCTGCGGCAGACGTCCGGCCCCGTGCTGGAGCGCCCGGGCGACCTCGCCGCGCTGCTCACCAACCTCGAAGCGAACGACGTGCTGTTCATCGACGAGATCCACCGGCTCTCGCCCGTCGTCGAGGAAATCCTGTATCCGGCGCTCGAGGACTATCAGATCGACATCATGATCGGCGAGGGGCCGGCCGCGCGCAGCGTCAAGCTCGACCTGCAGCCGTTCACGCTGGTCGGCGCCACCACGCGCGCCGGCATGCTGACCAACCCGCTGCGCGACCGCTTCGGGATCGTCGCGCGGCTCGAGTTCTACGATGCCGGCCAGCTGTCGCGCATCGTGCAGCGCTCGGCCTCGCTGCTCAACGCGCGCATCGATCCGCACGGCGCGCTGGAAATCGCCCGGCGCGCGCGCGGCACGCCGCGGATCGCCAACCGGCTGCTACGCCGCGTGCGCGACTACGCCGAGGTGAAGGCCGACGGCGCGATCACCGAGCGCGTCGCCGATGCCGCGCTCGCGATGCTCGACGTCGATCCGGTCGGCTTCGACCTGATGGACCGCAAGCTGCTCGAGGCGATCCTGCACAAGTTCGACGGCGGCCCGGTGGGGGTGGACAATCTCGCCGCCGCGATCGGCGAGGAACGCGACACGATCGAGGACGTCCTCGAGCCCTACCTGATCCAGCAGGGCTTCCTGCAGCGCACGCCGCGCGGGCGTGTCGCCACGCTGCTCACCTATCGCCACTTCGGGCTGCCGGTACCCGACAGCCCCACGCCCGGCATCCCGGGCGCCGACGACGACACGCGGCGCTAGCCTCCCCGGAATCCGCACGATGTCCGCCCCGCCCCGCCGTGACGCCGCCGCTCCGCCGCCCGGACGCGGGCTCGCCGACCGGCTGCGTGCGCGGCTCGCGGGCGGTGTGACGCTGCTGACCACGGGCGGCGGCGGACCCTCGATCGACTATGCCGCGCCGCCCGGCGATCCCGGCCTGTTCGGCCCCGAGGCGGTCTGCTGGCGCGTCCACGCCGATTTCGCCTCGATGATGACGGGCGGCATCGCCGCGCTGCTGCTGCAGGCGCTGCACCCGCTCGCGCTGGCGGGCGTCTGGGACCATTCCACGTTCCGCACCGATATCCTGGGCCGGCTGCGCCGCACCGCGACGTTCGTCGCCGGCACCACGTTCGGCAACCGCGCCGACGCGCTCGCCCTGATCAAGCGCGTGAAGACGATCCACGCCGCGGTGACGGGCACCGCGCCGGACGGGCGCCCCTATCGCGCGAGCGATCCGGCGCTGCTGACCTGGGTCCACGTGGCCGAGGTGTCGAGCTTCCTCGCCGCGCATCTGCGCTACGTGAATCCCGCGCTGTCCGGCGCCGAGCAGGATCGCTACTACGCCGAGACCGCGCTGATCGCGACGCTGCTCGGCGCGCGCGACGTGCCGGCCTCGCGCGTCGAGATCGCCGCCTATCTCGAACGGATGCGCGGCGAACTCGTCGCCAGCGACCGCACGCGCGAGGTGATCCGCGTGCTGCGCGACGCGCCGGTGCCGCGCGCCGCGATGAAGCCGGCCGCCGCGCTGCTGTTCCACGCCGGCGTCGACCTGCTGCCGGACTGGGCGCAGCGCCAGCTCGGTCTCGCGACGCTCGCGCCGGTGCGGCGCGTGGTGGCGCGGCCCGGCATCCGCCTGATCGCGCCGGTATTTCGCTGGGCGCTCGTCAACGGCGCGTCGAAGCGCGCCCGCCGGCGCGCGGCGGCGACGCCGGGCACCTCCGTGGCGCTGGTGCCGCCCGCGTCGAACGCCCCCCCGGCCGCACCGCAACGGCCGCATCCGAACGGCTCCGGCGACGCCTCCAGCGCCTCCACTCCCTCCGTTCCCGCCCAAGCGGGACATCCCGCCGCCACCGACGGCGAACCGCCCACGCCACCCTGACCCGCCCGCCGTGCCCCGCCGGCGGCGGCATCCGATCTCGGGCACTGGCACCCGCGCACGCCCCGTCCACCGGCGCCACGCCAATCAGTCATTTCTGACTTCACCCTGCTTGCGATTTCCATCAGGTCGTTTTCAAATCACTGTCATGCAACGGCAAGCTTGCGCCTTTTCGCGCGCCGAGCGCGCCCTTCTCATTTGACGCCCTCCCTCACGATGACGATGCCTCCTTCGCTCAGCCGTTTCGCCCTGGCCGCCTCGTTCTGCTCGCTGCTCGCGCTCGTCGCCTGCGGCGGCGGCGCGTCCCCCGCCAGCTCGCTCGCCGCCACGCCGCAGCCGGCGTCCACGCCCGCGCAGACCGAGCCGGTACCCAGCACCCAGCCGGGCAAGTGGGCCACGGCCGCCACCGGCGACATGCTCGACGTCGCGCTCGGCGATCTGCATCCGACCCAGGCCGCGCTCGGCTACGACCAGATCTACTACAAGCTCGGCCGCTACGAACTCGATCCGACCAAAAAGTTTGACGACTTCTGCGCCGACGAGGGCCTCGGCGGCCTGACCAAGGACAGTTCCTCGTCCGCCTCGACACTGACCGACGCGGCGAGCTACGGCTGCACCACCACCGACACGAGCCAGCGCGACACCAGCATGCTGAACCCGGTGGTGGTCGGCCCGAACGGCGACACGCTGTACCTGACGGACGGCCATCACGGCCTGTCGACCTACTACGAGGTGCCCGACGGCGGCCCGACGCTGCACGTCCACGTCCTCGTCAAGGACAACCTGAGCCGCTACACGGGCAGCGCGTTCTGGGCGGAGATGCAAAGCCGCGGCTACACGCGCCTGAAGGATGCGAACGGCGCCGCCATCACGCCGGCCCAGCTGCCCATCGGGCTCGGCCTCAAGCTCGGCATGCAGGACGACGTCTATCGCTCGCTCGTCTACTTCACGCGCGACGTCGGCTACAGCAAGCCGACGCCGTCCACCGACTTCCTCGAGTTCTACTGGGCCGACTGGCTGCGCGCGACGTTCCCGCTGTCGGGCTACACGCTGACGAAGCTCGGCACGACCGATCCCGATCCGGCCACCGCCGACACCGGCTACCTGAACGCCACCTGGAACGCGTCGCTGCGGATGGTCGCGTCGACCGACCCGGTGATCGACGGCAAGACCGGCGCCGATCTGGGCCGGCTGGCGCAGATCAACGCGGGCAAGAAATACACGAAGGGAACGTTCGGCGACCTGATCGCGCCGATCACGGCGTCCAAGCCGGGCAAGCTCGCCTATGCGATCGACTACAAGACGCGCCACGGCCTGCAATGAACGGCGCCTGAACGGCCCCGCGAGCGCGGGGCCGTTTGCGTTTACAGCACCTTGCGGTAGCCGTCGTCGTCGCTGCCGCCGCCGAGATGGTCGACGTCGGCCCAGCGTACGATGCGCAGTGCGTCGCCGTCGGCCTCGACCACGTTGATGCTGGTGTTGAGCAGCGCGTACTGGCGCGGCGCGTCGAGCGGCAGCGACGCCGCGTGGCGATAGACGCAGTCGAGCACGCCGCCGTGCGTGACCACGGCGATGCGCCCGCCCGGATGCGCGGCCACGATCGGCGCGAGCGCGTGCAGCACGCGGTGATGGAACGCGCGATGCGATTCGCCGCCGGCCGGCTCGAAGCCGGGGTCGCGTGTCTGCCATTGCGCATGGGCATCGGGGAACTTGTCGGCGATCTCGGTGCTGTCGTGGCCCTGGAACGCACCATAGGCGCGCTCGCGCAGCCCGGCGTCGAGCCGCACCGGCAGGCCGAGCGCGTCGGCGCTCGGCTGCGCGGTCTGCCGCGCGCGCTGCAGGTCGCTCGAATAGATCGCGTCGAGCCGCGCGCCGCCACGCGCCTCGCGCGCGAGCCGTTCGGCGAGCCGCGCCGCCTGCTCGACGCCCGTCTCGGCGAGCGCGATGTCGATGTGCCCCTGGATGCGCTTGATGCGGTTCCAAGGCGTTTCGCCGTGGCGGATGAAGAGGATTTGCGTCGTGGTCATCGGTTGGCCGGTCGGAATGCGAGGGAAACGAAGCGAGAAGCGAAACGGGGCGCGGCCCGGCCGGCGGCCGGCGTCACCCGGGCCGCCGGGTCAGGCGGCGCGCGCCTGCAGCCAGAACGTGACGGGGCCGTCGTTGACGAGCGACACCTGCATCTCGGCGCCGAACTCACCGGTCTCGACGATCGGGTGCCGCGCGCGGGCCGCCTCGACGAAATAGTTGAACAGCCGCGCGCCCTCGTCGGGCGGCGCGGCCGGCGTGAAGCTCGGCCGCATGCCGCTCCGGGTGTCGGCCGCCAGCGTGAACTGCGAGACGAGCAGCAGGCCGCCCGCGGTGCCCGCGCCGTCGAGGTTCGTGACGGGCAGGTTCATCTTGCCGGCCACGTCGCTGAACACGCGATAGCCGAGCACCTTCGCGAGCAGCTTGTCGGCCTGCGCCTCGGTGTCGCCGCGCTCGGCACAGACGAGCGCGAGCAGGCCCGCGCCGATCTCGCCCGTCACGCGCTCGCAGACGCGCACGTCGGCGCGCCGCACGCGCTGGATCAGCGCGATCATGCGCCGACCGTCACGCGCGCGAAGCGCCGCTTGCCGACCTGCACCACGTACTCGCCCGCCTCGATCTTGAGGCCCTTGTCGGAGACGGTGGTGCCGTCGATCTTCACGCCACCCTGCTCGATGTTGCGCAGCGCCTCGCTGGTCGACGGCACCAGGCCGGCCTGCTTGAGCAACTGGCCGATCGCGAGCGGCGCGCCGCCGAGCGTGACCGACGGGATGTCGTCGGGTACGCCGCCGCGAGCGCGGTGGTTGAAGTCCTCGAGCGCCTGCTCGGCGTCGGCCTGCGAATGGAAGCGCGCGACGATCTCCTGCGCGAGCAGCACCTTGAAGTCGCGCGGGTTGCGGCCCGCCTCGATCTCGGCCTTGAACTTCGCGATCTCGCTCATCGGGCGGAACGAGAGCAGTTCGAAGTAACGCCACATCAGCACGTCCGAGATGC
Source organism: Burkholderia plantarii (assembly GCF_001411805.1). Classification (NCBI taxonomy): domain Bacteria; kingdom Pseudomonadati; phylum Pseudomonadota; class Betaproteobacteria; order Burkholderiales; family Burkholderiaceae; genus Burkholderia; species Burkholderia plantarii. The sequence continues at coordinate 628,498 of NZ_CP007212.1, read as the reverse complement.
TCATCAGCTTGCCGAACATCTCGGTCGGCTTCTCGCTGATGCCGACGTAGTTGCCCTTCGACTTCGACATCTTCTCGACGCCATCGAGGCCTTCCAGCAGCGGCATGGTCAGGATGCACTGCGGCTCCTGCCCGTACTGCTTCTGCAGTTCGCGGCCCACCAGCAGGTTGAACTTCTGGTCGGTGCCGCCGAGCTCGAGGTCGGCGTTCAGCGCGACCGAGTCGTAACCCTGCATCAGCGGGTAGAGGAATTCGTGGATCGAGATCGGCACGCCGCCCTGGAAGCGCTTCGTGAAATCCTCGCGCTCGAGGATGCGCGCCACCGTGTAGCGCGAGGCGAGCTTGATCATGCCGTCGGCGCCGAGCGGCATCGACCATTCGCTGTTGTAGCGGATCTCGGTCTTGTCGCGGTCGAGCACCAGCGCGGCCTGCTCGAAATAGGTCTTCGCGTTCGCCTCGATCTGCTCGCGCGTGAGCGGCGGACGCGTGGCGTTGCGGCCCGACGGATCGCCGATCAGCGAGGTGAAGTCGCCGATCAGGAAGATCACCGTGTGGCCGAGATCCTGCAGCTGGCGCATCTTGTTGAGCACCACCGTGTGGCCGATGTGGATGTCGGGCGCGGTCGGGTCGAGCCCCAGCTTGATCCGCAGCGGCGTGCCCGTCGCCTCGCTGCGCGCCAGCTTCTGCGCGAACTCGTCCTCGATCAGCAGTTCGTCGACACCGCGCCTGGTGATCGCGAGCGCCTCGCGCACGGAATCGGTGATCGGGAGCGCGGGCTTCGTTTGGGGATCTTGGCTCATCGGTGCGGAAAAGGAGGAAAGTCGGAAAAGCGGTGATTTTCCCATAACTCGCGCGCGCATCGCTTAACGGCGCGGCGGCTTGCGCGGATAATCGGACCTCACCGGCGCGGGCACGCCGCCCGCGCGCTCGACGACAGGAGAAACCGTGGCGCCACATCGCAAGCAAGCCGACCATCCCGCCGACGGTGTCTATCTCGGCCTGATGTCGGGCACCAGCATGGACGGCTGCGACGGCGTGGCCGTGCGGTTCGCCGCGGGCGAGCCGCCGGCGGTGCTGGCCGAGGGCTTCGTCGGCTTCGCCGACACGCTGCGCGACGCACTGTTCGCGCTGCAGCAGCCCGGCGCCGACGAGATCGACCGCGAGGCGCGGGCGGCCAACGCGCTGGCCGCGCGCTATGCGGCCTGCTGCCACGAATTGCTGCGCTCGGCGAACCTCGCGCCCGACCAGGTCCGCGCGATCGGCGTCCACGGCCAGACCGTGCGGCACCGGCCCGAGCGCGGCTACACGCGGCAGACCAACAACCCCGCGCTGCTCGCCGAACTGACCGGCATCGACGTGATCGCCGATTTCCGCGCGCGCGACGTCGCCGCGGGCGGCCAGGGGGCGCCGCTCGCGCCGGGGTTCCATGCGACCGTGTTCGGCGCGCCGGACGAGACGCGCGTGGTCTGCAACCTCGGCGGCATCAGCAACATCACGATCCTGCCGGCCGAGGGCGCGCATGGCGGCGCCGGCGTGCGCGGCTTCGACTGCGGGCCGGCCAATGCGCTGCTCGACGCCTGGGCGCAGCGCCACCTCGGCAAGCCGTTCGACGACGGTGGCCGGCTCGCCGCGAGCGGCAAACCCGACACGGCGCTGCTCGCCGCGCTGCTCGCAGAACCGTATTTCGACCTGCCGCCGCCGAAGAGCACCGGCCGCGACCTGTTCAATCCTGACTGGCTCGACGCGCGCCTGCGCACCTTCCCGCAGGTCGCGCCGCCCGACGTGCAGGCCACGCTGGTGGCGCTGACCGCCGTCACGATCGCGCGCGAGATCGCGCGCCACGCGCCCGACTGCCGGTCCGTCTACGTCTGCGGCGGCGGTGCGCGCAACCCGGTGCTGCTGCGCGCGCTCGCCGACGCGCTGGCCGAGTCCGGCGTGAGCGCGGCGGTCGGCACCACCGCTGCGCTCGGCGTGCCGCCGCAGCAGGTCGAGGCAATCGCGTTCGCCTGGCTCGCCCATCGCTTCACGGCACGCGCGGCCGGCAACCTCGCCGGCGTGACGGGCGCGGCCGGGCCGCGCGTGCTCGGCGCGCTATACCCATGCTGATGGCAGGGAATCGTCCACGCCACGACAAAAACCCCACGCATGGCGTGGGGTTTTTCGAAACACGGGCGCCGGGCGCCCGCGCGTTGCGTCAGTGGCGGACGGTCAGACCGAGAACGACGAGCCGCAACCGCAGGTGGTGGTCGCGTTCGGGTTCTTGATCACGAATTGCGCGCCGTTCAGATCGTCCTTGTAGTCGATCTCGGCGCCGACCAGGTACTGGTAGCTCATCGAATCGATCAGCAACTGCACGCCACCCTTGTTCATCACGGTGTCGTCCTCGTTGACTTCCTCGTCGAACGTGAAGCCATACTGGAAGCCCGAGCACCCGCCGCCCTGCACGAACACGCGCAGTTTCAGCTCGGGATTGCCCTCTTCCTCGATCAGTTGCTTGACCTTGTCGGCGGCTGCGTCGGTGAAGACGAACGGCGCCGGCATTTCGGTGGTGGTGGTTGCCGCGGATTCGGTGACAGCGTTCATGCGAACTCTCCAAAAAAGCCCATTGCCGCTATTGTAGGGCGGTTCCGAAGATCGTGCCGAAGTCCTCGAAATCAAGCGGTTTGCGCCCCGATTACGGCCGGCGCGCGGCGCGCTCGCGAACCGCGCGCGCATAAAAAAACCGCCGGTCGAGACCGGCGGTTCTGGTCGGCGGCATCGCCCGCGGGCGATGGACCGAAAAGCGCTTAACGCTTCGAGAACTGCTTGGCGCGGCGTGCCTTGCGCAGACCGACCTTCTTACGCTCGACTTCACGCGCATCGCGCGTGACGAAGCCGGCGGTCGACAGTTGCGGCTTCAGCGTCGCGTCGTAGTCGATCAGCGCGCGCGTGATGCCGTGGCGCACCGCACCGGCCTGACCCGTTTCGCCGCCGCCCGTCACGTTGACCTTGATGTCGAACGTTTGAGCGTGGTTCGTCAGTTCCAGCGGTTGACGCACGATCATCAGCGACGTCTCGCGCGAGAAATAGTCGGCGATGGGCTTGCCGTTGACGATGATGTCGCCCTTGCCAGCCTTGATGAAGACACGAGCGACTGCGCTCTTGCGGCGGCCCGTACCGTAGTTCCAGTTACCGATCATTTGGTGGGTCCCCTTAGATCTCGAGCGCCTTCGGCTGTTGTGCCGAATGCGGATGCGTCGCTTCTGCGTAGACCTTCAGCTTCTTGATCATCGCGTAGCCGAGCGGGCCCTTCGGCAGCATGCCCTTGACCGCCTTCTCGAGCGCGCGGCCCGGGAAGCGTTCCTGCATCTTGCCGAACGTCGTTTCATAGATACCGCCCGGGTAGCCCGAGTGGCGGTAGTACTTCTTGTCGAGAACCTTGTTGCCCGTGACCTTCAGCTTGCTGGCGTTGATGACGATGATGAAATCACCGGTGTCGACGTGCGGGGTGAACTCGGGCTTGTGCTTGCCGCGCAGACGGCGTGCCACTTCGCTGGCGACACGTCCGAGAACCTTATCCGTCGCGTCAATCACGTACCATTCACGCGTCACCTCATGGGCTTTTGCGGAAAACGTCTTCATGATCGATCCAAAAATAATGACTGCTGCCCTGGTGTTTTTCCTGCTTGGATTTGGTTGCGCTCTGGGCGCTGTGCAGGCTCTCCCTGATTCTTCTCCGCGGGCATGAATGCGGAAAACCCTGAATTATAAAGGAATTCAGGTAGACCGGTCAAAGAAATCGCTTGGGTGGGCGAACCGGGTCGTGGCGGTCCTCGGCGACGCGGTCCGCGGATGGGCCGCGCGCTCGTCCGGCCATGGCGTCGCGGCCCGGCAAGCTGCCGTTTCACGCACGCTGGACGAAAAAAAGCCCGAACCGTCGTTCGGGCTCAATCCACCTTTGGAGGAGGGTGGAGGAGACAGCCGGAGATTGCCGCAACGCGACAATCAATGGATGCGATTATAGGAACCGGCGACGGGCAGCACAAGAAAATCTACATGATGAAATGGAAACTCATAATGCGAAATTTTCATGCGGCTCTGCAGCATCACCGCCTTCCCCATTGAAATCAGGGCGTTGAGCGAAATCATCAGACCATTCATGTGCGGCAATCTAGAGCAAAACCCCTAACCCGGCGCCTCGTACAACGCAAAGCCGCGCTGCGCGCAACGTTCGATGCTTGCCATTCCCGCACCGCGTCAGCCGGGCGTGGCGACGCGGGCTACAATGCCGTTTGGTAATCGAAGCCGAAGAGGCTGGAGCACACGCATGGAATGCAAAGTTAGCTGGATGGGCCAGGATGGCATGGCGTTCGTCGCGCAGACGGGTAGCGGCCATCTCATTGCCATGGACGGCGCGCCCGGAGGCGGCGGCAACAACCTCGCCCCGCGCCCGATGGAAATGGTGCTGGTCGGCACGGGCGGCTGCACCGCGTATGACGTCGTGCTGATCCTGCAGAAGAGCCGCCAGGAAGTGACCGACTGCTCGGTGACGCTGAAGGCCGAGCGCGCGAGCGAGGATCCGAAGGTGTTCACGAAGATCCACTTCCACTTCACCGTCACGGGTCGCAACCTGAATCCGGCCACGGTCGAGCGCGCGATCAACCTGTCGCACGACAAGTACTGCTCGGCATCGATCATGATCGCGAAGACGGCCGAGCTCACGCACTCGTTCGACATCGTCGCGGGCTGAACGGCGCGGCGGCCGGCGCAACGGCTCTCCCGTTCGCCCCGCCGCAAAACGAAAAGGCCGGCGCCAATCCTGGCGCCGGCCTTCGTTCGTGTCGGGCGGCAAAGCGGGCCGATAAGCCGGATTCTGTGCATCGCGCGTGTCCAGGACGCGCGCGAGGTGGCAGTCATTCCTCTAGGCGCGCCATTGCTGACGCGCTCAAGCTTCCTACCCGCAGACGAGACGGGGGCACCGCCCTGCATCGCGAAGATGCGCGCCTGCCTACTTGGAATTGCTCCGGGTGGAGGTTACCGTGCCGGTCTGCGTCGCCGCAGCCGCGGTGCGCTCTTACCGCACCGTTTCACCCTTACCTGATCCCGGCTTGCGCCGGGCCATCGGCGGTCTGTTCTCTGTTGCCCTGTTCCGCGTGTCGCCACGGATGGCCGTTAGCCATCACCCTGCCCTGGCGGAGTCCGGACTTTCCTCGCCCCGCACGACCGGAAGCCGTGCGGGCCGCGACTGCCTGGCCCACTTTGCGAGGCGAATTCTAGCATCGACGCGGCCGCGCCGGGAATCGGCAAAGCAGGGAGCCAACCGGGCAACTCCCGGCCGCGACCGTGCCCCGTTTCAGCCGCGCGCACGACGGCCTGCGCGAAACACCTGCGGGTCGTCGTAGAAGCCCGGCTCCGCGTTCGCGGCGCACCAGCCCGGCACGCCGAGCACCGGGACCGGCGCGAAGCCGCCGTGCGGCGGCAGCCGCGCGTCGAAGCCGGCGGCAACGTGCGCGTCGAGCCAGCCGCGGCGCGCGCCCTCGTCCCAGTCGAACCAGGCGGGCGGCGCCTCGACGATCCAGGCATGCGCGCAGCAGGCCTTGTAGGGCGCGACGAGTTTCTCGAGCAGTGCATGGCCGACCAGCCGCAGCTCGCAGGCCCGGCCCCAGGCCGCGCGCGCCTCGACGAACAGCGTCCGCCAGCCGAAGCGGCGCAGCGCGTCGCCGAGCGCCGGATCGGCGGTGACGAACAGCGCGCCGTTCTCGTCGAGCAGCGTCAGCGCATCGCGCAGGCCGCCGCGCGCGCCGCCCACGCCGAGCGCGTCGATCGCCGCCGACTGCCGCGCGTTGATCGCGGCCTTGAGGCGCGGATAGCCGAACCAGACCAGCGCGTTGAAGAAATCGTGGAGATTGTGGCGAGTCGGCACGCCGCCGGTGGTGGCGATCTGCGTCTCGTAGGCGACGCCGGCCGGCAGCGCGGCCTGTTCGATGAAGCGCAACGGCAGGCCGCGCCCGGTGACGATGCCGGCCGTGGCCGCGTCGGCGGCCAGCGCCGCGAGCCAGGCGGCCTCGCCGGCCAGCGCGGCGGCTTGCCAGCGCGGCCCGTGTACCGCGAACGGCGCGAGCCACGGCGCCTGCCAGTCGATCGCCGCGAAGCCGGCACTGGACGGGCCGCCCGCGCCTCCGCTCACGCGAGGCGCCAGCCGATCGGCTCGCCGCCGCGCAGCGGCACGACCGAGGTGTCGCCGGCCTCGATGGTGGCCGGCAGCTGCCAGGTCTCGCGGCGCAGCGTGACCGTGTCGGTGGCACGCGGCAGGCCGTAGAAATCGGCGCCGAAGAAGCTCGCGAAGCCTTCCAGCTTGTCGAGCGCGCCGGCCTGGTCGAACGCTTCCGCGTAGAGTTCGAGCGCGTGCAGCGCCGTGTAGCAGCCGGCGCAGCCGCAGGCCGCTTCCTTGGCGTCCTTCGCGTGCGGGGCGCTGTCGGTGCCGAGGAAGAAGCGCGCGTTGCCCGAGGTCGCCGCCTCCACCAGCGCGACGCGGTGCGTCTCGCGCTTGAGCACCGGCAGGCAGTAGTAATGCGGCCGGATCCCGCCCGTGAAGATCGCGTTGCGGTTGTAGAGCAGGTGATGGGCCGTGATGGTCGCGCCGAGCGTGCCGGGTGCCGCGTCGGCGTCGCGCACGTAGTCGGCCGCGTCCTTGGTCGTGATGTGCTCGAACACCACCTTGAGCGCCGGGAAATCGCGGCGCAGCGGCGTCATCACCCGATCGATGAACACCCTCTCGCGATCGAACAGATCGATCTCGGCATTGGTGACCTCGCCGTGGACCAGCAGCGGCATGCCCGTTTCCTGCATCGCCTCGAGCGCGCCCGCGCATTTGCGCAGGTCCGTCACGCCCGCGTCGGAGTTGGTCGTGGCGCCGGCCGGATAGAGCTTCACGCCATGCACGAAGCCGCTCTCACGCGCGCGGCGGATCTCGTCGGCCGGCGTGTTGTCGGTCAGGTAGAGCGTCATCAGCGGCTCGAACGCCATGCCGGCCGGCAGCGCGGCGAGAATCCGCGCGCGGTACGCCTCGGCCTGCGCCGTGGTGGTCACGGGCGGCTTCAGGTTCGGCATGATGATGGCGCGGCCGAACTGGCGCGCCGTATGCGGCAGCACGGCGGCCAGCATCGCGCCGTCGCGCACGTGCAGGTGCCAGTCGTCGGGACGGGCGAGGGTCAGCGAGGTGACGGAAGCGTCGGGAGAGGCGTTCGGAGCGGTCATGGGGCGTCGTCGGGGATGGCGGGCGGCAGCGCGCGCGGGCCGCCGCGTTCGCGCCCCGCGGCCCGTCGCGAGTGACGGAAAACCGCAACAGGGGACCGCGGACACGCGGGTTCCACTTTTGGCCGCCCGGGGCTCGGTGATATGCTTGAAACCGCCATTGTACCGGTTCCTCCCGGTGTCCCCCCTGCCTCGTCTGCCGTAACGTCCTATGTGCCAACTCTTCGGAATGAACTGCGCCGAGCCGACCGACGTGACCTTCTCGTTCACGGGTTTCGCGGCCCGCGGCGGGCTCACCGATCATCACGCGGACGGCTGGGGCATCGCGTTTTTCGAGGACAAGGCCTGCCGGCTGTTTCTCGACCACCAGTCGTCGGCCACCTCGCCGCTCGCCGAGATGGTCAAGCGCTATCCGATCAAGTCGAAGAACACCATCGCGCACATCCGCAAGGCCACCCAGGGCGCGATCCTGCTGGAAAACAGCCATCCGTTCATGCGCGAGCTGTGGGGGCGCCACTGGATCTTCGCGCACAACGGCGACCTGCCCGGCTTCGCGCCCGGCCTCGACGACGGCGTCTACCAGCCGGTCGGCACCACCGACAGCGAGCGCGCGTTCTGCCTGCTGATGCAGGGCCTGCGCGACACCTTCCCGGGCGCGCAGCCGCCGCTGCCTGAACTGTTCGAGCGGCTCGCCGAGCTGACCGGGCAGATCACCGCGCACGGCGTGTTCAACTTCCTGCTGTCGAACGGCCAGGCGCTGTTCGCGCACTGCTCGACGCGGCTGCACTACCTGGTGCGGCGCTGGCCGTTCTCGACCGCGCATCTGATCGACGAGGATCTCTCGATCGACTTCGCGAAGTACACCACGCCCGAGGATCGCGTCGCCGTGATCGCCACGCAGCCGCTGACCGACGATGAGGTCTGGACCGCGTTCGAACCGGGCGAGCTGCTGATGTTCCAGTGCGGCGACGTCGCCGCGAAGACGCGCGTGGCGGTGCCCGAGATCGTGCTTGAGAAGCTGCGCAATCCGGCGCTCGATCCGTCGGCGTCGGTCAACTGCCGGCGCGCGGCGGTGGCGAATGCATCCGCCGGCACGGACGTCACGCTCGAAGCCGCCGCCACGGCCGCCGCGCACGGCGACGATCCGGTCGATTTCTGAGCGGCCCCCGCCCTTCGCGCCTTTCGCGCCATCCATGAAAAACGCCCGGCAGCGCCGGGCGTTTTTCATGCGGCAGCCGCGAACGCGCGCGTCCTCAGTGCAGGATCTTCGCGAGGAAGTCCTTCGCGCGATCGGACTTCGGATTCGCGAAGAACTCGTCCTTGCGGTCGTCCTCGACGATCGCGCCCTTGTCCATGAAGATCACGCGATGGGCGACCTTCTTCGCGAAGCCCATTTCGTGCGTCACGCACATCATCGTCATGCCTTCCTGCGCGAGCTCGACCATCACGTCGAGCACCTCGTTGATCATCTCGGGATCGAGCGCCGAGGTCGGCTCGTCGAACAGCATCGCGATCGGGTCCATCGACAGCGCGCGCGCGATCGCCACGCGCTGCTGCTGGCCGCCCGAGAGCTGGCCCGGGAACTTGTGCGCGTGCGCCTTGAGGCCGACCCGGTCGAGCAGCTTGAGGCCCTTGTCGTTGGCCTCGTCCTTGCCGCGGCCGAGCACCTTGATCTGCGCGAGCGTCAGGTTTTCCGTGATCGACAGATGCGGGAACAGCTCGAAGTGCTGGAACACCATGCCGACCTTCGAGCGCAGCTTCGAGAGGTTGGTGCGCTTGTCGCCCACCGACTCGCCGTTCACGAGGATCTCGCCCTTCTGGAACGGCTCGAGGCCGTTCACGGTCTTGATCAGCGTGGACTTGCCCGAGCCGGACGGGCCGCACACCACCACCACCTCGCCCTTCTTCACTTCCGTCGTGCAGTCGGCCAGCACCTGGAACTGCCCATACCACTTCGAGACGTTCTTGATGGAAATCATCTTGTAACCTTTTTCTGAAGACCTTTGACGAGCGCGGATGCCAGCACGCACACGACGAAATAGCAGGCGCCCGCGAACAGGATCATCTCGACGTTGGTGCCGTCGCGGTCGCCGATGTTGGTGGCCGTGCGGAAGAAGTCCGCGAGGCTGATCACGTAGACGAGCGAGGTGTCCTGGAACAGCACGATCGCCTGCGTGAGCAGCAGCGGCACCATCGCGCGAAACGCCTGCGGCAGGATCACGAGGCGCATCGCCTGGCCGTAGCCCATGCCGAGCGCGAACGCCGCGTTGACCTGCCCGCGCGGCACCGCCTGGATCCCCGCGCGAATGATCTCAGAATAATACGCGGCCTCGAACAGCGAGAACGCGATCATCGCCGAGGCGAGCCGGATGTCGATGGTCGGCGACAGCCCGAGCACGCCCTGCAGCAGCTGCGGCACGATCAGGAAGAACCACAGCAGCACCATCACCAGCGGGATCGAACGGAACACGGTCACGTAGAGCCGCGCGAACCATTGCAGCCCGGTGACGCCCGACAGCCGCATCAGCGCGAGCAGCGTGCCCCACACGATGCCGACCACGATCGCCAGCACGGTGATCTCGAGCGTGACGATCGCGCCCGTCCACAGCGCCGGCAACGCGCCGGGAATTCCACTCCAGTCGAAGTCGTGCATCACTTGCCTCCGATGTAGCCGGGCAGCCGCGTCCTGGACTCGATCCAGCGCATCAGGGCCATCACGACGAGGTTGATGATGACGTAGGCCAGCGTGACGGCGATGAACGATTCATAGGTCTGCGCGGTGTAGTCGACCAGTTGGCGCGCCTGCGCCGACAGGTCGAGCAGGCCGATGGTCGAGGCCACCGCCGAGTTCTTGAAAATGTTCAGGAACTCGGAGGTGAGCGGCGGCACGATGATCCGGTACGCCACCGGCAGCAGCACGAAGCGGTAGGTCTGCCATTCGGTGAAGCCCACCGCGAGCCCGGCCGCGCGCTGGCCCTTCGGCAGCGCGGCGATGCCCGAGCGCACCTGCTCGCAGACGCGCGCGCCGGTGAACAGGCCCAGGCACACCACCGAGGCGGTGAAGAACTGCGTGCCCGGCGGCAGCTGCTTGATCCAGGTGCCGATCGCGCTCGGCAGCAGCTCGGGCACCACCAGATACCAGATGAAGAACTGCACGATCAGCGGGACATTGCGGAAAATCGACACGTAGAGCGTGCCGAGCGCGGACAGCCAGCGGTTGGGGACGGTGCGCAGCACGCCGAACAGCGAGCCGACAATGAGCGCGATCACCCAGGCCACGAGCGAGACCTTGATGGTCACCCAGAAGCCCGACAGCAGCCAGCCGAGGTAGGTGGTCGGCTCGCCCGTCGAAACGGGGCTCAGGAAGATTCCCCAGTTCCAGTGGTAAGACATGATGGACAGGACTCCAGCATCCGGCAAAAAGAAACGGAAGAAGCGCGAAGCCTCTTCCGTTGCATCAGAGCGTCAAATGGAACGCCGGGCGATTCAGTCGAGCGCCTTGTCGTTCGGGCTCGCGTAGAGCTTCTTCATCGCGTCCGACAGCGGGAAGTTCAGGTTCAGCCCCTTCGGCGGGATCGGGTTCTCGAACCACTTCGTATAGAGCTTGGCTGCCTCGCCCGACTTCTCGGTCTCGATGATCGCATCGTCGACCACCTTCTTGAAGGCCGGATCGTCCTTGCGCATCATGCAGCCGTAGGCCTCTTCCGATTGCGGCGTCCCGACGATCACCCAGTTGTCGGGCTTCTTCGCCTTGGCGCGCTCGCCGGCCAGCAGCGCGTCGTCCATCATGAACGCGACCGCGCGGCCCGTCTCGAGCGTCTGGAACGACTCGCCGTGGTCCTTCGCGCTGATGATGCTCATGCCCATCTGCTTGTCGTTGTTCATCGCGCGCAGCAGGCGTTCGGAGGTGGTGCCCGCCGTCGTCACGACGGTCTTGCCCTTGAGGTCGGCGAAATCCTTGATGCCCGAGTCCTTCGAGGTCATCAGGCGCGTGCCGATCACGAAATAGGTGGTCGAGAAGGCGGCCTGCTTCTGGCGGTCAAGGTTATTGGTGGTCGAGCCGCACTCGATGTCCACGGTGCCGTTCTGCACCAGCGGAATCCGGTTCTGCGACGTGACCGGGATGTTCTTGGTCTGCAGGTTCGGCAGGTTCAGCTTCTTCTTCACGGCGTCGACGATGCGCATCTGGAAGTCGCGCGCGTAGCCGATCACCTGCTGGTTCTGGTCATAGTACGAAAACGGAATCGACGACTCGCGGTGACCGAGCGCGATCACGCCGGTGTCCTTGATCTTCTTGAGGGTCCCCGTCTCCTGCGCGATGGCACCGCCGGCGAAGGTGGCGAGGGCGGCGGTGAGCAGCAGCGCTTGTTTGATTTTCATCTGGCATCTCCTTGGGCTAACGTCAGGCAGTCTAACAAAGTAACTCTAATGAAAGAAATTGTTGTCGGGCGCATTTTGTTTTGATTGTTCACAGTTCATGTGTCACGCCTGACGTGCCATCTCAAACGGGTCCAGATGTGAAAAACGGGCGATACCGGATCCGGTATCGCCCGCAACGGGTGGCGGCGCGGCGGGGGGAGCCGCGCCGCCGGGTCGACCGGCGGCAAGCCGCCGGTCCAGGGGGTGATCAGGGATAGAGGCCGCGCATTTCGCGCGCCATCAGGATCCGCTTGCAGGCCACGATGAACGCCGCCGTGCGCACCGACACATTGTGCTCCTGCGCGACCGACCAGACGCCGGCGAACGCCTCGCGCATGATGCGCTCGAGCCGCTGGTTGATCTCGTCCTCGGTCCAGAAAAAGCTCGAGAAATCCTGCACCCATTCGAAATACGAGACGGTCACGCCGCCCGCGTTGGCGATCACGTCGGGGATCACCAGCACGCCGTTGGCCGCGAGGATGTCGTCGGCCGCCGTGGTGGTCGGGCCGTTCGCGCCTTCGACGACGATCTTCGTGCGGATCTTGCCGGCGTTCTTCTCGGTGATCTGGTTCTCGAGCGCGGCCGGGATCAGGATCTCGGTCTCGACGGTCCAGAACTCGTCGTTCGCCATCGGCTCGGCGCCCTCGAAGCCCGCCACGCCGCCGGTGCGCGCGACGTGGTCGAGCAGCTTCACGGCGTCCACGCCGGCCGGCTGGTAGATCGTGCCGGTGTGATCCTGCACGGCGACGACCTTCGCGCCCGCTTCCTGGAACAGCTTGCCGGCGATCCCGCCGACGTTGCCGAAGCCCTGCACCGCGATGCGCGCGCCCTGGATCTCGACACCCTTCTTCTGGGCCGCCTCGCAGCCCACCACGAACACGCCGCGGCCGGTCGCCTCGCGGCGGCCGAGCGAGCCGCCGAGCGTGATCGGCTTGCCGGTCACGACGCCGGTGGCCGTCTGGCCCTGGTTCATCGAGTAGGTGTCCATCATCCACGCCATCACCTGTTCGTTGGTGTTGACGTCCGGCGCCGGGATATCGGTGTTCGGCCCGATGATGATGCCGATCTCGCTCGTGTAGCGGCGCGTCATGCGCTCGAGTTCGCCGCGCGAGAGCTTGCGCGGATCGACGCGGATGCCGCCCTTCGCGCCGCCATACGGCACGTTGACGGCCGCGTTCTTGACCGACATCCAGGCCGACAGCGCCATCACTTCCGAGAGCGTGACGTCCTGGTGGTAGCGCACGCCACCCTTGCCGGGGCCGCGCGAGACGTTGTGCTGCACGCGATAGCCCTCGAAGTGGGCCACGGTGCCGTTATCGAGCTCGATCGGCACGTCGACCACGAGGATGCGCTTCGGGCGCTTCAGCGTTTCGAGCCAGCGCGACAGCGAGCCGAGATACGGCGCGACGCGGTCGACCTGCTGCAGGTAGTTGCCCCACGGGCCCAACGCTTCCGCGTTCAGGTAGGACGGAATGGACTGCGCGACGAGCGAGGACTGCGGTTGCGAAGACATGGATTCTCCAACGGTCAGCGAATGACGCACATTGTCGAAAATCAGGTTTTCGAAATCCAATGCCGTTTGTTTATTCGATTATGCGTTTCTTGCATGATCGCGCTATTACCGGGCAACCGGCGGGTTCCGTCCCTGAACGGCGGCAATCCCCATGCCTTCGGGAAGCGGCGTCGGACGCGCCGTGAAATGCGATACCAGCCAGCGTCGGTGCGGCGCCAAGGGGTGCCGCGCCTTGCCCGACAAGGCTGGCGGGCGGGCTGCGCCAAGCTGGGAGGCACGCCGCAGCATGCCGATTGACCCCGCCCGCGTGTCGGCTATCCCGCTATCCGCGCCGACGGTATCTCAGCGCGCGCGCTGCGCCAGTTCCTCGACGACGGCGTCCCATAGCGCGCGCACCAGCGTCTGGCGGGCCTCGTCGCCGTGCACGGCGAGCTTGTCACGATAGAGCCGGATCTCCATGGTCAGCGTGAACGGCTGCGCGCCGCCCGCGCGCGCGGGCCGGTCGAGGCGGATCAGCTCGCCGCGCGCTACCGCGTCCTCGACCGCGCTGTGCGGCAGGAACGCGATGCCATGGCCGGCCAGCGCCATCGCCTTGAGCCCCTCGGCCATGTCGGTCTCGTAGATGCGGTCCAGGTGCAGCGGCTCGCGCGCGTTGGCGATGATCACCTCGGTCATCCGGCCCAGGTACGCGTTCGGCGTGTAGGACAGGTAGGGCACCGGCGCGTCGGCGCCGCCGGGCAGCGTGTAGCGCGGCCGCCCGGCGCGCAGCGGCGCCGAGAACGGGCTGATCGGCTCCATGCCGAGCGTGAGCATGTCGTAGCGCGACGGGTCGAGCGCCACCGGATGGCTCGGATGGTGGTAGCCCATCACCAGATCGCAGCCGCCCTCGACGAGCGAGAGCACCGCGTCGTGGACGTTCAGCGCGCGCAGCCGCGTATGCACGGGGCCGAGCTTGGCCTCGATGCGCTGCAGCCAGAACGGGAAATAGGTCAGCGAGAGCGTGTGCGGCACCGCGAACTCGATGGTCGGCACCGGCGCCGCCGCGTGGCCACGCAGCACCGTGCGCGCCTCGTGCGCCTGCGAGAGCATGGTCAGCGCCTGTTCGAGGAAGACCTGACCGGCCTGCGTGAGCCGCGTCGGGTAGACGGAGCGGTCGATCAGCTCGGTGCCGAGCCACGCCTCGAGCGCCTGGATCCGCCGCGAGAACGCCGGCTGCGAGACGTGCCGCGATTCGGCCGAACGGCTGAAGCTTCGCGTCTCCGCGAGCGAGACGAAGTCTTCGAGCCATTTCAGTTCCATGCGGACCCTTGCTGCGCGGCGATTGTGGAGCCCGCATTGTAGCCGCGCGCCGGCGCCGGGGCGGCGTCGGCGCACATGACGGCCCCCCGCGGGCCGCGCCGCGGCACCCGGCATGGACAGCGCGCCGGAGCCGGCCGCCGCCGATGGTAAAATTCCGGGTTGACTCTCTTCACGCCCGAACCGGCCGCCCCATCATGTCCGACACCCGCCCCGACACCCTTTTCGCCCTCACCGCGCTCTCGCCGCTCGACGGCCGCTACGCGAGCAAGACCGAAGCGCTGCGCGAGTGGCTCTCCGAGGCCGCGTTCATGCGCCACCGCGTGACGGTCGAGGTCCATTGGCTGATCGCGCTGTCGCGCGCCGGCTTCGCCGAAGTGCCGCGCTTCTCGGACGCCTCCGAGCAGTTCCTGCTGCAGCTGGTCGAGCGCTTCACCGCGCACGACGCGGCGCGCATCAAGGACATCGAGCGCGTGACGAACCACGACGTGAAGGCCGTCGAATACTGGCTCAAGGAATCGGTGAAAGGCCAGCCGGAACTCGAGGCCGCGAGCGAATTCATCCACTTCGCCTGCACGTCGGAAGACATCAACAACACCTCGCACGGCATGATGCTGGCCGGCGCGCGCGACAAGGTGATCGTGCCGGCGCTGCGCAGCGTGCAGCAGCGGCTCGTCGCGCTCGCGCACGCGCAGGCCGACCAGCCGATGCTGTCGCGCACGCACGGCCAGCCGGCCAGCCCGACTACGCTCGGCAAGGAAATCGCCAACGTCGCGGCGCGTCTCGCGCGCGCCATCGAGCGCATCACGAAGGTCGAGCTGCTCGGCAAGATGAACGGCGCGGTCGGCAACTTCAACGCGCACCTGTCGGCGTATCCGGCGTTCGACTGGGAAGCGTTCTCGAAGGACGTGGTCGAGAACCGCCTGAAGCTCGCGTTCAATCCGTACACGATCCAGATCGAGCCGCACGACTACATGGCCGAGCTGTTCGACGCCGTGGCGCGCGCCAACACGATCCTGCTCGACCTCGACCGCGACGTCTGGGGCTACATCGCGCTCGGCTACTTCAAGCAGAAGACCAAGGCCGGCGAGATCGGCTCGTCGACCATGCCGCACAAGGTCAACCCGATCGACTTCGAGAACTCGGAAGGCAACCTCGGCCTGGCCAACGCCACGCTGCGCCATCTTTCCGAGAAGCTGCCGGTGTCGCGCTGGCAGCGCGACCTGACCGACTCCACGGTGCTGCGCAACATCGGCGTGGCGTTCGGTTACTCGCTGCTCGCCTACGAATCGCTCACGCGCGGCCTCGACAAGCTCGAGGTAAACCCGGCGCGCCTGAACGAGGATCTCGACAACTGCTGGGAAGTGCTGGCCGAGCCGGTGCAGACCGTGATGCGCCGCTACGGCATCGAGAACCCCTACGAACAGCTGAAGGAACTCACGCGCGGCAAGGGCATCACGCGCGAGGCGCTGCAGCAGTTCGTGGGCGGCCTCGCGATCCCGCAGGACGCGAAGGACCTGCTGCTCGCGATGACGCCGGCCTCGTACATCGGCAAGGCGGCCGAACTCGCGAAGCGGATCGCGTAACGCATGCATGACGGCGTGCCGCCGCGCGGCACGCAAAACGAAGGCGCCCGGGGCATTCGCCGCCGGGCGCCTTTTTCATGGCGCGAGCCGGGCGCCGGCAGCGCCGGCCCGCGTGATCGCAATGCGGCCGTCAGGCCTTCGAGGCGAGGCCGAGCTTCTTCAGCACCTCGTCGACCATCTGCTCGGGCGTCTGCTCGATGCTGACCTCGACCGCCTCGTCGTCGCCCGGCACCTCGAGCGTGTCGAGCTGGCTCTGCAGCAGCGACGGATCGAAGAAGTGGCCGGTGCGCGTCTTGAGCCGCTCGCTCAGCACTTCCATCGTGCCCTGCAGGTAGACGAAGCGCACGTCGGCGTCGCCGCCGCGCAGCACGTCGCGATACGAGCGCTTCAGCGACGAGCAGGTGAACACCGCCGTCTCGCCCGCGCGCTGCTTCGCCTCGATCGCCGCGCGGATCGCCTTCAGCCACGGCCAGCGGTCGTCGTCGGTGAGCGGAATGCCGTGATGCATCTTTTCCTTGTTGCCGGCGCTGTGGAACGCGTCGCCATCGGTGAACGTGCATCCGAGGCGCTCCGCCAGCAGTTCGCCGATGCGCGTCTTGCCGGCGCCCGAGACGCCCATTGCGATCAAAATCATTGACTACCCCTTGCTTCTTACAGAACGGTGGCGAGCACCATCGTGAACGCGAGCCCGAGCAGCGAGATCAGCGTCTCGAGCGCCGTCCAGGTCTTGAAAGTCTGGCCGACCGTCATCCCGAAGTATTCCTTGATCAGCCAGAATCCGCCGTCGTTCACGTGCGAAAAGATCAGCGAGCCGGAGCCGGTGGCGAGCACCAGCAGCTCGGGCTTGACCGAGCCGCCGGCCGCGGCCGCGATCGGCGCGACGATGCCGCAGGCGGTGGTCATGGCGACCGTCGCCGAGCCCGTCGCGAGCCGGATCAGCGCGGCGGCGAACCAGCCGAGCAGCAGCGGCGACAGGTGCGCCTGGGTGGCCGTGGCCACGATCTGCTGCGAGATCCCGCTGTCGCGCAGCACGCCGCCGAAGCCGCCGCCCGCGCCGACGATCAGCGTGATGCCGGCGATCGGCGCGAGACACTCGCCGCAGAACTTCTGGATCTGCTCGCGGTTGAAGCCCTGCTTCGCGCCGAAGGTCCAGAAGCTGACCAGCACCGCGATCAGCAGCGCGACGTCGGAGGTGCCGGCGAAGCGCAGCAGGTTGTTCGGCAGCGTCTTCGGCGCGAACAGCAGGTCGGCCCAGCTGCCGATCAGCATCAGCACCACCGGCAGCAGGATCGTGAACAGCGTGATGCCGAAGCCCGGCAACTCGCGGTCATGGCGCGCCTGGTCGCCCGAATCGACGAACTGCGAGGCGAGCGGGTTGTTCTCCGGCAGCTTCACGTACTTGTGGATCACCAGCGCGAACAGCGGCCCGGCGATGATAGCGGTCGGAATGCCGACGATCAGGCCGTAGGCGATCGTCTTGCCGATGTCGGCGCCGAACGCCTGCACGGCCAGCAGCGCGGCCGGGTGCGGCGGAATCAGGCCATGCACGACGGACAGGCCCGCCACCATCGGCAAGCCGATCAGCAGCAGCGACTTGCCGGTGCGCTTGGCGACGTTGAACGCGATCGGGATCAGCAGCACGAAGCCGACCTCGAAGAACACCGGCAGGCCGATGATCATCGCGACGAACAGCATCGCCCAATGGATGTTCTTCTCGCCGAACCAGCCGATCATGGTGGTGGCGATGCGTTCCGCGCCGCCCGACTCGGCCATCATCTTGCCTAGCATCGTACCGAGGCCGACCACGATCGCGATGTGGCCGAGCGTGTTGCCGTTGCCGGTCTCGAACGACTTGACGATCTTGTCCATCGGCATGCCGACCACCAGGCCAAGGCCGAGCGAGACGATGATCAGCACGAGGAACGGATAAATCTTGTAGCGCGCGATCAGCACGATCAGCAACACGATCGCGATCAGCGCGCACACCAGCAGCATGCTGCCCTGTACTGCCCCCATGGAACTTCTCCTCCTTCGATTGTTGGAACCGGGCCGGCGAGCCTGCGGCGCCCGGTATTCTCTGATGCCCGCGCGGCGCCGCGAAGCGCGCCCGGCGGGACGCTGAATTCTACTTTCGTTTAGCCATGCGCGATAGAACCGGTTCCATTCGCACAAACCCCTAGCAATCGGCGACAAGTCTGACGAATCGGGCATGCCGGCCGGCCGGCCCGCATGCGCGCTGGTCACTATAGGGGAGACGGGGAAAATTCGCCGCGAGCGACGTCAGCGGCACGGTGGGCGCGCGGCTGCGTCACGGAGGTGCGGCGGCACGCGGATGGACGCGGAGCCGGTGGTGGCAGCGGCAGCCGAGGCAGGTCGGCCCGATGCGGGATGCAGGCTGCGACGGCCTGGCGAGCGTGGCACGCGTGGCGCCGGCGGATGCGGATGCAACCATCGATCCCGCCGGCCGGCATCGGCACGAGAATTAGCGTCGACATCTGCCGATCGACGGCCGGCAAGCCGCGCGCCGGCGGGCACACCACCCCATGAAGCGATTCAGCGTGCCGACCCGGCGCCGATGGGAGCCAATTCGGCAAGCCAACCCGGCGAATCCATTCAGCGAACCAGTTGGCTCGCGGCCTGCGCGAGCCGCGTGACCTCGGCCCAGTCCTGCGCCGCGAGCGCGGCCTTCGGCGTCAGCCACGAACCGCCCACGCAGACCACGTTCGGCTGCTTCAGGAAATCGGGCGCCGTCTGCGCGCTGATCCCGCCCGTCGGGCAGAACTTCAGCGTCGGGAACGGGCCGTGGAACGCCTGCAGCATCGGGATGCCGCCCGCCTGCTGCGCCGGGAAGAACTTCACCACCTCGTAGCCGAGTTCGAGCGCCGTGATGATGTCGGTCGGCGTCATCACGCCGGGCAGCAGCGGCAGGCCGGCGTCGAGCGATGCCTGATGCATGGCCTTCGTGAGGCCCGGCGACACGCCGAACTGCGCGCCGGCCTTCTTCGCGAGCGCGCAGTGCTCGGGCTTCGTGATCGTGCCGACGCCGACCACGATGTCGTCGGCGAGCTGGCTCGCGCGCTCGATCGCCTTCAGGCCCGCCTCGGTGCGCAGCGTGATTTCCAGCACCTTCACGCCGCCCGCGTGCAGCGCGCGCGACACATGCTCGCCCTGCTCGACCGTCTCGAACGCCAGCACCGGAATCACCGGGCCGAGTTTCACGATGTCGTGGATCGTCTTCATCTGCTGCTTCTCCTGTGATTCGATGCGTGGGCCGGGCCGGCCCCGGCGGATTCGCCGCGCGGCGCGCTCGACCCGATTCGGTTCAATGCCATTCAGCCTGAGGCGGCTCAGTGCGCGATCGTCGCGCCGGCCTGCGCGACCTGCGCACTCTCCATGGTCTCGCCGACCAGCGCGCCGAACACCGAGGCGCCCGCCTCGGCCGGCATCGCCGCCGCGCGGAACACGCCGAACAGTTCACGGCCGAAGCCGACCTCGTTGTCGGCCTGATGCGTGGGGCGCGCCAGCTCGCGCGCGGCCCATTCGTTCGCGTCGACCTCGACGTCGAGCACGCCGGCCTGAGCGTCGATCACGATCGTGTCGCCGCTGCGCACCTTCGCGAGCGGCCCGTCGAGCAGCGCTTCCGGCGAGACGTGGATCACCGCCGGCACCTTGCCCGACGCGCCCGACATGCGGCCGTCGGTGACCAGCGCGACATGGAAACCCTGATCCTGCAGCACGCCGAGCAGCGGCGTCAAACGGTGCAGCTCGGGCATGCCGTTGGCGCGCGCGCCCTGGAACCGCACCACGGCGACGAAGTCGCGCTTCAGTTCGCCCGCGTCGAACGCAGCCTGCACGGCCTCCTGCGAATCGAACACGATGGCCGGCGCCACCACCTTGCGGTGCTCCGGCGCGACCGCCGAGATCTTGATCACGCCGCGGCCGAGGCGCCCCTGCATCAGACGCAGGCCGCCGTCCGGCGCGAACGGCTCGGCGATCGGGCGCAGCACCTTCGGGTCCTGGCTGGCGGCCACGCCCGGCACCCATTCGAGCTTGCCGTCGATCAGCTTCGGCTCGTGCGTGTAGTGCGACAGGCCGCGGCCCGCCACCGTCGTCACATCCTCGTGCAGCAGGCCGCCTTCCAGCAGGTTGCGCACCAGGAACGCCACGCCGCCCGCCGCGTGGAAGTGGTTCACGTCGGCCTTGCCGTTCGGATAGATCTTCGCGAGCAGCGGCACGATCGCCGACAGCGCGTCGAAATCGTCCCAGTCGATCAGGATGCCGGCCGCGCGCGCGATCGCGACGAGGTGCATGGTGTGGTTGGTCGAGCCGCCGGTGGCGAGCAGCGCGACGATGCCGTTGATCACGGCTTTCTCGTCCACCACGTGGCCGATCGGCGTGTAGCTGCCGCGCTCGACCGTCAGGTCGAGCACGCGGCGTGCCGCGGCGGCCGTCAGCGCGTCGCGCAGCGGCGTGTGCGGATGCACGAACGCCGAGCCGGGCAGGTGCAGGCCCATCACTTCCATCAGCATCTGGTTGCTGTTCGCGGTGCCGTAGAACGTGCAGGTGCCGTGGCCGTGATAGGCGGCCGATTCGGCCTCGAGCAGCGCGTCGCGGCCGACCTGGCCGGTGGCGAACTGCTGGCGGATCTTCGCCTTGTCGTCGTTCGACAGGCCGCTCGTCATCGGGCCGGCCGGCACGAAGATGGTCGGCAGGTGGCCGAACTGCAGCGCGCCGATCAAGAGGCCCGGCACGATCTTGTCGCATATGCCGAGGCAGAGCGCGGCGTCGAACATGTTGTGGGTCAGCGCGATCGCCGTGCTCATCGCGATCGTCTCGCGCGAGAACAGCGACAGTTCCATGCCCGGGTTGCCCTGCGTGACGCCGTCGCACATCGCCGGCACGCCGCCCGCGAATTGCGCCACGCCGCCGTTCTCGCGCGCGGCCGCCTTGATGATGTCGGGATACGAGACGTAGGGCGCGTGCGCCGACAGCATCTCGTTGTACGACGAGACGATGCCGATGTTCGGCTCGCGGATCGACTTGATCACGAACTTGTCGTTGCCTTCGAGGCCGGCGAAACCGTGCGCGAGGTTCGCGCACGACAGCGCGCCGCGCGCCGGGAAGCGGCCCTGCGCGGCGGCGATACGGTCGAGATAGGCGGTGCGGGTCGGACGGCTGCGCGCGATCACGCGCTCGGTCACCTTCACGAGAGTGGGATGCGGCGAGGCCATGCTGGGCGGCTCCTCTGATGCCGGGCGGTGCCGGCGGCTGGAATCACGGGGCTGGTCGGCTTGCCGACCAAACGCGGCAAAGTCTAGTAGAAAAACTACATATTCGCAATCCTGCGTTGCAGCATCCCCAAGGGCAACATTCACATAAAGCTTGCTGCATCTGGCGATGCGATCAGTAAAAACCCTGATATCAGACAATTCGAATGAGTATTTCTCCTGTAGATTTCTTGTAGTTTTTCTACAATACTTCCGCAAGACTACAATCCGTCATTTCCGAAACGAGCCGCCGATGCTGCCCCGAATCGAAGCGCTGCGCGCGCAGCTACGCCCTTCCGAGCGCAAGCTCGCCGACCACGTGCTGGCCGCGCCGCGCGAGATCCTCGACCTGTCGATGACCGATCTCGCCGCGCGCGCCGGCGTGAGCCAGCCCACCATCGCGCGGTTCTGCCACGCGCTCGGCTGCAGCGGCTTTCGCGAGTTCAAGATCCGGCTCGCGCAGAGCGTGGCGCCGGGCGTGCCGTCGGTCTATCGCGACGTCGAGCCCGACGAGCCCGCGCCCGGCATCATCGGCAAGGTGTTCGACCGCACCATCGGCGCGCTGATCGAGGTGCGCAACAGCCTGTCGGCCGGCAGCGTGGCCGAGGCCATCGCGCTGCTCGCGCGCGCCTCGCGCATCGAGTTCTACGGCGCGGGCGGCTCCGGCATCGCCGCGCAGGACATCCAGCACAAGTTCTTCCGGCTCGGCGTGCCGAGCGTGGCCTACTCCGACCCGCACACGTTCAGCATGTCGGCCGCGCTGCTCGGCGCGCAGGACGTGGTGGTGGCGATCTCGAACACGGGGCGCACGCGCGACATCGTCGATGCCGCGAAATCGGCGCTCGCCTGCGGCGCGAAGGTGGTGTCGATCACGCACAGCCACTCGCCGCTCGCGCAGCTGGCCTCCGTCAACCTCGCCTCGAACATCGCCGAGGAGACCGACGTGTTCTCGCCGATGACCTCGCGCATGTCGCATCTGGCGATCGGCGACATCCTCGCGGTCGGCGTCGCGCTGCAGCGCGGGCCGGAACTCGTCGACCGGCTCGGCCGCGCGAAGGCCGCGATCACGCGGCGGCGCATCGAGCCGGACGGCAAGGGCGCCGAGCGCAAGGGCGCGCGCGACGAGAAGGGAGCGGAAACGCAGACGTGAGCGGCCGGCGACAATGATGGCCGCGATGCGTGATGAGGAGGTGGAGCGGTGGCGTTGAGGATGGCGCGGCCATCGTGGCCCGGGTCGACGCCGTGAATCGGCGCAAAGCGCGTGCAAGGCTCGCCGGCCCATGCGGAGGCCGGTTCGCGCCGGCAGCCCCCGGCGCGAACCTCGAATCAACAAGTCAACCAATCGGCGATGCCGCGCAGCGGCGCGAAACCTACCTCAGAACGGCTTGATCACGGCCAGCGCGACGGCGCCGAGCATGCCGAGCACCGGCAGTTCGTTGAAGAAGCGATACCAGCGATCGGAGCGGCGGTTCTCGCCGCGCTCGAACACGCGCAGCAGATGCCCGCAGTAGACGTGATAGACGATCAGCAGCACGACGATCGTCAGCTTCGCGTGAATCCACCCCTGCCCCCGCCCGACGCCGGCGACGAGCCAGAGCCAGAGCCCGCAGGCGAGCGCCGGCACGGCGATGAAGCTCATGAAGCGGAACAGCTTGCGCGCCATCGCGAGCAGCCGGCGCACCGCGCCGGGATCGCTCTCCATCGCGAGGTTCACGTAGATGCGCGGCAGGTAGAACAGCCCCGCGAACCACGCGGCGATCAGCACGATGTGGAAAGTCTTGACCCAGAGATACGTCATGCCTTGGCCTTGATGTCGTTGAACACGCGGACGACGTCGGCCTCGAAGGCATCGAACGACGGCAGGCCGCGCAGGTGAGAATAATCGGTGGTGAGTTCGGCCACGCGCAGTCGGCATCGACCTTTGTTGATGGTCCGCCGCTTCGGCAGGTTGGCGGCAGCGTGCAGCGACGCGAACAGGTCCGCTTTCGGATCGGGACGGCTCTCCCACTGGCGCTTCGCCGGCAACTCCAATTTCGCGTCGCCGTTGGGATTGCCTGCGGCGCTCCGGATCGCCCGCGGGTTGCCGAGCAGCCACGCTTCGCTCATGCGCACCGGGATCACGGGAATCCAGGTCTGCGCGATCCCCGCCAGTTCACCTTCGAGCTGCTGGCGGCGTAGCGCGTAGCCGTCCCGCTCCGCGTCGCGATGGACGAACAGGACATCGCATGTGTAGAGTTCCACAGCGGCGCTCACGCGCTTGAGCAAGCCGCTTCTCGCCGCCGGAATGCCGTCGCCGGCCCATTCGCCAGCCAGTTCGAGGTCGGGGAAATTCGATTCGACCGTCCAACGGATGATGGGCAGCAGGACGCCATCGGACGTACCATCGGCAAGCAAGGTGTACCGGATGAACATGTCGGCGGCACCGTTCAGTTGAACAATTCGTATTGCTTTTCCAACAAGACGCCCATGGTCGGCTCCTGCTCGTCCTTCATGGCTTCATCCTTGTCGAGATAGGCCATTAGCGCCCCAAGCGAGGTCGGAGGTTCGCTGGAAATGCGGCTGCGCCACGTATCGGCGAGAAACTCGAACGCGCTGAAGGGGGCTCCGCCCTGACGCCGCTGACGGCACACCACCAGATCCTCCGGTTTCAGCTTCCTCACCAGCGACGGCGAATGCGTGTTGATAATGACCTGTCGCAGTGGATTACCTTCATCGACACGCCATTTCGGATCGACCGCCATGTCGCGCAGCAGCTTCGCCATCGCCTCGATCCGTGACGGGTGAATGCCGTTCTCAGGCTCCTCCAGACAGATCACGCCGCCGGACTCGAAGTCCGCATGGATGATCGCCAATGCGAGAAACCGCAGCGTCCCGTCCGAAAGGGCCTTGGCCGGGTAGCGAATGCCATCGCGATTGGTCAGATGCAGGGTTTTCAACTGCCGTGCCTCGTCGACTTCGACACCCAGTTCCGCCACGTCGGGGATCAGCTCGGCCAGCCGGTTGGCCACCTCGGCATCGCGATTCAGGCGGCGCAGCGTCGCCGGCATATGCGCACCCGACGGTGCCACATGAATATCGGAGGGCGTCGAGAAATCGTCGGGCTGCCGCAATGCCGACGGTTCGAGCTGCAGCAGCGCCCACGACTGCATTTCACGGCGCGCCGCCAACGCGGTCGGCCGGTCGATGGTGTTCACGCTGCTCAATGCGCTTCGCTCCATGCCGCTCGCGGGAATGCTTTCCGGACGCCCGCGCGAATTGCCGCTGTCCTGGTGGATATTGATCGTGGTGCTGCCGTCATGAGGCTCGATCGTGGTGGAGATGAACGGACTCGTCTTCACCCCACCCTTGACCGACTCCCAGAACCAGAGGCTGTGCGGGAACAGGCTCTTTCTGAACTCGCTTTTGGGGATGTAGGTCAGCGACTCCTCGCACAGACCAATGCGCTCGCTGCCCGAGCGCTCGTCGAGCAGGTATTCGAGCACGAGGCGATACCGCAGGTGCGTGGCGTGCGGCTCACCACGTCGATTGAAGTCGTCGATGACCTCGCTTGAGACGAGAAACTCGGCCTCCAACTCCATCCGCGAGGCGGCCCCGCCCTTGTGCCGCGTGAAGATCGAGCCGACCGAGCCGGAACGCCTGCCGCCACGGTCGCGCACCTGATGCGCCGCCGCGATGATCGGCATGTCCGCCAGATCCCGCAGGAACATGATCGCGTCGAACAGGTTCGACTTGCCCGCCCCGTTCGCGCCGGCGATACAGGTGAAGGGCCCGAAATCGACCGAGATGTCGTTGAGGCTCTTGAACCCCTTCACACGCAGTTTCGTCAGCATTCCGGTTCCCTTTGATGTCGTGTTACTGCCGCCCTTCGCCATGCCCGAGCACGACGTACTTCAGCGAGGTCAGCCCCTCGAGCCCGACCGGCCCGCGCGCGTGCAGCTTGTCGTTCGAGATGCCGATCTCGGCGCCGAGGCCGTATTCGAAACCGTCCGCGAAGCGCGTCGAGGCGTTCACCATCACGCTGGCCGAATCGACCTCGCGCAGGAAGCGCATGGCGCGGTCGTGGTCCTCGGTGACGATCGCGTCGGTGTGCGCCGAGCCATACGTGTTGATGTGCTCGATCGCGGCGTCGAGCCCGTCCACCAGCTTGATCGCGAGCACCGGCGCCAGATATTCGGTGCGCCAGTCCTCCTCGGTCGCGTCCACCAGCGGGCCGACCCCGGCCGCCGCCAGCACGGCCTTCGCGGCCGCGTCCACGCGCAGCTCGACCGACTTGTCGCGATAGAGGCGCCCCAGCTGCGGCAGCACCGCCGGCGCGATGCCGCGCGCGACGAGCAGCGTTTCCATCGTGTTGCAGGTGCCGTAGCGATGGGTCTTGGCGTTGTCGCAGACGGTCAGCGCCTTCGCCAGGTCGGCGCGATCGTCGACGTACACGTGGCAGATCCCGTCGAGATGCTTGATCATCGGCACGCGCGCCTCCTCGATCAGCCGCGCGATCAGGCTCTTGCCGCCGCGCGGCACGATCACGTCGACGTATTCGGTCATCGTGATCAGCTTGCCGACGGCCGCGCGATCGGCGGTCCCGACCACCTGCACGGCGTCGGCCGGCAGCCCCGCCGCCGCGAGCCCCTCGCCGATCAGCCGCGCCAGCGCGGTGTTCGATTCAAGCGCCTCGGAGCCGCCGCGCAGGATCGTCGCGTTGCCGGACTTCAGGCACAGCGCCGCCGCGTCGATCGTCACGTTCGGCCGCGATTCGTAGATGATGCCGATCACGCCGAGCGGCACGCGCATCTGGCCGACCTGGATGCCGCTCGGGCGGAACTTCAGGTTCGAGATCTCGCCGATCGGATCGGCCAGCGCCGCGACCTGCCGCAGGCCGTCCACCATCGTCTTCAGCGCCTTGTCGGACAGCGTCAGGCGGTCGACGAACGCGGCGTCCTGGCCCTTCGCGCGCGCTCGCTCGACGTCGCGCGCGTTAGCGGCCTTGAGCGCGTCGGCCTCGCGTTCGATCGCGGTGGCGATCGCGGCGAGCGCGGCGTTCTTCGCCGCCGTGTCGGCCCGCGCGATCGCGCGCGAGGCCTGCCGCGCGCGGCGGCCGACGTCGGTCATGTACTGGTCGATATCCATCGTGAACCCGAATCCGGAATGGCGGCCGCGTGGCGCGGCCAGATGCCGTTGGCAATTGCCGCCCGCGCCCGGTCGGGGCGCCGGCGAGTGATCGATTGTATGCGCGCCGTGCCGCGGCCGCTGACGCCGGCGGCAAGCACCGCACAAGCCATGCGAGCCGCGCAGGCCGCATGGGCCGCGCCGCTCGCGCGGCGCTCAGGCCGGGCGGCGCGGTGGAGCGGCGGCAGCGGCGGCACGCGCTCCCGCGGCGCCGCGCGAGCCGGCGCCGGAAGCCGGCGCGGCTCGCTGGCCGGCCGGCGAGCCCTGCGCGCCGGCGACCGTCATGGCAAGCTGGAACAGCCCGTCCCACGGGTCGGGCGGCGGCTCGTCGGCGCGCGGCAGCCCGGGCGCGATGCCGGACAGCCCCTTCACCTGGCGGTCGAGCTTCGCGGCCAGCGCGAGCGCCGTCTCGAGCACAGTCTCCGAGACGCGCGACAGCGCCGGACCGATCAGCCGCTCGCGCGGCCCCCAGACCCGATTTTCGCGGACCAGCACCGCGAGCGGCTTGCCGGCCGCGACGCCGCGCTTGATGCGCAACAGCGTGCGCAGTTCCTCGACCACGGCCCACAGCACCAGCACGAGCGCCTCGCCCTCGCCCTTCAGGCCGTCGATCATGCGCGCGAGCCGGCCCGCGTCGCCCGCCAGCATCGCCTCGTTGAGCTTGAACACGTCGTAGCGCGCGACGTTCAGCACGGCGTCCTGCACCTGGTCGAGCGCGAGCGTGCCGGACGGATAGAGCAGCCCGAGCTTCTGGATCTCCTGGTGCGCGGCCAGCAGGTTGCCCTCGACGCGCTCGGCGATGAATTGCAGCGCGCGCCGGCCGTCCTCGCCGGCGGCCACGCGCTGGCCCTGCGCGGCGAGCCGCTGGCCGATCCAGTTCGGCAGCTGGGCGCGATCGACGGGATCGATCTTCAGCGCCACGCCGCCGTTGGCGAGCGCCGTGAACCACGCCGACTTCTGCGTGGCCGCGTCGAGCCGCGGCAGCGTGACGAGCATCAGCACGTCGGGGTTGCCCGCGCCGGCCAGCGTCTTCAGCGCGTCGGCGCCGTCCTTGCCGGGCTTGCCCGACGGGATCCGCAGCTCGATCAGTTGGCGCTCGCCGAACAGCGACATCGCCTGGCTCGCGCCGAGCAGCGAACTCCAGTCGAAGCTGCGCTCGACGGTGAACACCGAACGCTCGGTGAAACCGCCCGCACGCGCGGCGGCGCGAATCCGGTCGCACGCCTCCTGCGCGAGCAGCGGCTCGTCGCCGTACACGGTGTAGAGGCCCGCGAGCGTCTTCGCGAGGTGCGCCTCCAGCGCGTCAAGTCGCAATTGCATCGGTTCGCATGCTCAGCAGTCGAAGAAAGACGGCGCCCGAAACCGCGCGCTCACAGCGGCGGCGGCGGCAGCGGCGCGCGCGGCGCGACGCCCGGCGCCACGTCGTTCGGCCCCGGCGTCAGCGTATGCACGATCGACAGCCGGCGCGTGAGTTGGTCGACCGCGTCGTTCTGCATGTCCGCGTAGAGGATGTCGGACTCCTGCGCCTTCGCCTGGACGAACTGCGCGTTGTAGGTCATCGCGCGGTTCAGCGAGATCACGCTCGGCGCGATCAGCAGCGCGCCGTCCCTGGTCGTCAGCGTGTAGTTCAGCGTGTAGTTGAGCTGGTACTCCTCGACCGTGCCGAACTGGTCGAGCGTCAGCGTGCTCGAGCCGCGCGACTCGCCCACGCGCAGCACCGCGTCGGCCTCGTCGAGCGTCTTGACGATCTTGGTGTCGCTGCCGCCCTCGACGAGGCGCTTCAGACGCGCCTCGACGAACGGCGGCGCGCCCGCGATCAGCAGATGCTTGAACGCATAGTCCTGCGTGCCGCGCAGCTGGAAACCGCACGCGGACAGCAGCAGCGCGCTGCCCATCACCATTACGAACGATCTGCGGATCACCTTGGCTCCTTGCTGGTTCTACTGCGCGTCAGACCACGACGTTGACGAGACGGCCCGGCACGACGATCACCTTCTTCGCCGGCTTGCCCTCGCCGAACTTCGCGAAACTCTCGTCGGCGAGCGCCGCCGCCTCGATCACGTCGCGGCCCGCGTCCTTCGCGACCTTGATCGCGCCGCGCACCTTGCCGTTGATCTGCAGCACGAGTTCGATCTCGGCCTGTTCGAGCGCGGCCTCGTCGACCTTCGGCCAGGGCGCGTCGAGCAGCGTGCCGAATTCGTCGGCATAGCCGAGCGCCTGCCACAGCGAGAACGTGATGTGCGGCACCACCGGGTACAGCACGCGCAGCAGCACGCCGTAGGTCTCGCGCAGCACGCCGGCCGGCGCGGCCTTGGCCGCCTCGATCGCGTTGAGCATCTTCATCGCCGCCGACACGACGGTGTTGTACTGCAGGCGCTGATAGTCGAAATCGGCCTGGCGCAGCACGCCGTGGATCTCGCGGCGCAGCGCCCTGGCACCTTCGTCGAGCTGCGCGGCGTCGAAGCCGGCGCGCGCGGCGAGCGCCTCGCGGTTGGCCGCGCCGAACGCCCAGACGCGGCGCAGGAAGCGGCTCGCCCCCTCCACGCCGGCGCCCGACCATTCGAGCTGCTGCTCGGGCGGCGCCGCGAACATCGTGAACAGGCGCGCGGTGTCGGCGCCGTGCTGGTCGATCAGCACCTGCGGATCGACGCCGTTGTTCTTCGACTTCGACATCTTCTCGATGCCGCCGAGCACCACCGGCTGGCCGTCGACGTTATGCACGGCGCCGACCGGACGGCCCTTGTCGTCGTGCGTGACGGTCACGTCGGCCGGGTTGAACCAGGTCTTCTTGCCGGCCGCGTCCTCGCGGTAGAACGTCTCGTTGAGCACCATGCCCTGCGTGAGCAGGTTCTTGGCCGGCTCGCCGAACTTCACGAGGCCGAGGTCGCGCATCACCTTGGTCCAGAAACGCGAATAGAGCAGGTGCAGGATCGCGTGCTCGATGCCGCCGATGTACTGGTCCATCGGCATCCAGTGGTCGGTGCGCGCGTCCACCATGGTGGTGGCGTCGGGCGCCGTGTAGCGCGAGAAGTACCACGACGAATCGACGAAGGTGTCCATCGTGTCGGTTTCGCGCTTCGCGGCGGCGCCGCACTTCGGGCAGGCGCAGTTGACGAACGCCTCGGACCTGGCGAGCGGATTGCCCGAGCCGTCCGGCACGAGATCCTCGGGCAGCACCACCGGCAGGTCCGCCTCGGGCACCGGCACGTCGCCGCACGACGGGCAGTGGATGATCGGGATCGGCGTGCCCCAGTAGCGCTGGCGCGACACGCCCCAGTCGCGCAGGCGCCAGGTGACCTGCTTGTCGCCGAAGCCGCCGGCGGCCAGGTCGGCCGCGACCGCGTCGACCGCGGCTTCGTGGCCGAGGCCGTCGTACTTGCCGCTGTTGACGCAGACGCTCTTCGTCTTGTCGCCGTACCACTCCTGCCATGCGTCGGTCGAATAAGTCTCGCCCTCGGCCGCGATCACCTGCCGGATCGGCAGGGCATATTTGACGGCGAACGCGAAATCGCGCTCGTCGTGCGCCGGCACGCCCATCACGGCGCCTTCGCCGTAGCTCATCAGCACGTAGTTGCCGATCCACACCGGCACCGGCTCGCCCGTCAGCGGATGCCTGACGGAGAAGCCGGTGGCCATGCCCTTCTTCTCCATGGTCGCCATGTCGGCCTCGGCCACGCCGCCCTGCTTGCATTCGTCGATGAACGCGAGCAGGTCGGGGCGGCCTTCGGCCAGGCGCGTGGCGAGCGGATGCTCGGCCGCGACCGCGCAGAACGTCACGCCCATGATGGTGTCGGCGCGCGTCGTGAACACGCGCAGCAGCTTCTGCTCGCCGTCGAGTTCATACGGGAAGCCGAAGTTCACGCCGAAACTCTTGCCGATCCAGTTCTGCTGCATGACCTTGACGCGCTCGGGCCAGCCGAGGCCCTCGAGATCGTCGAGCAGCTCGTCGGCGTACTGGGTGATGCGCAGGTAGTACATCGGGATCTCGCGCTTCTCGACCACGGCGCCCGAGCGCCAGCCGCGCCCGTCGATCACCTGCTCGTTGGCCAGCACGGTCTGGTCGACCGGATCCCAGTTCACGGTGCCCGTCTTCTTGTAGGCGATGCCCTTCTCGAGCATCTTCAGGAACAGCCACTGGTTCCACTTGTAGTAGGCGGGATCGCAGGTGGCAACCTCGCGCGACCAGTCGATCGCGAGACCCATCGCCTGCATCTGGCGCTTCATGTAGGCGATGTTGTCGTAGGTCCACTTCGCGGGCGGCGCGCCGTTGGCCATCGCGGCGTTCTCGGCCGGCATCCCGAACGCGTCCCAGCCCATCGGCATCAGCGTGTTGTAGCCGTTCATCCGCAGATAGCGGTACATCACGTCGTTGATCGTGTAGTTGCGCACGTGACCCATGTGCAGCTTGCCGGACGGATACGGCAGCATCGATACGCAATAGAACTTCGGCTTTTGCGAGTCTTCCTTCGTCAGGTAGGCATCGGCATCGCGCCAGTCGCGCTGGGCGGCGGCTTCGACGTCGGCGGGTACGTATCGTTCTTGCATGGTGTGGTTCGGCTAGGCTGTCGGCACCGGCGCGGCGCGCGCGGGCTGGAGTGGATCGAAGGTCGCACTCCCCGGATCGCGGGGAAAGGGTCGATTATACCGTCCGCTCAGGCGCGTCAGGCCATCGGGCGCGGCGCGCGGTCGTGGCGGCGCGAGCGGCGACGAGGCGGCTT
Source organism: Burkholderia plantarii (assembly GCF_001411805.1). Taxonomy (NCBI): domain Bacteria; kingdom Pseudomonadati; phylum Pseudomonadota; class Betaproteobacteria; order Burkholderiales; family Burkholderiaceae; genus Burkholderia; species Burkholderia plantarii. Next base: position 597,304 of record NZ_CP007212.1, on the reverse strand, counting down.
GGGCGGGACATGGCGGGAACCGGCGGGACAGGTCGATGAAGGACAAGGCGGGATGTCGGGTTCGCCGACGGATTCGCCGGCCTCGACGCGCGAGCCCGTCGGCGTGAAGCCGAAGCCGGCGGCCGCCCACGGCCGGCTCATTGGCTCACCGGCCCGGCGCGATCGGCACGGGCGCCTGGGAACCGGGAGGTGCCGCCTGCGCCGGCCGCGGCGGCGCGACGCCGGCGCCCGGCGCGGGCGACGTTTCAGCCGCGCCCGCGTCCGGCTCGGTCACGAAGCCGATCCGCGTCAGCCCGGCCGTCTGCGCGGCGCTCATCACGCGCGCGATCGTGTCGTAGCGCGCCGAGGCGGCCGCGCGCAGATGCAGCTCGGGCGCGCCGCCGCGCGCGGCCGCGGCGCGAAACCGTGCGGCCAGCGCCGCCTCGCTGACGGGCGCGGCGTCCCAGAACAGCCGGCCGTCGGCGTCGATCGACAGCGTGATCGTGTCGGGCAGCTCGCGCGCGGGGGCCGCGGCGGCCTTCGGCAGGTCGAGCCGGATCGCGTGCGTGAGCAGCGGCGCGGTGATGATGAAGATCACCAGCAGCACCAGCATCACGTCGATCAACGGCGTCATGTTGATCTCGGCCATCGGCGCGGCCGGTTCGCGAGGATCGAGTCCGCCGAATGCCATCGCGCGCGCCTCAGGTCCGCTCGGCGCGCCCGGGCGCGCCGCCGGCGAACGCGTGCAGGTCGCGCGCGAAGCCGTCGAGATCCTCGACGAGCTGCCGCACGAGACGGCCGAGCATGTTGTAGGCGAGCACCGCCGGAATCGCGACCACCAGCCCGAAGGCGGTCATGATCAGCGCCTCGCCGACCGGGCCGGCCACGCTGCCGATCTGCGCCTGGCCGCTCGCGGCGATGCTGCCGAGCGCGTGGTAGATGCCCCAGACCGTGCCGAGCAGTCCGACGAACGGCGCCGTGCTGGCGATCGAGGCGAGCAGCACGAGCCCGAATTCGAGCCGCCGCTGCGAGCCGCGCATCGCCCCGCGCACCGCCCGCAGCACGCGTTCGTCGCGTTCGACGCGCGCGCCCAGCATCGCGATGCCGGCCGCGGCCTCCCGCACCGCCGCGTCGGCGGCGGCCGCGAGCGGCACGAATACGCGCTCGCGGTCGGCGGCGCGCAGCGCGGCGAGCCCCTCGTCGAACGAACCGGCCCGCCAGAACGCGGCGATCGCGCCGGCGCCGGCCCGCTTCGCGCGCACCAGCGTCCAGGCCTTCAGCAGCAGGCAGCACCAGCTCGCCACCGACATCGCGAGCAGCAGGTACGCGACGGCATGCGTGACGGCATCGCCGCTCGCGAGATAGTGGATCACCCCGGTATCGGTCGCCATGCGCGTGTCCGGATCGATCGGCCGGCCTGCTCAGCGCAGCCCGAGCACGTCCTGCATGTCGAACCAGCCCGCCGGCTTGTCGGCGAGGAAGCGCACCGCGCGCATCGAGCCCTGCGCGTAGGACACGCGGCTCGACGACTTGTGGGTGATCTCGATGCGCTCGCCGATGCCGGCGAACAGCACGGTGTGGTCACCCACGATGTCGCCGCCGCGGATCGCCGTGAAGCCGATCGTCGACGGATCGCGCGGCCCCGTCTCGCCATGGCGGTCGTAGACGGCGCAGTCCTCGAGATTGCGGCCGATCGACGCAGCCACGGTCTCGCCCATCATCAGCGCGGTGCCGGACGGCGCATCGACCTTGTGGCGGTGGTGCGCCTCGATGATCTCGATGTCGTAGCCCTGCGCGAACTGCTTCGCCGCGAACTCGAGCAGCTTGAGCGTGACGTTCACGCCCACGCTCATGTTCGCCGAGAACACGATGCCGATCCGCGCCGCCGCCTCGCGCAGCTGCGCCTTCTGCGGCTCGGAGAAACCGGTGGTGCCGATCACGAGCTTCACGCCGTGGCGCCGGGCGGCGTCGAGATAGCCGAGCGTGGTGTCGGGGCGCGTGAAGTCGATCAGGTAGTCGGCGTCGGCGAACACGCGCTCGACGTCATCGGTGACGATGACGCCGGTGGGCTTGCCGAGGAACGCGCCGGCGTCCTGGCCGAGGTGCGCGGAACCCGGGCGGCCGAGTGCGCCGACGAGCGTCGCGTCGGGATCGTCGAGTACCGCTTCGATCAGCATCCGGCCCATACGGCCCGATGCTCCGGCAATGGCAATCTTCATGGTCGTGTTCGCGTCGATGAACAAAGAGGAACGGGATTCGGAAAACGAACCGGGCGGCCGAAGCCGCCCGTTGGATGCCACCTGCGCGTCAGTTCGAGTTCGGCGGCGCCGAGATGTCGGCGGGCGGCGCGGTGAGCGGCTGGTTCGGCAGCACGTCGGAACCCTGCGGGCCGACCGGCGGCGTCGCGTCGCTCGGCGCCGGCGGCTGCGGCGGACGCTGGAACTGGAACTGCGGCTGGATCGCCGGGCTCGCGCCGGGCGGCAGGCCGCCCGGGGTCGGGGCGGACGGCGCGGTCTGCGCCGACGGCTTGAAGCGGCGCTGCGTGCCCTGGCCCGAGACCTGCGCGGTCGCGCGGTTCGCCGCGCGCGCGGCCTCGGCGTTCGCGTCGGTCTGGCCGACCGCGCTCGCCGACGACGGCGCCACTGCGCCAGAAGCGCCCGGCGCCGGGCTGGCCGCCGCCATATCGGGCGAGAGGCTCGGGGCCGGCGCGGCAGCCGCCGCGGCCGAAGCCGGCGAGGCGGCCGACGCCGCGGAAGCGGCCGAAGCCGCCGCGGCCTTCTCGGCGGCCGCCCTCGCGGCGGCGGCCTTGGCGGCGCGCTTGCCGCGACGATCGCCGTCGATGTCGGCGAGCAGATCGAGTTCGGACGGCAGGTTGTCGGCGCCGCTCCAGCTCGCGAGGCGATCGTTCTGGAAATTCAGCACGAGGTCGCGCTGCTGGACCACCGAGGTCGAGCCGCGCTTGAAATAGAACAGATAGTCCCAGCGATCCGCGTGGAACAGATCGGCGAGCAGCGGCGTGCCGAGCAGTGCGCGAACCTGATCGCGCGTCATGCCGGCTTGCAGCTGTGAAGCTTTTTCCTGGGAAACGAAATTGCCCTGGACGACCGTGATGCGGTACGGCGTAATACTCTGCGCGATTCGTTGCGTGACGCTGTCATATGACGAACAGCCTGCCAGCGTGACGACGGCGACAGCGACGGCAGCAGTGATGGCACTCCGCATGCGGGTCCTCTGAAGTTGCGAACGGATACGGGAAACTTGTCCTTCATCGGGTCGAACCGTCGGGCAGGCCGCGCGACTCGGCTCACAGATGACTGACAGGGCGAAAAGCCGGTACTATTGGAGCCCTGCATTGTACTCTAGGGACGCCTAGCCATGACCAATCCGACCGAGCTGAAGAATATCGGGCTCAAGGCCACCCTACCGCGCCTCAAGATTCTGGAAATCTTCCAGCAAAGCGAAGTCCGGCATTTGACGGCCGAAGACGTCTATCGCAACCTGCTGCACGAACAGCTCGACATCGGGCTGGCCACGGTCTATCGCGTGCTGACGCAGTTCGAGCAGGCCGGCCTGCTCACGCGCAGCAACTTCGAATCGGGCAAGGCGGTGTTCGAGCTCAACGAAGGCTCGCACCATGACCACCTGGTCTGTCTCGATTGCGGCCGCGTCGAGGAATTCTTCGACGCCGAGATCGAGAACCGCCAGCAGGCGATCGCGAAGACGCGCGGCTTCAAGCTGCAGGAGCATTCGCTCGCGATGTATGGCTCGTGTACCACCGAGAACTGCCCGCACCGCAAGCACTGACGGCTTTCCGCGAGGCCGGCCCGCCATGGCCGGCCGCGCAGCGATCCGGCCCGGCGGGCGCAAGCCCGGCCGGGCCGGATCGTTTTCGGGCGCGCCGTCACCGCGGCGCATGCCAGGTCGGACCTCGCGCCGATCTTTCGCTTTCCTGACGGATCGGCCGCGCGTCGAAAGCCTCCCACGCACAATCCTCACACCATTGCCGTCGCGCGCTCAGGCCGCCGTGGTGCCGGTCGGCGGCAGTAGCAGGCGCGGCGTGTCGAGTTCGACCTCGTCGCAATTCGGCTCGCCGCCGCCGCGATCGATCACGACGAAATCGCTGACGCGATCGAGCGCGAGCAGCGGATGGTGCCAGACGCCCTTCGCGTAATTGACGCCCTGCCAGCCCTCGGCCAGGAATGCACGCAGCCGCCGTGCGTCGAACTCGCCCGCCGGCGCGACCACGATCGCGTAGCGCCCGTGTACCGCGAGCGGCACGAACGCCTGGCTGCCGAGCGGATGGCGCTCCATCATCGCGATCTCGATCGGCCAGTCGCGCGGCTGGCCGCGAAACAGGTTGACGAGCACCCGCCCGCCCGCCGCGCCGACGTCGATCGCGGCGAGATCGTGAAAGCGCTCGGTGGTGCCGCCGTTGATCGGGAAATGCCGCGCGCCCGCCAGTTCGATCACGTCGCCGAATGGCGCGAACGCGGCGCGCGTGAGCGGTTCGAGCGGCAACGATTCAGGCGGTGGCGGCCGCAGCGACGAAGCGGCGGAACGCGAATCGTTCATCGTCGAGCTCCGGCCGTCATGCCGGCTCGCCCCACAGCCGCAGCCGCGATACGCCGCCGTCCGGGAAGATGTTGAAGCGCACGTGCGTGACGACGCCGGGCGCCGCGCCGCCGGGCTCGAACACATGCAGGCTGTCCATCGACAGCGCCTGCTCGCCGAGCAGTTCCGGCCAGAACATCGCCTGCGTGACGAGCGAGCCGTCGGTGCCGCCCGTCACGCGCGCGGCCTGCAGCGAGCAGCGGTCCGGATAGTTGCCCTTGAAGTGCGCGGTGTCGACCTCGATGCGGCGGATGATGCCCGGCCGCGCCAGCGCGACGATCGCCCAGTCGTTGCCGGGCTCGCGGCGCCGCCGCGTCTCCCAGCCGTCGCCCATGTTCAGGCCGCGGCCCGGCATCAGCAGCCGCGAGGCCGCGCCGAAGTGCTCGTTGTTGGCGGCCACCAGATACGCGCCGTTCCCGGTCGCGGCCAGGTCGACGAGCTCGCCCGCCGGCACGGCGGCCCAGTCGAGCTGCGGCTGGCCATATACGCGCAGCCGCGCGAGCCCGCCGTCGGGATAGAGGTTCACGCGCAGGTGGGTGACGACGCGCGGCTCCCGCACCTCGACGTAGTGATGGCGGTTGCCCTGCAACGTGGTGGCCGCCAGCAGCGTCTGCCAGTCGGCGTCGTCGGGCGGCAGCTCGCCCTCGGCATGGCAGGCGTCGATCGCGGCGGCCGGCGGAAAGTTGCCGGTGAAGTGGCTGGTGTCGAGATCGACACCCCGCACGACGCCGGGCCGCGCCAGCTTGACGATGCACCAGTCGTGCCCCGCCGTGCGCTTGCGGCGCGTCTCCCAGCCGTCCATCCACTTGCCGTGATCGTCGTACTTGCCGGCGATGAACACCGCCGGCTCCGGGTCGAGCATGCGCTCCTTCGGCGCGAAGAACTCGTCGCTCGCGACCAGCGCGCGGGCGCCCAGGCGCGGGTCGGCGAGGTTCGGGTAACGTCGCGTGAACGCGGGGGCGTCGGGATCGAGGATCGGTGCTGCCATGGTCGGGCTCCTGCCGGTAATCGGGAATCGAAAGTCGGGAATCGTAGGTCGGACGATCCGCACGCGCGGCCTGCCCGCCTCGCGCCGGATCGGCTCGAATCGGTTACGCGCGCATCAGAGCGCGGGGGCGGGTTGGTCGCCGGCGCGCTCGCCGGTCGAGGCGTCGTCGGCCGGCACGTAGCGCAATTCGCGGTTCAGCACGCGGCGCGCGCGGGCCGCGTCGATGTCGTGCTCCCACACCGCCACCACCACCGTCGCGACGCAGTTGCCGATCAGGTTCGTCACGGCGCGCGCGATTCCGACGAACCAGTCCACCGGCAGGATCAGCACGAGGCCGAGCACGGGCAGCGCCGGGATCGCCGAGAGCGTCGCGGCGAGGATCACGATCGCCGAGCCGGGAATGCCGTGCGCGCCTTTCGAGGTGACGAGCGAGACCAGCAGCACCACGATCAGGTCGTGCGCCGACAGCGGCGTGTTGGTGGCCTGCGCGATGAACAGCACCGCGAGCGTCAGGTAAATCGAGAAGCCGTCAAGGTTGAACGAGTAGCCGGTCGGGATCACGAGGCCGACCGTCGAATCCTTCACGCCCATCCACTCGAGCTTGCGCATCACCTGCGGCAGCACCGCGTCCGACGAGGCGGTGCCGAGCACGATCATCAGTTCCTCGCGCAAGTAGCGGATCAGCTTGAACACGCTGAAGCCGGCGAGCCGCATCACCGCGCCGAGCACCCCCGCCACGAACAACGCGCAGGCCAGGTAGAACACCGCCACCAGCAGGCCCATCTGTTCGAGCGAGGCCACGCCGTACTTGCCGGTGGTGAACGCGATCGCGCCGAGCACACCGAGCGGTGCGAGCCGGATGATGAAACCCATCACGCGAAAGCAGACCTGCGCGAACTCGTCGACCAGGCCGTTGAGCACGCGCGCGCGTTCGCCGAGCATCGACAGCGCCGCGCCGAACGGCACCGCGAACACGAGGATCTGCAGGATGTCGCCCTTCGCGAACGCGTCGAACGCGGTGTCGGGAATGATCTTCAACAGGTAGCCGGCGGTGTCCTTCAGGCTCTGCGCGTTTTTCGCGTAGTCGGCGAGCGAGGCCGGATCGAGCGTGCGCAAGTCGACGTTCATGCCGGCGCCGGGGCGCGTGAGCACCGCGAGCACGAGGCCGATCGCGAGCGCGAGCGTCGTCATCAGCTCGAAATAGACTACCGCGCGCAGGCCGACGCGGCCGACCTTGCGCAGGTCGCCGGCATTCGCGATGCCGCTCACCACCACGCAGAACACGATCGGCCCGATCACCATCTTGATCAGCTTCAGGAAGCCGTCGCCGAGCGGCCGCAGCGACTGCGCGGCATGCGGAAACGCCGCGCCGAGCGCGACGCCGATCACGAGCGCGATCATCACGCGCCCGAACAACGAGTTCAGAAATTTCGCCATCCGATCCTCCGTTACCGCCGGTATCGCTGTTTGCCGAGGGGACGTTCACTGCTCCGACTGGTCATACCAGTGAACATATGGCGGAGTGTAGGAAGCCGATATAGTCGCGTCAACCGTGTCAAAAACCGGGATTACCCGATTGGCCCGGACGGCCGGGCAGCGGCACCGCGCGTCATTTTGGGGGATTACAATGCCGGTCTGACCGCCCCTCGCAGCCATGAAGAACGTTCCCCACACCGTCACCGACGCCGCCATCGCGACGATCCAGAACCGGATCGAAACCGGCGCCTATCCCGTCGGCAGCCTGCTGCCGGCCCAACGCCAGCTGTCCGAGGAACTCGAGATCAGCCGTGCGTCGCTGCGCGAGGCGCTCTCGACGCTCGAGGCGCTCGGCATGCTGACGATCCGGCCCGGCAAGGGCGTCTACGTCGAGCGCGCGCAGGCGGGCACCGATCATCCGTGGCGATTCGCCGGGCGCTCGTCGCCGCCCGACACCTACCAGATGCGCTACGCGCTGGAAGGCTTCACCGCGCGGATGGCCGCGCTCGCCGTCAGCGACGCCGACCTGGCCTGGTTCGAGGAGAATCTCGCCGCGCTGCACGTCGCGCTCGTCGATAACGCGCTCGACGACGCCTCGCAGCTCGATTTCGAGTTCCACATGCGCATCGTCGGGCTGGCCGGCAACGCGGCGATCGAATCGATCCTGCGCGACAGCGCGGACATCATGAAGGAAAGCCAGCGCATGCCGTTCTACCGGCGCGAGCTGATGCTCTCGACGTTCCACGAGCACCGCGTGATCCTCGACGCGCTGATCGCGCGCGACTCGGCCGCAGCGGGCCGCGCGATCGAGACGCATATCGAGGGCGCCGCGCAGCGCGCCGGCGTGTTTTTCCCGACGCCGCGCGGCTGAAACCCTTGAAGCCCCGGAATTCCAACAGCCTCGTCGGCCCGGCCGTTTCCGGAACCTGAAAAGACACGGCCCGCCGCCGCGCACGAGGCGCGACGGCGGGCCGTGAGTTCGCCGGCGGGCGGTTTGCCGGCTGCTGCCGGCACCACCCACGGCGCGTTTACTTCGCGTTCGCGAAGGCGACTGCCGTGTCGAGCATCCGGTTCGAGAAGCCCCACTCGTTGTCGTACCAGCTCGACACCTTGACGAGACGGCCCGACACCTTCGTCAGCGTCGAATCGAACGACGACGACGCCGGGTTGTGGTTGAAGTCGATCGACACGAGCGGCTGGTCGTTGTAGGCGAGGATGCCCTTCAGCGAGCCTTCCGACGCTTCCTTCATGATCGCGTTGACCTCTTCGACCGTCGTGTCGCGCTTGGCGATGAACGACAGGTCGACGATCGACACGTTGATGGTCGGCACGCGGATCGCGTAGCCGTCGAGCTTGCCGTTCAGTTCCGGCAGCACGAGGCCGACGGCGGCCGCCGCGCCCGTCTTGGTCGGGATCTGGCTGTGCGTGGCCGAACGCGCGCGGCGCAGGTCCTCGTGATAGACGTCGGTCAGCACCTGGTCGTTCGTGTAGGCGTGGACCGTCGTCATCAGGCCGGTCTCGAGGCCGATCTTGTCGTGCAGCGGCTTGACCAGCGGCGCGAGGCAGTTGGTCGTACACGAGGCGTTCGAGATCACGGTGTGCTCGGCCTTCAGCACGTCGTGGTTGACGCCGTAGACGATCGTCGCGTCGACGTCCTTGCCGCCCGGCGCCGAGATGATCACCTTCTTCGCGCCGCCCTTCAGGTGCGCGCTGGCCTTTTCCTTGGTGGTGAAGAAGCCCGTGCATTCGAACACGACATCGACGCCGAGCTCGCCCCACGGCAGTTCGGCCGGGTTGCGGTTGGCCAGCACGCGGATGCGGTCGCCGTTGACGATCAGGTAGTCACCGTCCACCGACACTTCGCCCGGGAACTTGCCGTGCGCGGTGTCGTATTGCGTCAGGTGCGCGTTCGTCTTCGCATCGCCGAGGTCGTTGATCGCGACGATCTCGATGTCGTGCTTCTTGCCGTTTTCATAGAAAGCGCGCAGCGTGTTGCGGCCGATGCGGCCGTAACCGTTGATTGCAACGCGAATCGTCATGATTATCTCCTGATGGCTGAAAAAAACGGTTCGTCGGCTTCACGACGGCGCCGGCCCGCCGGTCAGGCGGAGCCCGCGCGCTGGATCACACTCAGGCGAGCACTTTCTTCGCCGTCTCGACCACGTTCTCGACGGTGAAGCCGAAATACTTGAAGAGTACGCCGGCCGGGGCCGACTCGCCGAACGAATCGATCCCGACCACGCCGCCTTCGAGGCCGACGTACTTGCGCCAGAAGTCGGTCACGCCCGCTTCGATGGCAACGCGGCGCACGCCGGCCGGCAGCACGCGCTCGCGGTACTCGGCATCCTGGCGGTCGAACACGGTGGTGGCCGGCATCGACACGACGCGCGCGGCGATGCCCTGCTGCGCGAGCGGCTCGACGGCCTTCATCGCCAGTTCGATCTCGGAGCCCGTCGCGATCAGGATGATCTTGCGGGCAACGACTTCCTCGTCCCAGTCGCGCAGCACGTAGCCGCCCTTCGCGACGTTCGCCAGCTGCGCATCGCTGCGCACGTTGAACGCCAGGTTCTGGCGGCTGAAGATCAGGCACGACGGGCGTTGCGCGGCCACGGCCTCGGTCCAGGCCACGGCCGTCTCGACCGTATCGGCCGGACGCCAGACGTCGAGGTGCGGAATCAGCCGCAGGCTCGAAACGTGCTCGATCGACTGGTGCGTCGGGCCGTCCTCGCCGAGACCGATCGAGTCGTGCGTGAAAACGAACAGCGAGGGCGCCTTCATCAGCGCGGCCACGCGCAACGCGTTGCGGCTGTAGTCGGAGAACGTCAGGAAGGTACCGCCGAACGGCTTGTAGCCGCCATGAAGAACCATACCGTTAATCGCGGCGCTCATGCCAAATTCGCGCACGCCGTAGTTGATATGGTTCCCCCAATGAATACCTTTTTCGCCTGCGCGAACCGGCTTCGACGCCTTCCAGTTCGTCAGGTTCGAGCCGGTCAGGTCAGCCGAGCCGCCCACCAGTTCGGGCAGCGCGGCGGCCAGGCCCTCGATGGTCTGCTGCGAAGCCTTGCGCGTGGCAACCGTCTCGCCGCGCTCGTTCGCGGCGGCCACGATCGCGGCGGCCTTCTGCGCCCAGTCGGCCGGTAGCTTGCCCGCCATGCGGCGCACGAATTCGTCGGCTTCGGCCGGGAACTTCGCGCGGTAGGCCTCGAACACCGCGTTCCAGTCGCCTTCGCGCTTCGCGCCGGCAGCCTTGCCGTCCCACGCCGCGTAGACTTCCTGCGGGATCACGAACGGCTCCCAGTTCCAGCCGAGCGCCGCGCGCGTTTTGGCGATTTCCTCGGCGCCGAGCGCCGCGCCGTGGACGTCGTGGCCGCCGGCCTTGGTCGCCGCGCCCTTGCCGATCACCGTCTTGCAGCAGATCAGCGTCGGCTTGTCCGACAGCTTCGCCTTGGCAATTGCCGCGTCGACGGCGTCGACGTCATGGCCGTCCACGCCCGGGATCACGTTCCAGCCGTAGGCTTCGAAGCGCTTCGGGGTGTCGTCGTGGAACCAGTTCACCACCTCGCCGTCGATCGAGATGCCGTTGTCGTCGTACAGCGCGATCAGCTTGTTCAGCTTCAGCGTGCCGGCAAACGAGCAGGCCTCGTGCGAGATCCCTTCCATCAGGCAGCCGTCGCCGAGGAACACGTAAGTGTGGTGATCGACGAGCTTCGTGCCGTCCTTGTTGAACTCGGCCGCGAGCAGCGCTTCGGCCAGCGCCATGCCGACCGCGTTCGCGAGCCCCTGGCCGAGCGGGCCGGTGGTGGTCTCGACGCCGGCCGTGATGCCGTATTCCGGATGGCCCGGCGTCTTCGAGTGCAGCTGGCGGAAGTTCTTCAGCTCCTCGATCGGCAGGTCGTAGCCGGTCAGGTGCAGCAGCGAGTACAGCAGCATCGAGCCATGGCCGTTCGACAGCACGAAGCGGTCGCGATCGGCCCAGTGCGGGTTCGCCGGGTTGTGCTTGAGGTGGCGCGACCACAGGGCCACGCCGATCTCGGCCATGCCCATCGGCATGCCGGGGTGGCCGGAGTTGGCTTGCTGGACGGCATCCATCGCGAGGGCGCGAATCGCGTTGGCCATCAGGGAAGTGCTGGCGGTAGACGAAGTCGTCATGTCGAGTCCGGAGAACGAGTCGAGAAAACGGGGCACGGCTGGTCCGGAAGCTCGCGGGCCGGCCGCCCCCGGCGCGCGATGCGGCGCCATGGGGACGCGAAGCGGACGAGCAATCAGACGGCAGGCAGCAAAGCCGGACATTTTAACAGATGCCCCGGCGCGCGCCCCGGCGAAAAAGGCCTGGGAAGCGGATCGCGGCGCCTCCCGCGCGCACCGTCTGGCGGTGCATCGCGCATTGATGCCGCGCCGCCGCATCTTCTCATGCTGCGCCGCATCGCGTCGCAAACGTTATGAAGCGCCATGCGCCCGGCGCGGCGCCGGGCCGGATTTGCTGCACCTGCCGCATCGATCGGGCGGCCCCGGCCTGCATCGCCGGCCCCGCGCGCGCCTTCTATAATTCGAGGCATCCGCACCCGCCCGCCGTGCTGCCGCCCGGCCGTCCGCCACTTCCTTGCCCGCCGCCGTGAACACCACGCTCTGTTTCCAGCCCTGCGCCGACGCGATCTACGGCTTTCCGAATGCCAGCCGCCTCGCCTCGTTCGCCTCGCCCTACCAGCACATCGAGGTCTGGGACACGCCGCAGCTCGGCCGCCTGTTCACGCTCGACGGCCGACCGATGACCTCGGTCGGCGACGAGGCCATCTACCACGAGTGCATGACGCATCCGGCCGCGCTCGCGCATCCGCATCCGCGCCGCGCGCTGGTGCTCGGCGGCGGCGACGGCGGCGCCGCGCGCCAGCTGCTGAAGCATCCGTCGATCGAACGCATCGTGATCGCCGAACTCGACGCCGCCGTGGTCGAGATGGCACGGCGCCACCTCGAGGCCGTGCATCGCGGCGCGTTCGACGATCCGCGCGTCGAACTCGTGATCGGCGACGCGGCCCGTTACGTCGAGCAGGCGCCAATCCACTTCGATCTGGTCGTGTTCGACCTCACGCCGCCCGATTCGCCGGCCGCCGGCCTCTACACGCGCGCGTTCCTCGCGCGTCTCAAGCGGATCCTCACGCCCTGCGCGGCGCTCTCGATGCATCTGGGCGCGCCGGCCTTCCACGCGCCGCGCCTCGCCGCGCTGGTCGACGAACTGCGCGCCTCGTTCGCGGTGGTTGCGCCGCTCGCCGCGCCGGTGCCGCTCTACGGCGGCGAATGGCTGATGGCGGTGGCGAGCGACACGCTCGACGCGGGCGCGCTGTTTGCGCACGACGTCGAGGAGCGGCTCGCCGCGCGCGGCATCGCCGATCTGCGGTTCTACGACGCCGAACTGCATCCGGCGCTGTTCACCCTGCGCCGCGCACTGCGCGATACACTCGGCCTGCGCCGCTGACGCCGACGCGGCGCCCCCGCCCCCACCATCCCGCAGGAGATCGTCCAATGACCGATCCACGTCCGGCCGACGTGCCTTGGTTGACCCCCTATCTGGCCGTTCGCAGCGCGGCCGCCTCGATTACGTTCTACGGCAGTGCGTTCGGATTCGAAAAACGCGAGTTGATCGACGAAGACGGCGCGATCATGCACGTCGAGATGTCCTACCACGGCCAGCTGATCCTGATGTTCGCGCCCGAGGGCGCGTTCGGCTCCGCCGCGCGCACGCCGCGCAGCGCCGGCCTGATGGCGCCGCAGTCGTTCTACCTGTACGTCGACGACGTCGATGCCGTGTACGGGCGCGCGCTGGACGCCGGCGCGAAATCGCTGAGCGAGCCGCGCGACCAGTTCTGGGGCGACCGCTTCGCGCAGGTCGAGGATCTCGACGGCTACCGCTGGGCGCTCGCGCGGCGCATCGCACGATGAGCGGCAGCACGTCCGCGGTCCCGCGCTTCTTCGTCGATCTCGCGCTGCGCGCCGACAGCGAGGTGATGCTGCCCGCCGAGGTCGCCCGCCACGCGCAGGTGCTGCGCCTCGAACCCGGCGATGCGCTGACGCTGTTCGACGGCACGGGCGGCCAGTACCGCGCTGAACTCGTCGAGCTCGGCAAGCGCACCGCCGTGGCGCGCACCGTCGGCTTCGACGCGCGCGAGCTGGAGACGCCGTACCGCGTCACGCTCGCCCAGGGCATCGCCGGCGGCGACAAGATGGACTGGCTGATCGAGAAGGCCGTCGAACTCGGCGTCGCCGCGCTCGCGCCGCTCTCGACCACGCGCGGCGTCGTGCGGCTGTCCGGCGAGCGCGCGGACAAGCGCGTCGCGCACTGGCAGGGCGTGGTGCGCGCCGCCTGCGAGCAGTGCGGGCGCAATCGCGTGCCGGCGGTCGCGCCGGTCGCGGACCTTTCGGCCTGGCTCGACGCGCTGCCGCCCGCGGCCAACGCGGAGCTGCGTCTGATGCTGTCGCCGCGCGCGAGCATCGCGTTCGCGGCGCTGCCGGCCGCGGCGCCGGCCGGCCCGGTCACGCTGCTGATCGGCCCGGAGGGCGGACTGTCGCCGACCGAGGAAGACGCGGCGCGCGAGTATGGCTTCCAGGCGATCGTGCTCGGCGCGCGCGTGCTGCGCACCGAGACGGCCGGCATGGCCATGCTGGCGGCGCTGGCCGCGCGCTGGGGCGGCTGGGAATGACGCGGGAATGAACGACGGCGCGCGGCCCGGGCAGCAAGTCTCGCCGCCGCGCACCCACCACGTTGAGCCGAAGACGCATGCAAAAAGGCCCGCTCTCGAGCGGGCCTTTTCATTGCCGACGGACGGCAGGCGGGCGGGTGACGTGAGGCGGCGCGCGCCCCGGGCCGGGCCTCAGGCGAACGAGTAGAACACGCGAAACGCGATCTTGCGTTCGGCCCAGAACTCGGCGGCCTCGCGGAACACGTCGAGCAGCGTCTCGCGCCCTTCCTTGTCGAACTTCTGCGCGATCGGCAGCGCCTCCAGCACGATCACGAAGCCGGGCTGCTCGCCCGCCTTGTGGATCAGGTCGGTGAGGCTGTCATACAGCGCGTCGTAGTTCTTCCCGAAGTGCTTCGGGAGCAGGAACGACGTTGCGATCGTTTCGAGCACTTCCTGCTTCGACTGCGCGGCGCCGCAATACGCGAACAGGAAATGCTGGCCAAGCCGGGCAGCCTCCTCCGCGAGGTCGTGGACGCGAAATGCGCGGATCGACTGCACGAGATTGGGTCGCACGGTCGCGAACAGACTCATAGGCTCCTCGGTCGATGAGTCTCCGGGGCAAATCGCCGGCGGCTCCGCGGCGTCGCCCGCCTGGGCGAGCGCGCGCAGGCGCATCACGCGCTGGAACAGGTTGCCGTCTCCGACCGCGAACAGATCCGCCGCAGCCGACATTTCGTGCGCGTAGGTAGTGTCGCTCATGCCGATCATCCCGAAGTCATTCAACAATACGTTTAAAACTGGCGTAGTGGTCGTCGGTGTAATAACAGTTGTCGATCCGTTGCAGCGGGCCGCCGCAGACGATGCGCTTCGCGCCGCGATTGCGCGCGCGCGGCGTCGGCACCGTGTACTCGTGGTAATAGCCGCGCCGCATCTTCGGCAGAATGCGCTCGAAATTGCCGAACACGACCCCGTCTTTCGGATACGGATAAGGGCCGCCGGCGGCAATCAGGCCCAGCGTCGTCACGGCTTCGCGCGGCAACCGGGAAGTGGGGATCGTGCCGACCGACGCCATGCCGGCGGCGGCTTCCCGGGCGTAAGCCGAGGAAATCGGACTGCCTGCCGGCAAGCCGGCGCTACCCAGTGCGACGAGCGCGAAAACGGACGCGAGCGCGCCGTTGCGGAGCCACTTGCGTGCCATGGACCGGGGTTCCCGCTGTTAAATCAACAAGTTGACGACCAGGAAAGGCGTAAGCGTAGCGCTAATGGCGGGCGGAATCAATGTTCGCCGGGGAAATGAAAGCGCCGCTTGCGGCTATTTGACACAAAAAGCCCGATTTCGCCGCCTGCATACGCACTTTTTATCCTGATCAAGATAAAATCACGGCGACAGCATCGGATGGCGGGTTTTTTGCCTCCTCGTCATCACCCGGCGGCCCCGGTGGATGCTGTTGTTCGACCCTTGGGAAGGCCTGGCCATACCCGACGGCGTGCCCTGCAACGGGGCACGCCGCTTTTCCCGTATTTGCGCGTTTTTTCGCGCTTCCGATCGAAGACCAGACCCGGGAAAAGCAGGCGGGCAGCGCCGACGGCGGCCCGAACCGCGTCCGGTCGCCGGCAAGGGAAGGCCGAAGAAGGCGGCGCCGAGCGCGCCGCCCGAGTTCAGCGCGTCGCGTTCACGTCGGCGACCAGCAGCGCCGCCATGTTGACGATCCGGCGCACCGTGGCCGACTCGGTCAGAACATGCACCGGCTGGGCGGCGCCGAGCAGGATCGGCCCGATCGCGATGTTGTTGCCGGCCGCGGTCTTGAGCAGGTTGTAGGCGATGTTGGCCGAATCGATGTTCGGCAGCACCAGCAGGTTCGCCTCGCCCTCGAGCGTCGAGTCCGGCAGGATTTCCTTGCGCAGCAGCGGGTCGAGCGCGACGTCGCCGTGCATCTCGCCATCCACCTCGAGGCCCGGCGCGCGCTCCTTGAGCAGCGCGAGCGTGTCGCGCATCTTCTGCGCGGTCGGCGCGTTGCTGGTGCCGAAATTCGAGTGCGAGAGCAGCGCGACCTTCGGCTCGATGCCGAAGCGGCGCACTTCCTCGGCCGCCATCATCGTGATCTCGGCCAGTTGCTCCGGGGTCGGATCGACGTTGACGTGCGTGTCGACGATGAAGATCTGGCGGCCCGGCAACACCAGGCCGTTCATCGCGGCGTAGACGCTGCAGCCCTCGCGCTTGCCGATCACCTGATCGACGAAGTGCAGGTGGCGGTGCGTGGTGCTGATGGTGCCGCAGATCATGCCGTCGGCTTCGCCCTTCTTCACCAGCATCGCGCCGATCAGCGTGGTGCGGCGGCGCATTTCGAGCTTGGCGAGCTGCTGGCCCATGCCCTTGCGCACCATCAACTGGTAGTAGGTCTGCCAGAAATCGCGGTAGCGCTCGTCGTGCTCGGTGTTGACGATCGTGAAATCGACGCCCGGCGTGATGCGCAGGCCGAAGCGCTTGATCCGGTTCTCGATCACGTGCGGACGGCCAATCAGGATCGGCTTGGCGACGTGCTCGTCGACGAGGATCTGCACGGCGCGCAGCACGCGCTCTTCCTCGCCCTCGGCGAACACCACGCGCTTCTTCTCCTGCGGGGCGCTGCGCGCGGCCTGGAACACCGGCTTCATGGTGTTGCCGCTGTGATAGACGAACTGCTGCAGGTGCTGGACGTAGGCGTCCATGTCCTCGATCGGACGCGTCGCCACGCCGCCTTCCATCGCGGCCTTCGCGACGGCCGGCGCGATCTTGACGATCAGGCGCGGGTCGAACGGCTTCGGGATCAGGTATTCCGGCCCGAACGAGAGATCCTCGATCGCGTAGGCGGTGGCGACGATGTCGCTCTGCTCCTGCTGCGCGAGTTCGGCGATCGCGTTGACGGCGGCGATCTCCATCTCACGCGTGATCGTGGTGGCGCCGACGTCGAGCGCGCCGCGAAAGATGAACGGGAAGCAGAGAACGTTGTTGACCTGGTTCGGGTAGTCGGTGCGGCCGGTCGCGAGGATCGCGTCGGGGCGCACTTCGTGCGCGACTTCCGGCAGGATTTCCGGCGTCGGGTTGGCGAGCGCGAGGATCAGCGGGCGCTCGGCCATGCCCTTGACCATCTCCTGCTTGAGCACGCCGGCGGCCGACAGGCCGAGGAAGATGTCCGCGCCGTCGATCACCTCGGCCAGCGTGCGCGCGTCGGTCTCGCGCGCGAAACGCTCCTTGTCCGGGTCCATCAGCTCGGTGCGGCCCTGGTAGACGACGCCGGCCAGGTCCGTGACGAAGATGTTCTCGAGCGGCAGGCCGATGTCGACCAGCAGGTCCAGGCAGGCGAGCGCCGCGGCGCCCGCGCCCGAGGCGACCAGCTTGACCTGCTTGATGTCCTTGTTCACCACCTTCAGGCCGTTGGTGACCGCGGCGGCCACCACGATCGCGGTGCCGTGCTGGTCATCGTGGAACACCGGGATCTTCATGCGTTTGCGGCACTCGCGCTCGACGATGAAGCAGTCCGGCGCCTTGATGTCCTCGAGGTTGATGCCGCCGAAGGTCGGCTCGAGCGCGGTGATCACGTCCACCAGCTTGTGCGGGTCCGATTCGTTCAGCTCGATGTCGAACACGTCGATGCCGGCGAACTTCTTGAACAGGGCGGCCTTGCCCTCCATCACCGGCTTCGACGCGAGCGGGCCGATGTTGCCGAGGCCGAGCACCGCGGTGCCGTTGGTGACGACGCCCACCAGGTTGCTGCGCGAGGTGAAGCGCGCGGCATTCAGCGGATTCTCGACGATCTCCTCGCAGGCGAACGCGACGCCCGGCGAGTACGCCAGCGCGAGGTCGCGCTGGTTGATCATCTGCTTGGTCGGCTGGACGGCGATTTTGCCCGGCGTCGGAAATTCGTGGTAATCGAGGGCGGCTGCGCGCAGATCGGCTTTCGGGGAGGACTTGGTGGACATGAGTCGAGGGGGCGGGATTAGAATACCTGTTCGGCCCACATTGTAGCGCCAATCCTTATTCGAAATTTTTCGTTCCGGCCACCACGGCCCGGCCGGAATGCACGTAACGGCGGGCCGCCGCCTTACAATGGCCGCCCCTCATCCTGCCGCCGGAAAGGCTCGCCGTGGTCACCTCCCCACTGTCCGAATTCTCGTTGATCGACCGCTATTTCGCGCGCCGCGCGCGGCGGCCGGAAGCGCGCGCCGCGCTCGGCATCGGCGACGATTGCGCGCTGTTGGCGCCGCATCCGGATACGATGCTGGCGATTTCGACGGACATGCTGGTGGAGGGCCGTCACTTCTTCGCCGACGTGGCGCCGCGCGCGCTCGGCCACAAGACGCTGGCCGTGAACCTGTCCGATCTGGCCGCGATGGGCGCCCAGCCGCGCGCGTTCACGCTCGCGTTCGCGCTGCCGCGCGCCGACGCCGACTGGCTCGACGCGTTTTCCGACGGTTTGTTTACGATTGCCGACCGCTACGGCTGCGAGCTGGTCGGCGGCGATACGACGAGCGGGCCGCTCAACCTGTGCGTGACCGTGTTCGGCGACGTCGGCCCCGATCGCGCGCTGCGCCGCGACGCGGCGCGCCCCGGCGACGAGGTCTGGGTGTCGGGCACGCTCGGCGACGCGCGCGCCGGGCTCGGCGTGGCGCGCGGCGAATGGGCGGCCGGCGCCGCCGAAGATGCGGTATTTCGCCGCGCACTCGAATGGCCGGAGCCGCGCGTCGCGCTGGGCCTCGCGCTGGCCGGCATCGCGCACGCGGCGCTGGACATCTCCGACGGCCTCGCGGGCGACCTGCGGCACATCCTCGAACGCTCGCGCGTGGCCGCCGACATCGAGGTGGACGCGGTGCCGCGCTCGGCCGCGCTCGCCACGCTCGCGCCCGAGCTGCAGCGCACCTGCACGCTGGCGGGCGGCGACGACTACGAACTCTGCTTCACGGCGCCGGCCGCCGCGCACGCAGCCGTGCTGGCCGCCGGCGTGACGGCCGGCGTGGCGGTCACGCGGATCGGCACGATCCGCGAGCTCGCCGCGCCCGACGAGGTGCCCGCCATCCGCTGGCTCGACGGCGACGGCGCGCCGCTCGCGCTGACGCTGCGCGGCTTCGATCATTTCCATGCCGGTCAATGACGATCCGGCGCCGCGCGCCGACACGCCCCGCCCCGGCACGGCCCTCGTGACGGTGCGCGGCCACGGCGGCGCGTCGGGCCGAACCGCCCGCCGTGACCACGCAGGCGATGCCGGCGACATCCACGACGTCGACGACGCGCAGCCGCTGCCGCGCCGCGCGAGCGCGCCGTTCATGCGCTCGCACCCGCTGCACCTGCTCTCGCTCGGCTTCGGCACCGGCCTCGCGCCGTTCGCGCCAGGCTTCACCGGCTCGCTGTTCGGCTGGCTCAGCTTCGTCGCGTTCGCGCCGCGCCTGCCGGCGGCCGCCACGCTCGCGCTGATCGCGCTCGGCTTCGTGTTCGGCGTGATCGCCACCGGCCGCACGGCGCGCGCGCTCGGCGGCGGCCGGCCGCGCGCGATCGTCTGGGACCACGTGGTGGCGATCTGGCTCGTGATGCTGCTGGTCACGCCGGCCACGTTCTCGCAGCAGTTGGTCGCGTTCGTGCTGTTCCGCCTGTTCGACGGCGGCAAACCGCCGCCGGTGCGCGATCTCGATCGCCGTTTGAAAGGTGGTTTTGGCATCATGGTCGACGATCTCGTCGCCGCGTTCCTGACGCTGCTCGTCATCGCGACGTGGCGCGCCCTGTTTCCCACTCTTCGCTGAGTCCGCACGCATGCCGACCGATTCCGTCGTCCACCAGCTCGCGATCCGCGCCGGCAACAAGCTGCGCGACGAACACCTGGCGCTCGCGACCGCCGAATCCTGCACGGGCGGCATGATCGCGACCGCGATCACCGACATCTCCGGCAGCAGCGCCTGGTTCGAGCGCGGCTTCGTCACCTACTCGAACCAGGCCAAGACCGAGATGATCGGCGTGCCGCACGAGCTGATCGAGAAGCACGGCGCCGTCAGCGAGCCGGTCGCGCGCGCGATGGTCGAGGGCGCGCTGCGCAACAGCCGCGCGCAGGTCGCGCTGTCGGTGACGGGCATCGCCGGCCCCGGCGGCGGCTCCGAGCACAAGCCGGTCGGCACCGTCTCGTTCGGCTGGAGCAACCGGCTCCACACCGAGGTCGAGACGCTCGTGTTCAAGGGCGACCGCGAGCAGATCCGCGTGCAGGCAGCCGCGCACGCGCTGCGCGGGCTGCTGAAGCTGCTCGACGAACGCGAGCGCTGATCCCGCACGGCGGGCCAGGCTCCGCCGGCCGTACACGCCAGCAGAAAGGGCGCCCCGCGAGGCGCCCTTTTTCGTCGGCTCGAACCGCGCGCGGCGGCTCGGGCATCGGCGATCAGCGATGCGCGTTGATCGTGTCGCGCGTGGCCTGCGCGACGCGCGCGGCGGCCTCGGCGAAATCCTCGTCGTTGCTCGCGTAGAGGATCGCGCGCGACGAGTTGATCATCATGCCGCCGCCGTCGGCGGTACGGCCGGCCGCCACGGTCGCCTGCACGTCGCCGCCCTGCGCGCCGATGCCCGGGATCAGCAGCGGCATCTCGCCGACGATCCCGCGCACGATCTCGATCTCCTTCGGGAAGGTCGCGCCGACCACCAGCGCGAGCTGCCCGGTCTTCGCGTTCCAGCGCGTCGCGGCCAGCTCGGCCACCACCTGATAGAGCGGCCGGCCGCCCGTCTCGAGGAACTGCAGGTCGGAGCCGCCCGGGTTCGAGGTCCGGCACAGCACCACCACGCCCTTGTCCTCGTAGGCGAGATACGGCTCGATCGAGTCGTAGCCCATGTACGGGTTGACGGTCACGGCGTCGGCGCGATAGCGCTCGAACGCCTCGCGCGCGTACTGCTCGGCGGTGCTGCCGATGTCGCCGCGCTTCGCGTCGAGCACGACCGGCAGGCCCGGATGCTGCAGGTGGATGTGCGCGATCAGCCGTTCGAGCTGATCCTCGGCGCGGTGCGCGGCGAAGTAGGCGATCTGCGGCTTGAACGCGCTCGCGTAGGGCGCGGTCGCATCGACGATCTCGCGGCAGAAATCGAAAATCGCGTCGGGGCGGTTCGCGAACTGCGCGGGAAACCGCGTCGGTTCGGGGTCGAGTCCGACGCAGAGCAGGGAGTTCGTGCGCTGCCAGGCGGCGCGCAGCGTGTCGATGAAGGTCAGCGGAGCGGACATGTTTCGCGGCGGATCGTTGAGGAAATGCCGCGTATTTTACCCGCAGCCATCGCGCGGGCCGGGCCGGACCGCGCCTGGCGTCGAGGCCCGGCGTCGAACCGAGGCGCCGCTTCAGCGCGCCGGGGCGCCTCGCGCGGCGGCCGACGCCGCGCGCGGGTCGGCGCGTTCCACCGTGAAGCGGAAGCGCCGCGCGAGCCGCTCGCCGGGGCCGAGCAGCGTCATGCCGTGCAGCTCGGCGCCGCCGGGCAGGTTCACGGCGTTGATCGGGTGATCGACCGGCTCGAAGCAGAAGAACGACTCGCCGGGCGGCGTGTAGAGCACGTAGCAGTCGGCGTCCGATTCGATGTCCATGGTCAGCCCGCGCGACGGCCAGGCGACGGTCGCGCGGCCGCCCCAGCCCGTGAACGCATGATTGACGAGCGTGCCGGGCAGTGGATAGGCGATGCCGAACTGCCAGGCGGGCGGCACCGTCACGTGGCGGCGCGGCAGCCAGTCGGCGCCCGACAGCCAGAGACCGCTGGCGGCCGCCGCGAGTTCGGTGCCGGCGTCGCGCACGATGAACGGATGCACGCCGAGCCCGAACGGCAGCCGCTCGGCGCCGCAGTTCTCGATCGCCAGCGCGATCGTCAGCGTCGCGCCGTCGAGCGCATACGACTGCGTCGCGCGATAGGCGTAGGGCGCGCCGTCGCGACGATCGAGCGAGAGCTGCAGCCCGGTCGGCGAGACGTCGTCGATGTGCCAGCGCGCGAGCCAGCCGTCGCCATGGATCGGCAGCGGCTCGACCTGGCGGTTCCTCGGCACCTCGACGGGGCGCCCCTCGCACTCGAAGCGCCCGCCGCCGATCCGGTTCGAATACGGCAGCAGCGGATAGCAGCCGAGCGCGTTCGGATCGGTGCCGGCATCGACGTGGTCGCAGCCGCGGAAGATCGGCGTGGAGGCGCCGTCGCCGCGCCAGTCGAAGCGCGCGATGCCGCCGCCCAGATGCGGCACCACGTCGAGCCGCAACTCCGCGCTGGCCAGCGTGACCGCCGCGTCGGCCGCCTCGTGTACGCCCTGCGCGACGCTCGAGGTCTGCGGCCCGGGGCTCACCGGCTGCGCGGCCGCGGCGAGGCGGGCGCGCCGCGAGCGCGCGGCGGACGCGGAAGGCACATTGCCGATGGTCGATGTCGTCATGATCGTCTCCTGTCTGCGGCGGCGCCACTCGGGCCGCCGCCTGGCTACTGCGCGTGCCGGATCAAGCCCATCCGCCGTCGATGACGACGTCCTGCGCCGTCATCATGCGACTGTCGTCGGAGGCCAAAAACAGCGCGGCGCGCGCCAGATCGTCCGGCAGCAGTTCGGCGTCGAGGCACTGGCCGGCCTGGATCGCCGCGCGTCCCGCATCGTCGAGCCACAACCGCCGCTGCTTGTCGGTCATCACCCAGCCCGGCACCAGCGTGTTGACGCGAATCCCGAACGGCCCGAGATCGCGTGCGAGCGAGCGCGTGAGCCCCTGGATCGCGGCCTTCGAGGTCGCGTAGACGGGATAGCCGCCATTCTTCAGCATCCAGCCGATCGAGCCGAGGTTGATGATCGCGCCGCCGCCCGCCGCCTTCATGTCGTCGGCCACGGCCTGCGCGGCGAAGAACTGGTGGCGCAGGTTGACCGCGATCGCCGCGTCGAACGACTCGGGCGTGACGTCCTCGATGCGGTGGCGTTTGTCGTTCGCCGCGTTGTTGACGAGCACCGCGATCGGGCCGGTCTTCACGCGCAGCTCCTCGATCGCGCGGCGCAGCGCGTCGATGTCGGTGATGTCGGCCGCGACGAAGGCCGGCGCGTGGCGCGCGTCGGCCAGCGCCTCGGCGAGCGCGGTGCCGGCCTCGGCGTCGAGATCGACGAAGCCGACCCGCGCGCCCTGCGCCGCGAAGTGCGCGACGAACGCCGCGCCGATGCCGGTGGCGCCGCCCGTGATCAGCACCGCGCGATCGGCGAGGCTCGGGTAGCGCGCGCCGCGCACCGCGTCGGCCGTCATTGCCTGGTTCATCTGGTGTTCCTCCCGGCGCGCGTCAGTCGCGCGTGCCGCGGTTCTTCAACTGGTCGAGCAGCACCGCGGCGAGCAGGATCGCGCCGCGCACGAGGTACTGGTAGAACGCGTCGATGTTGAGCAGGTTCATCACGTTCTCGACCGTGCCCATGATCAGCACGCCGATCACCACGCCCGAGATCGTCGCGCGCCCGCCCAGCAGCGACACGCCGCCGAGCACGCAGGCCGAGATCACGTTGAGCTCGAAGCCCTCGGCCGCATTCGGCTGGCCCGAGGTGATCCGCGAGGCGAGGATCACGCCCGCCAGCGCGGTCACGGCGCCCTGGACCAGGAAGATCCAGACGCGCGTGCGCTCGACGTTGATGCCGGCCAGGCGCGAGGCTTCCGGATTGCCGCCGATCGCGAGCGTGTTGCGGCCGTAGACGGTCTGGTTCAGCATCACGCCGAACACGATGAAACAGAGCAGCGTGACCCAGATCGGCAGCGACACGCCGAACAGCGCGAGGCCGCCCAGCGCGATGAAGGTCTCCGACGAGACGCCCACCGCCTGACCGTGCGAGACGATGAAGCCGAGCCCGCGCACGATCTCCATGGTGGCGAGCGTGGTGATCAGCGCGTTGATGCGCAGGTAGGCGATCACCGCGCCGTTGACGAAGCCGATCGCGGCGCCGGCCGCGATCGCCGCGACGATCGCGATGAAGGTGTTGTCGGTGGCGTTCAGCACCATCGCGCAGAGCACGCCCGAGAACGCCACCGTCGAGCCGACCGACAGGTCGAAGTCGCGCGAGGCGAGACAGAACATCATGGTGCAGGCGACCATGCCGATCTGCGAGATCGACAGCGCGAGCCCGAGCATGTTGTCGATCGAGAAGAAGTGATCGACCGTCACCGACATGGTGATGAACATCACCGCGAAGATCACGATCAGGCTGTAGTCGGTGATCTGCTGCCACCACTTCTGCCGGTCGTTGCTCTGCGGAATCAAGGCTTCGGCCGCGCGTTTGGCGGCTGCCTGCGTGATACTTTCCTTGGCTTGCATCGTGTCGCTCCCTGCGTCGCGCGGCGAGGCCGCGCCATCTCCATGTTGATTGGTTCGCCCGTGCGTGCCGCTCAGGCGGCCTGCCCGGCCGGCCCCTGCGGCAGCGCGAGATTCAGCACCACCTGTTCGTTCGCCTCGGCGCGCGCGACCTCGCCCGCGATCCGGCCTTCGCGCATCACCACGATGCGGTCGGACACGCCGAGCACCTCCGGCAGCTCCGAGGACACCATCACGATCGCGCAGCCGCGTTCGGCCAGCTCGTAGATCACCTGGTAGATCTCGTTCTTGGCGCCCACGTCGATGCCGCGCGTCGGCTCGTCGAGGATCACGACCTTCAGGTCGGGCTCGGCCAGCCAGCGCGAGAGGATCGCCTTCTGCTGGTTGCCGCCCGACAGGAAGCGGATCTTCTGGCGGCGGCTCGGCGTCTTGATCTTCAGCAGCTTGATGAAGCGCTCGGCGGTCTGCGCCTCCTGCCGGCCGTTCAGGAACATCCCGGCGCGCAGCGAATGGCGGCGGCAGCTGATGTTGATGTTCTCGGCGACCGTCGCCATCGCGACGATCCCCTCTTCCTTGCGGTCTTCCGGACACAGCACGATGCCGTGGCGGATCGCGTCGCCGGTGCGGCGCACGTCGATGCGCTTGCCGTCGAGCGTGACGGTGCCGCCGCGCTTGCGGTCGGCGCCGTAGATCACGCGCATCAGCTCGCTGCGCCCGGCGCCCACCAGCCCGAAGAAGCCGACGATCTCGCCGGCGCGCACCGTGAAGCTGGCCGGCGCGCGCAGTTTGTCGGCGGCCAGGCCATCCACCTCGAGCCGCTGCTCGCCGAGCGCGCGCGGCCGGTAATGATAGATATCGTTGATCTCGCGGCCGACCATCTGGCTCACCAGCTGCTCGCGCGACACCTCGGCCAGTTCCGGGTGCGAGGCGATCCGGCGGCCGTCGCGGAAGATCGTGCAGGCGTCGCAGAGCCGGTAGATCTCGTCCATCCGGTGCGAGATGTAGATCAGCGCGCGGCCCTGCGCGCGCAGGTCGTCGACCAGCTTGAACAGCACCTCGGTCTCGCGGTGCGACAGCGAACTGGTGGGCTCGTCGAGCGCGATCACGCGCGCGTTGCGCATCAGCGCCTTGCAGATCTCGACCATCTGGCGCTGCGCGATCGACAGGCGCCGCAGCTTGGCCTGCGGATCGAGGTCGACGCCCATCGCTTCCAGGCGCTCGCGCACGTGGCGCCGTGCATCGCCCTTGCGCACCCAGCCGAGCGCGTTCGGCAGCCGGCCGAGCATCAGGTTCTCGGCCACCGTGAGGTCGGGCACGTACTGCAATTCCTGGTGGATCACCGCGATGCCGGCGCCGATCGAGGCCGCCGCGCTGGTGAAGCGCACCGGCTCGCCGTCCACCAGCACGCTGCCCGAATCGGGCTGATATTCGCCGCCGAGGATCTTCAGCAGCGTCGACTTGCCCGCGCCGTTCTCGCCCATGAGGCCGTGGACCTGCCCCGCGTGGACGTCGAACGAAATGCCGTCGAGCGCCCGCACGCCGGGGAAGACCTTGCCGATATTGTCGAAACGCAGAACCGCAGTCACATCGCCTCCACTGTCTTGTTGCCGGGCCGCCGCACGCCGCGGCGGCCCGCTTTCACGCCGGATGCGCGCCGGCCCGAGGCCGGCCGCGCATCAGTTCGACGCGAGACCCATCTCCGTGCGCACCATGTTCACGTTGGTGCGCGTCGCCAGCATGCCGGTCGTCAGCGTCAGCATCGGCGGCATCTTGTTCTGCGTGATCCACGCGTACATCAGGTCCGAGGTTTCCTCGCCGTGACGCTTCGGGCTGATGATGACGGTGCCGTAGAAGCCCGTCGGCTGCGGCTTCTTGAACTCGTTGAGCGCCGAATCCGAACCGCCGATGCCGATGCCGATCATGTTGTCGGCCTTGAAGCCGCGGCCTTCGGCGGCGCGCACGGCGCCCAGCACCGCTTCGTCGTTCAGGCCGTAGGCCACCCAGTGCTTGAACTGCGGGTTCTTGGTCAGCGCGATGTTGGCCGCGTTGAACGCGTTCTCGGTGTCGGTCTTCGCCTGCGGCGCCGCGATCACGTTCGCCTTCGGGAAGCCGGCCGCCACCAGCGCGTCGGTCGCGCCCGAGGTGCGGTCATGCGCGGTCGGCAGCTGCTCGTAGGTGATGTCGATCGCGCCGACTTCGGCCATGTTCCAGCCGCGCTTCTTGATCTCGGCGGCGATCCCGTCGCCGGCCTGCTTGCCGATGTTGTAGGCGGAAATGCCCATGTGCGGCACCGATTCGATCGGCTTGCCGCTGCCGTCCACGAGGCGGTCGTCCACCGTCATCATCTTCAGGTTGTGCGACTTGGCCTTGGCGACGATGCCCGGCCCGAGCTTCACGTCCGGCGTGCAGATGATGAAGCCCTGCGCCTGCTGCGCCGAAAGGTTGTCGATCGCGCTCATCACCTTTTCGCCCGACGGCGCGCCGATCTTCACGAGCGTGAAGCCCTTGGCCTTGGCGGCCATTTCGGCGAACTTCCATTCGTCCTGGAACCACGGCTCTTCCGGCTGCTTCACGAGGAAGCCGATCTTCACCGGGTCGGCTGCATGGACCACCGGCGCGCCGGCGAGGATGGCCGCCGCCGCGGCGAGCGTGACAAAGGTTCTGCGTTTCATCTGGGTCGTCTCCTGTTGTGCCACTTCTTTCGTTTCCGGCCGCCTGGTTCTGTGACGCAACACGCGCGCGGCCGTCGCGTGCTGCGGTCTTTCCAATCCTGCCTGCCGCCGGCGCGCGGGCCGCCGCCGTCAGTCGTGGTAGAGCGCCGTGCGCCCGCCGTCGATCGTGATGCAGGTGGCGTTGATGAACGGCGCCTCGTCCGAGGCGAGGAACACCGCGGTCATCGCCACTTCTTCGGGCTGCCCGATGCGCTTCATCGGCGGCAGCGCGAGCGTGGCCTCGCGCGCCGCCTGGGGATCGGGCTGAGCGTTCCACCAGTCGTGCGTCAGCTGCGTCTCGATGTAGCCCGGCGCGATCGCGTTCACGCGCACGTTGCGCGGCGCGTATTCGATGCCGAGCGCGCGCGTCAGGCCCAGCACGCCGTGCTTGGCGACCGGGTACGGGAAGCAGCCGGGAATGATCTGGCTCGCGTGCGTCGAGGCGATGTTGACGATGCTGCCGCGACGCCGTTCGACCATGCCCGGCAGCGCCGCGCGGCAACCGTTCCAGACGCCGTCGAGGTCCACCGCGAAGCAGCGCCGCCAGTCCTCGTCGCGCATCGTCAGCGGATCGCAGAACACGTTCACGCCGGCGTTGTTGACCAGCACGTCGAGCGCGCCGAACTCGCGCTCGGCCGCGGCCACCGCGCCGGCCACCGAGGCGCTATCGGTCACGTCGGTGCGCTGCGCGAGCACGCGCGCGCCGGGCACCGCCTGCGCGATCGAGGCGGCCGCCTCGCGGCCCGCCGCCTCGTCGAGCTCGGCGATCACCACCGCCGCGCCCTCGCGCGCGAACGCCAGCGCGATCGCGGCGCCGATGCCGCGGCCCGCGCCCGTCACCAGCGCGGTCTTGCCGGCCAGCCGGTTCATTTGGCGGCTCCGCCGCGCGCGATCGCGAGGCCCTTCACATAGGCCCGCGCGTGCAGCGCCGTGGTGGCCACGCCCTGGCCCGGCCGGTAGAGCGCCGAGCCGAGGCCGAAGCCGTCGGCGCCCGCGCTCAGGTACGGCCCCATGTTGTCGGGCGTCACGCCGCCCACCGGCACCAGCGGCACACGCGCGTCGATCACGGCGCGCCACGCCTTCACGGCCACCGGGCCGAGCTGCTCGGCCGGGAACATCTTCAGCACGTCGGCGCCGGCGCGCAACGCGGCGAACGCCTCGCTCGGCGTGGCCACGCCGGGCGCGCTGGCGAGGCCGAGCGCCTTGGCACGGCGGATCACGTCGGCGTCCGCGTGCGGCATCACGATCAGTTCGCCGCCGGCGCGCGCGACCTCGTCGACGTACTCGGGACGCAGCACGGTGCCGGCGCCCACCAGCACCTCGGCGGGCAGCGCGGCGCGCAGCGCGGCGATGCTCGCGAACGGATCGGGCGAGTTGAGCGGCACCTCGATCAGCCGGAAGCCGGCCTCGACCAGCGCCTCGCCGTGCCCGACCGCCTCGGCCGGCGTGAGGCCGCGCATGATCGCGACCAGCGGACACGCGGCGAACGCGCGAGCGAGCCCCTCGTGCGGCGTGTACGGGGCGGGCAGCGTGAGTTCGGATGACATCGGTTCAATCTCCTGGATGCGGTGGCGCGGCGCTCAGCTCGCCGCGCGGACGGCGGCGCCGACGAGGCCCGCCTGGCTGGCGATGCGCCAGAGCCCGCGCTCGGTCGCGCGCTCGACCACGCGCGCGCCGTCGCAGCCGAACTCGCGCAGCGCCGTCAGATAACGTTCGCACAGCACCACGTCGCCGATCAGGCTCGGCGGCTGCGCGGCCAGCGTGGCGCCGACCCCGGCCAGCATCGCGACCAGCGCGTTCAGTTCGTGGCCGATCAGCAGCCCGGACAGGTAGTCGCCCTGCGCCTGCGGCGCGAGCTGGCCGGTCAAGCCCAGCGTGCGGGTGCTGAAGATGGTGGCGAGCAGGCCCGCATCGCGGCTCTCACGCGCCACGCCGACGCCGCGCCGGAACGCGTCGAGGTCGGCCTCGCCGGCCTGCATGGTGCGGCCGAGGATGGTGTGGTCGCGCAGCGTCGCGAACAGCTCGCCCGTCATGTAGGTGCGGAAGCGCTCGATGCGCCCGTCGCGCACCCAGGCCCACTTGGCGTGCGTGCCGGGCAGGCCGATCAGCGCGCCCGCGGCGCCGCTCGCGAACGCGGCGTCGCCGGCCAGCGCGCCGACGATCTGGGTTTCCTCGCCGCGCATCACGTCGGGCAGCGTGCCCGGCTCCAGCACGCCGGGCACGATCGCCACCGCCACGCCGCGCGAGGATTCGACGCGGATCAGGCCGGCCACCAGCGCGTCGGCGTCGACCGGGGTGTTGACGTAGGGCGCCTCGCGCCAGCCCTGGGCGCTGCCGACCATGCCGGCCGCCAGCACCGGCAGCCCCGGCGCGCGGTCGAGCCAGGCGCCGCAGGCCGACTCGAACGCC
Source organism: Burkholderia plantarii (assembly GCF_001411805.1). Classification (NCBI taxonomy): domain Bacteria; kingdom Pseudomonadati; phylum Pseudomonadota; class Betaproteobacteria; order Burkholderiales; family Burkholderiaceae; genus Burkholderia; species Burkholderia plantarii. The sequence goes on along the minus strand of NZ_CP007212.1, from coordinate 568,174 downwards.
GCGTCGAAGGCGGCCGTGCCGCCCGCGCGCGGCAGGTTCATCACGCCGGCCGGATGGGCGTTCGATTCGAGCACGCTGCCGTCGGCGGCGAACAGGAACGCGCGCATCGAGGTGGTGCCCCAGTCGATCGCGATCAAGGCGGGGGCGGCGGGGCTCGGAGCCGGTCGGGACATCGTCATCGCTTGATCCTGCGGGTCGTTTGCGGCGCGCTCCAGCCGAGCTCCGCCGAGATCGCGCGCGCCTCGCGCTGCACGATCGGAATCAGTTCGTCCATCCGGTCGAGCGGCATGTACGGAATCGTGCTGGCCACCGACACCGCCGCGACGATCGCGCCCGACGCGTCGCGCACCGGCGCCGCCACGCAGCGGATCGACGCTTCGTTCTCCTCGAGGTCGAACGTGTAGCCGCCCGCCGCGTAGTGCGCCATGCGCTGCAGGAAGGTCGGCGAATCGGGACGGCGGTCCGGCTTGAAGCTCACGCCGGCCAGCGAGCGGCGCGACGCCTCGAACAGCGCGGCCCAGGTGTCGGGCTTGAGGTCGAGCATCATCGCCTTGCCGATGCCGGTCGAGGCGAGCGGCATCCGGTGGCCGATCCGCGAGCGCATCTCGAGGCCGCGCGTGCCGGGAATCTTGTCGATGTAGAGCACGTCGTCGCCGTCGCGCATGCCGAGGTGGATGGTGTCGAGCGTCGCCTCGGCGAGCGCTTCCAGATGCGGACGCGCCACGGCCGTCAGCGGCATCTGCTCGAGCGCGATGGTGCCGAGCTCGATCAGCTTCGGGCCGAGCAGGTAGCCGCCCTGCACCTGGCGCAGGTAGCGCGCCTGCACCAGGCTGCTGACGAGCCGGTGCGTGGTGCTGCGCGTCGTGCCGAGCGCGGCGCCGATCGCGCGCATGTCGCGCGCGCCGCCCGCGATCGCCTCGAGGATCGCGAGGCCGCGCAGCAGCGTCTGGGTGCCGGCCTGCTGCGCCGCGATGTCGAGCGGCGAGCCGGTCACGCTGATGCTGTCGGCGAGCGCGGCAGGGGCCGCAGGCGCCGGCGCGTCGGCCGGATGGGCGCCGTTGGGCGGTGCGACGGAAATCGGGGTCTTGTTCATGAGGGAGTGGGTCGCGGATGGACGATCGGGAAGCGGTGGCCTACGCGGCACCCGAACATCGGCACGCACGGCGAACGGCGGACTGCTGGATCGGCGTCATCGCGTTGTCTCCTGGTTGCGGCCGGCTGCGGCTTCCTGTTTGCGGATCGCGCCGGCGCATATCGAATGGAGCCGATTGTAGAGGCCGTTCGCGCGGCATCCAATATTTGAATGCATCGACCAAATAATGAGATTTTGCGGGAATGACGGGCGCGCGGGAAGGGGCCGGGAGGCCGCGCGGGCACGCTCTTTTCGTGATGGAACAGGTGGCGGAAATGGCGACGCGCGGGCGGCCGAGGCGGCTCGCGACGGCGATGGGGCGCTCGGCAACGACGGCGGGCGGCCCGCTCGCGGCGGGCGGCGTAACCAGGAAAACGGAGCGAAAGTCCGGCGGGCGGCGGCCTCGGTCCGCGCGTCGGCCGGGCCGGCGAAATGAATGCGCGCGTCGTCGCCCGCTACTGCGAAGCGGGCAGCTCGGCGGCCCCCATGCGCCGCGCGATCACGCGCGTGCGCTGGGCCAGATACGGCGAATTGCGATGCAGGTCGAAGTATTTGGGATTCGGCAGCATCACGGCCAGACGCGCGGCCTGCCCTGCGGTCAGCCGGCTGGCCGGCACCTTGAAGTAATAGCGCGCGGCCGCTTCGGCGCCGTACACGCCGCGGCCGAACTCGACCGAATTCAGGTAGATCTCGAAGATCCGCTCCTTGTCGAGCAGCGTTTCGAGCATCCAGGTGATGATCAACTCCTGCCCCTTGCGCAGGTAGCTCTTCTCGCTCGACAGGAACAGGTTGCGCGCGAGCTGCTGCGAGATCGTCGAGCCGCCGGCAACGATGCGCCCGCGCGCCCGGTTCTTCTCCCAGGCCTGCAGGATCGCGTCGACTTCATAGCCGTTGTTGTTCGCGAAATCGGCATCCTCCGAGGCGATCACGGCGCGCTTCAGATTGCGCGAGATCTGCTCGTAAGGCACCCACTGGTGCTGGATCGCCACCGGCGGCGTCTCGGCCTTCAGCCGCCAGGCGTCGGCGCGCATGAACGCGGTCGAGCCGGGATCGATCACGTTCCACGCCGCGATCTGCGTGAAATAGTAGAGCTGGGTGACGAGCCACGCCCCGAGCAGCACCGCGACCGCGTAGGCGGCCCAGCGCACGAGGCCGCGCCTGCGTGCGGCACGCCCGCCGGCGCGCGCCCGGCCGGTGCCGAACGGGATCACCATGCGCGTGGCCCGGCCGTGCCGGCGCCGGCTTCAGGCCGTGGCGAGCGCATCGCGCAGCGCCGCCAGCACGGGCGCGCCGTCGGGCCGCACGCCGCGCCACAGCCAGAACGATTCGGCGGCCTGCTCGACCAGCATGCCGAGCCCGTCGGCCGTGCGCGCGCCGAGCGAGGCAGCGTGCTGCATGAACACGGTCGGCCGGGCGCCGTACATCATGTCGTAGGCGAGCGTGCCGGCGCCGAACGCGGCCGCGTCGCACTCGGGCAGCGCCGCTTCGAGGCTGCCCGCCGTGGCGTTGACGATCACGTCGTAGGCGCGTCGTTCGACGATCGCCGCGCCGCCGCCCGCCAGCGCGCAGCCGGCGTCGTGCGCGGCCTGCGTGAACTGGCCGACCAGCTCCTCGGCGCGGCTCGCGGTGCGGTTCGAGATCGTGATCGCGAGCGGGCCGCGATCGAGCATCGGCAGCACCACGCCGCGCGCGGCGCCGCCCGCGCCGAGCAGCAGGATCCGCGCGCCGGCCAGCGACACGCCGAGGTTGTGCTCGATGTCGCGCACGAGGCCCGCGCCGTCGGTGTTGTCGCCGTGGATCGCGCCGTCGGCGTCGAAGCGCAGCGTGTTGACGGCACCGGCCGCCGCCGCGCGCGGCGACAGGGTGTCGGCCAGCGCATGCGCCTCGAGCTTGAACGGCACGGTCACGTTCGCACCGCGCCCGCCCTCGGCGATGAAGTCACGCACCGACGCCGCGAAGCCGTCGAGCGGCGCGAGCCGGTGTGCGTAGTCGACCGCCTCGCCGGTCTGCGCGGCGAAGCGCGCGTGGATCGCCGGCGACTTGCTGTGCATGACCGGATTGCCGATCACGACGTAACGGTCGCGCGCGGCCGGATGCTGGATGGATTCGCTCATCGTGCCGTTGCCCGCGAGGGCGTGGTTGGGTTCATTTCGTGTCGTCCTCGCCGCTGCCCGCTGCCTCGGACGAACCGGAAGCCTCCGGCGCGTCGGAGGCGGCGTCGGCACCGGCGCCCGCGTCGGCGGACTCGCCTTCGGCCGCGTCGCCAGCGTCCGCCTCGGCCAGCGCCTCCGCCTCGCTCTCGGCCGAATCGTCGGGCGCGTCCACCAGCGTGTCGTCGCCGTCGCCCTCGGCGTCCTCGTCGGCCGTCTCGGCACCCGACACGCTCGGTGCGTCGAGCACGTTCAGCAGGCGCACCGAGGCCTCGATCGTCAGTTCGTCGATCGACATGACGTCGAGCAGCACGCGCGTACCGCGCGCGTGGACGCCGAGCCCCGGCACGTGCAGCAGCAGCGGCACGTCCTCGAGCCGCACCAGGTCGCCCTTCACGACCGCGGCGACCACCTGCCGGCGGTTCTCCTGACGCAGCCAGCGCAGGCACCAGAAATACTCCATGCGGCGCTGGTGGTCGGCGTAGGCCGTGTAGGTGTCGTCGAAGCCCTGCACCACCGCGTAGAGATCGGCGTCCTTCGGCTTGAACGGCGCGGCCAGCTTGGCCGTCACGCCGTGCTGTACGCAGGCGAGCAGCTGCCACTGGTTGACGAGGTCGACGTAGCGGCGCAGCGGCGAGGTGCTCCAGGCGTACTGCGCGACGCCGAGGCCCTCGTGCGGCGCGGCGCTGGTCTGCATGCGCGTGCGCTTCGGGCCGGTCGGCACGCCGAGCGCGCGCTGCGAGCGGTAGATGCCCGGCACCGTGTGGTCGTGCAGGAACGCGCCCCAGGTCGAGTTCGCGAGGATCGCCAGCTCCGAGACGATCAGGTCGAGCGGCGAACCGCGCCGGCGCGGCGTGATCGAGATGTGCTCGCCCTCGACGTAGAAGTTGTAGTCGGTGTTGCGCTGCACCTCGCGCTTCAGGCCGTAGCCGGCGCGCGCCACCTGGCGCTTCTCGAACAGCGCCTGCGCGAGCGGCCACAGCACCGCAATGTCGTCCTTGTGAGGATAGTCGCCGCTGCCGGCCGCGAGCGTGTCCTCGGTGACCACTTCCTCGAGCGTGTTGTGGCGCAGGTTGCTCTTCACGAACACGTACTCGGCGCGCGTCTCGTTCGCGACGATGTCCTGCGTCTCGCGATCGACGATGATATAGAGCGACAACGCCGGGCGGAAGCCGCCCTCCTTCAGCGTGAATACCTCGACCACGTCGTCGGGCAGCATGGTGATCTTGTCGCCGGGCATGTAGACCGTCGACAGCCGCGCGCGCGCGACCGCGTCGATCTCGTCGCCGCGCGTGATGCCGAGCGCCGGCGCCGCGATGTGGACGCCGATCCGCACGCGGTTCTCGGGCAGGTGCTCGACCGAGAACGCGTCGTCGATCTCGGTGGTGGTCACGTCGTCAATCGAGAACGCGTCGACGTTGGCGCGCGGCAGATCCTCCGGCAGCGCGCCGACCGTCACGGGCGGAAAGCCCGTGCCGTGCGGGAAGTGCTCGGCGAGGAAGCGCGCCTCGTGCAGCGCGCGCGCCGAGGCCACGCCGCCGCAGTCGAGCATCAGCCGTGCCGGCGACACGCCGAGCGCGAGCGCGGCCGCGTCGAGCGCCTTGTATTCGATCGAGTTCTTGTCCGGACGGGTCAGCAGCGCGAGCGCCTTGCCCTCGAACGCGGCCGGCAGCCGGCGCGCCTTCAGTTCCTCTTCGTAGCCGGCCTGCACCAGCGCCTGCTGGCGCTTGCGCTCGAGCGAGGCGAGCGCCATCTTGAGCTGTTCCTCGGGCGCGCGCTGGTACTGGCCGCGCCCCTTGCGGCGGAAATAGACGGGCGAGCCGTGCATGCGCAGCACCAGCGCCGCGCGCTCGACCGGCCCGTAGCCGCTGCCGAAATACTCGTCGGCGAGCGCGCCGTAGGCGAACTCCTCCTGCGGCGCGCATTCCCACAGAAAATCGAGATCGATCTGCTGCGCGGCCGCGTCGGCCTGCTGCATCAGTTCGCCGGCAGCCGGCTTGTCGAACTCGATCAGCACGTCCTTGGCGCGCACCTTGGCGCGCCGCCCGCCCGGCAACTCGACCTGAAAGGCGTCGCCCTGGCGCGACAGCACGCTACCCGCCTTGAAACTGCCCGATTCCTCGAAAAAAACGTTCACTCGGTTACTCTCGTTGAGACTGTCCGGCGCCGCCTGGCGGCGCCCCGTCCGGATTGGATTGAATTGCGTCGTTCGTTCGCTTGCCGGCCGCGCCCCTCGGGCAGGCCGGCGGGCGGCTCGTCAGCGCGCCGGCTCCGCATCGCAGAACGCGAGCACGTCGTCGACGTAGTCGGCGAACTCGCTGATGCCGTGGTCGCTGCCGTCGATCACGCGGGTTCGCGCGCCCGGATAATGCGCGAGCATCTCTCGATAATCGAGCACCTCGTCGCCCGTCGCGGCGATCAGATAGTAGCGTTCCGGGCGCGTCACCGCCGGCACGCGCAGCGCGTCGAGCTCGGCGAGATGGCGCGGCTCGACGACGACGCTGCCGCCGCCGTGCCAGAGCGGCTGCTCGCCCAGATACTGCGCGAGGTCACGCTGCGGCACGGTGGCCGGATTCAGCAGCACCGCGCGCCAGCCGTGCTTCTCGGCGAGCCAGGTCGCGTAATAACCGCCCAGCGAGCTGCCGATCACCGTCACCTCGTGCGGCGCGGCGCCCGCCACTTCGGACTCGGCCAGCGCGACCGCCTCGAGCGGCGAGACCGCCAGCATCGGGCAGCGCCATTCGGCCTCGCGGCCCAGCGCGGCGAGCCGCTCGGCAAGCAGGCGCGACTTGTAGGAACGCGGCGACGAGCGGAAGCCGTGCAGATAGAGGATCACGCGCCGTCTCCCGTGCCGTCTTGCGCACCATGGGCGGCGCCGCGCGCCGACAGCGCATCGAGCAGCTTCTGGTGGACCCCGCCGAAGCCGCCGTTGCTCATCACGAGGATCTGGTCGCCGGGCCGCGCGGCGGCGGCCACCGCCTTCACCAGCGCGTGCAGGTCGTCAAATGCCCGCGCGCGCGCGCCGAGCGGCAGCAGCGCGTCGGCCAGGCTCCAGCCCAGCGCGTCGCGCCCCGTCGCGGCGCCATAGCCGAACACGAGGTCGGCGTCGGCGAGGCTGGCCGGCAGTTGCGCCTTCATGGTGCCGAGCTTCATGGTGTTCGAGCGCGGTTCGAGTACGGCGAGGATCCGGGCGTTTTCGCGGCCGATGCGGGCGCGAAGCCCGGCGATCGTCGTTTCGATCGCGGTCGGATGATGCGCGAAGTCGTCGTAGACGATCACGCCGTCGACGCTGCCGCGAATCTCCATGCGCCGCTTGACGTTGCGGAACGTCGCGAACGAACGCGCGGCCTGCGCCGGCGGCACGCCGACCGAGCGCGCCGCCGCGATCGCGGCCAGCGCGTTCTGGCGGTTGTGCTCGCCCTGCACGCTCCAGGCGACCTCGCCCATCCGCGCGCCCTGCCAATACACCGCGAAGCGCTCGTCCACCGGCACGCCGTCCCCGGCCGGCAGCGCCTGCCAGCCACCCTCCACGCCGAAGCGCTCGACCTCGCTCCAGCAGCCGCGTGCGAGCACGCGGTCGAGCGCGGCCTCGCGACCGTTCGCGACGATCCGGCCGACGCCCGGCACGGTGCGCACGAGGTGATGAAATTGCGTTTCGATCGCGGCGAGATCGGGGAAGATGTCGGCGTGATCGAATTCGAGGTTGTTCAGCACCGCGGTGCGCGGCCGATAATGGACGAACTTCGAGCGCTTGTCGAAGAACGCCGTGTCGTATTCGTCGGCCTCGATCACGAAGAAGCTCGAATCGGTCAGCCGCGCCGACACGCCGAAGTTCAGCGGCACGCCGCCGATCAGGAAGCCCGGGTTCAGCCCCGAATCCTCGAGCAGCCAGGCCAGCATCGAGCTGGTGGTGGTCTTGCCGTGCGTGCCGGCCACGGCCAGCACCCATTTGTCGGCCAGCACGTGCTCGCCGAGCCATTGCGGTCCGGACACGTAGGGCAGCCCACGGTCGAGGATCGCCTCCATCAGCGGATTGCCGCGCGAGACCACGTTGCCGATCACGAACAGGTCCGGCGCCAGGTCGATCTGCTCGGCGCCGTAGCCTTCGATCAGTTGTATACCCTGCGCCTCGAGCTGCGTGCTCATCGGCGGATAGACGCCCGCGTCGCAGCCGGTCACGGTGTGGCCGGCCTCGCGCGCGAGCACGGCCAGACCGCCCATGAAGGTGCCGCAGATGCCGAGAATGTGGATGTGCATAGAGAGCTGTCGTGTCGCGCCGCGCGGGCGCCATTCGAAATCGCGAACCGGAACCGGCGGCCCGCGGCGCTGCCGCGGTTGCCGCACGCACGCATGCTTGCGCCGCGTCCGCTCCGGCCGCCGGGCGCGCGAGATCGCCGCAAATCGGCCATGCACCGGGCCGGCCGGCGGCCGGAGAAAGGCTGCTATTGTAACTGAGCCGTTCAGGCGCGCCCTGCCCGCTTCGCGCTTCCGGCCCCGCCTGCCGGTCGCCCCGGGGCGGCGGCGCCGATCGAGTATGATTGCCGCATCATGCCTCGAAAACCCCTGCTCGACCCGCGCCGAGTCCGCGAGGAAATCGCGCTCAGCGCCGCCCGCCTCATCGCCGAGGACGGGCTCGATTACGCTTCCGCGAAACGCAAGGCCGCGCGCCAGTTGCTCGGCGACAGCCGGATCTCCGGCGAATGGCTGCCCGACAACGACATGCTCGAGGCCGAACTGCACGAATACCTGGCGCTGTTCCAGAGCGAAACGCAGCCGGCCGAGCTGCGCCAGCTGCGACAAATCGCCCTTGACTGGATGGAACGGCTCGCGCCGTTCTCGCCCTATCTGGCGGGCGCCGTGCTGAACGGCACCGCCAACGCGCATTCCGACATCCATCTGCAGACCTTCTCGGACAGCCAGAAGGAAGTCGCGATCTACCTGCTGAACCAGAACATCCAGTACGACGTGTCCGAAACCCGCCATTTCGCGGGCCGCGGCGATGTCGAGACGCTCAGCTTCCTGTGGCGCGCGCGCCGGGATGCAGAGGCGGTCGGCATCCACGTCGCGCTCTACGACAGCGACGATCTGCGCGGCGCGGTGCGAGCCGACGCGCGCGGACGCCTCGCCCGCGCCGATGCCGCGGCCCTGCGCGCGCTGCTCGACGCGCCGGCCGCTCCCCCCCCCTCGATTCGATCCGAAGATGAACAGTAAACGATTAGTCAGCGTTGCCGCGGTGGCCGCGGTCGCAATTGCCGGCGGCCTCGCCACCGGCTACTGGGTGCGTGGCGACGTGTTCGAGAGCAGTGCCGAGGCGGCGCCGGCCAACGACCCCGTCAGCGCGCTGTGGGCCGCCTCGGTCACCGACCCGGACGGCAAGCCGCAGTCGCTCGCCAGCTTCAAGGGCCAGAAAGTTGTCGTGAACTTCTGGGCCTCGTGGTGCGGCCCCTGCGTGAAGGAAATGCCCGAACTCGTCGCGCTTTCGCACGAATACCGGCAGAAGGGCGTGCGTTTCGTCGGCGTCGGCGTCGATTCCGGCCAGAACGTGAAGGCGTTCCTGCAGAAGGTGAAAGTCGACTACCCGGTGGTCGTCAGCGGCTACGCCGGCGCGGACCTGGCCCGCAATTTCGGCAATACCGCCGGCGCGCTGCCGTTCACGGTCGTGATCGACGCAAACGGCAAGGTACGTATGACAAAATTAGGTCAAATCCAGCCCGACGCGCTCAAAAAGACGCTCGATACGCTGTAGCCTGCAAGTTTTCGCACCGCGCGTTGCCGGTGGTTTGCCCCCGGTTGGCGGCAGATTCGCTGAAATTACCGCGATCTGCACGCTACCGCCTGTAATTTCTGCCGACTTGCGCGCCCTTGTCATGCAGCAAAACTGGACAAATTTCTCGGAACGGCGATAAAGTGCGCGCAACTCCGCAGAATTTGAAGCGACCATGACACGTTTGCTGGTATTGCACGGCCCGAACCTGAACCTTCTCGGCACCCGGGAACCGGAGGTGTACGGCCGCGTGACGCTGGCCGAGATCGACCGGGCGCTGGCCGCGCGAGCGAACGAGGCCGGTGCCGAGCTGGCCGCGTTCCAGAGCAACCACGAAGGCGCGCTCGTCGATCGCATCCATGCGGCCCGCGACGAGGGAACCGATTTCATCGTGATCAACCCGGCCGCCTACACGCATACGAGCGTCGCGATTCGCGACGCGCTCGCGGGCGTCGGCATCCCGTTCGTCGAGGTGCATCTGTCGAACGTGCATCGTCGCGAGCCGTTCCGGCACCACTCTTATTTCTCCGATCAGGCCGAAGGGGTGATCTGCGGCCTCGGCTGGAAGGGCTATCTACACGCGCTCGAGTACGCACTCGACAAGCTGCAGGGCGCGCCGCGCGGCTGAGCTTTTTCAGAACCAATGAATCGCAGCCGGCCCGGCCGGCGCTTCACGTATAGACAAGGGGAACTCCCGATGGATCTTCGCAAGCTGAAAACCCTGATCGATCTCGTCTCCGAATCCGGCATCTCCGAGCTGGAAGTGACCGAGGGCGAAGGCAAGGTGCGCATCGTCAAGAACGCGCCGCCCGTCTACATGCAGCCGGCCGCCGGCTACGCACCGCAGGTCAGCGCCGCCGCGCCCGCCACGAGCCCCGCAGGCGAAGGCGCGGCACCGGCCGCCGCGCCGGCACCGGCCGCGCCGCAGGGCCACGTGGTCACCTCGCCGATGGTCGGCACGTTCTACCGCGCGCCGTCGCCGGGCGCCGATCCGTTCATCCAGGTCGGCGACACGGTCAAGGAAGGCCAGACGCTCTGCATCATCGAGGCGATGAAGCTGCTCAACGAGATCGAGTCCGACAAGTCGGGCATCGTCAAGGAAATCCTCGTCGAAAACGGCCAGGCGGTCGAATACGGCCAGCCGCTGTTCGTGGTCGGCTAAAGCCGAACGCGACGCCTCGCGCCAGGGCGCGTCACCGAAAAGACGAATACCCGCTATGTTTGAAAAAATCCTCATTGCCAACCGCGGCGAGATCGCGTTGCGCATTCAGCGCGCGTGCCGCGAGCTGGGCGTCAAGACGGTCGTCGTGTACTCGGAAGCCGACAAGGAAGCCAAGTACGTGAAGCTGGCGGACGAGGCGGTCTGCATCGGCCCCGCTCCGTCGAACCTCAGTTATCTGAACATGCCGGCGCTGATCAGCGCGGCCGAAGTCACCGATGCCCAGGCGATCCATCCGGGCTACGGCTTCCTGTCCGAGAACGCCGATTTCGCCGAGCGCGTCGAGCAGTCGGGCTTCACGTTCATCGGCCCGCGTCCGGACACGATCCGCCTGATGGGTGACAAGGTCACCGCCAAGCAGACCATGATCCGCACCGGCGTGCCGTGCGTGCCGGGCTCGGAAGGCGCGCTGCCGGACGATCCGAAGGAGATCGTCAAGATCGCGCGCGCGGTCGGCTACCCGGTCATCATCAAGGCCTCGGGTGGCGGCGGCGGCCGCGGCATGCGGGTGGTGCATACCGAGGCGGCGCTCGTGAACGCCGTCAACATGACCCGCGAGGAAGCCGGCCGTGCGTTCGGCAACCCGCAGGTGTACATGGAGAAGTACCTCGAGAATCCGCGCCACATCGAGATCCAGGTGCTGGCCGACGCGCACAAGAACGCGCTCTGGCTCGGCGAGCGCGACTGCTCGATGCAGCGCCGCCACCAGAAGGTGATCGAGGAAGCGCCGGCGCCCGGCATCGCGCGCCGCCTGATCGACCGGATCGGCGACCGCTGCGCCGACGCCTGCAAGAAGATGGGCTACCTCGGCGCGGGCACCTTCGAGTTCCTCTACGAGAACAACGAGTTCTACTTCATCGAGATGAACACGCGTGTGCAGGTCGAGCACCCGGTCACCGAGCTGATCACGGGTATCGACATCGTGCAGGAGCAGATCAAGATCGCCGCCGGCGAGAAGCTCGCGATCCGCCAGCGCGACATCCAGTTCCGCGGCCACGCGATCGAATGCCGGATCAACGCCGAGGATCCGTTCAAGTTCACGCCGTCGCCGGGCCGGATCACGTCGTGGCACACGCCGGGCGGCCCCGGCATCCGCGTCGATTCGCATGCGTACAACGGCTATTTCGTGCCGCCGAACTACGACTCGATGATCGGCAAGCTGATCGCCTACGGCGCGACGCGCGAGCAGGCCATCCAGCGCATGCGCATCGCGCTGTCGGAAATGGTGGTCGAGGGCATCCAGACCAACATCCCGCTGCATCGCGAACTGATGCTCGACTCGAAGTTCGTCGAGGGCGGCACCAGCATCCATTACCTCGAAGGCCGGCTCGCCGCGAAGCAGCAGGTCGCCCCGGAAGAGGCCTGAGCATGAGCTATCGGGAACTCGTCGCCGAGCTGGCGCGCGAACATGCGGAAGCGCTGTCCGACGCGCTGATCGAACTCGGCGCGCTGTCCGTGTCGGTGGAGGACGCCGACGCGGACACGCCCGACGAGCAACCGCTGTTCGGCGAACCGGGCCTCACGCCCGAGCGCACCGCGTGGCAGCATTCGCGCGTGATCGCGCTGCTGGCCGATACGCACGATCCGGCCGTGCTGCTGGCGGCCGCCGCCAACGAGGCGGGGCTCGGCGCCACGCCGCCGTTCACGCTGCGCGAGGTCGAGGAACAGGACTGGGTGCGCGTCACCCAATCGCAGTTCGAGCCGATCCCGATCGGCGAGCGGATCTGGGTCGTGCCCTCGTGGCACGACGCCCCCGACCCCGACGCGCTCGTGCTCGAGCTCGACCCGGGCCTCGCGTTCGGCACCGGCAGCCACCCCACCACGCGGCTCTGCATGGAATGGCTCGAGCAGACCGTCGCGGCCGGCCAGTCGGTGCTCGACTACGGCTGCGGCTCGGGGATCCTCGCGATCCTCGCGAAGAAATGCGGCGCGGGCAGCGTGACCGGCATCGACATCGATCCGCAGGCCGTCGAATCGGCGCGCCACAACAGCGAACGCAATCACGCCGAGGTCAGCTACGGCCTGCCCGACGACTGCCCGCCCGGTGAATTCGACATCGTGGTGGCCAACATCCTGTCGAACCCGCTCAAGCTGATGGCCTCGATGCTCGCGTCGAAGGTGCGCCCCGGCGGCCGGATCGCGCTGTCGGGCGTGCTCGCGCGACAGGCGGACGAAGTCGCGAGCGTCTATGCGCGCTATATCGACATTTCGGTCTGGCGTGAACACGAAGGCTGGGTCTGTCTGGCCGGAACACGACGCGAAAGCCATTAGAATAGGCGCTGTCCTTCACTCCGGCCCCCGTGCTGCCCGGCCATCATGCCCCTCGCGACGCGCTGCCCTCACTGTGAAACCGTCTTCCGGATCAGCCCCGAGCATCTGAAGCTGCACGGCGGCCTGGCGCGCTGCGGCCACTGTCAGCAGGTGTTCGACGCGGCGAACGCGCTCGTCGAACCTGATCCCGACCTCGCCCGGCCGGTCGTCGAGCCGCCCGCCACGGCCGGCGGCGCGCCGCAGCCGCCGCGCGTGTTCCCCGCCACCGCGCCGCAAGCCACGACCGCCCACGCGATGGCCGCCAGCTTCACGCCCGGCGCCTGGGACATGTGGGCACCGTGGCTCGACGGCGGCATCGATCCGAAGCTGCGCCACAATGGCGGCAACACCGGGCTCGACCCGCTCGTGCCGGTTGCCGCGGCCGCCGCGCGCGAAGTCCCCGCGAACGAGGTTGGTCTCGCACGCGGTGAGCCGGCGCCGGCCGCGCCGGAAGTCGTACCCGAAGCGCCGTCCGAGTTTGCGCCCGGATTTGCGTCGGTACCCGCGCCCGCATTCGAAGCCCCACCGGAACCCGCGCATGGATCCGAAGCCGCGCCGGAACCCCCGCACGCGCCCTCATCCGAACCTGTAGCGGAATCCGCCCCCGCGCCCTCATCCGAACCTGTAGCGGAATCCGCCCCCGCGCCCTCATCCGGACCGGTGGTGGAATCCGCCCCCGCCCACGAGCCTGCACCGGCCGCCACGTCCGTCGATCATGGTCACGGCCTCGCCGCGGCGGCGCATGCCGCGAGCGACGCCGACATCGCGGCGCTCGTCGCCGCGTTGCCGCGCGACACGGCCGAGCCCTCGTTCGGCGCCGCGCCGCCCGCCGATCCCGACGCCGACGACGAAGTCCGGGTCCACCTCGGCGCCACCGCGTCTGGCTCGCACCGCGAAGCGGAGCCGTTCGCGGCCGAGCCGGAGCCGGACGACCGCATCCATTTCGCGGTGACACGCGAGTCGCCCGCCGGCCGGCGCGGCAGCCGCGGCCGGCAGATCCTCGGCGGCTTCCTCGCGGGGCTGTTGATCGTGGTGCTGGCCGGCCAGCTCGCCTGGTGGCTGCGCGAGCCGCTGCTCGCGAACTGGCCAGCGGGGCAGCCGCTGTTCGCGCAGGCCTGCGCCGCGCTCGGCTGCACGGTCGAGCCGCCGCGCGCGATCGACGGCCTGCGGCTCGGCGCGTCCGACCTGCGCCAACTCGACGGCCCGCGCGTGCTCGAACTGAAGGTGCCGCTGTCGAACCACGCGGCGCTCGCGCTCGCCTATCCGTCGATCGAGCTGACGCTGCTCGACGCCTCGAACCGCGTCGCCGCGCGCCGCGTGCTCGCGCCCGCCGACTACGTCCATCCGGGCACACGCGTCGAGGCGGGCCTCGCCGCCGGCGCGACCGAAACGATGTTCGTGCGGATCGACACGGCGCCGGGTGCCGCCGACGGCGCGCCCGGCATCGCCGCCTCGAACTTCCGCGTACAGATTTTCTATCCGTGACGGGTCCGTCGCGGACCCGTCCTGCACGGCGTGCCCGCATGGCGCGCCGGCCTCAACCTCGGCGTCGCACGACGCCCCTCTCCGGAGTACGAACATGAGCAAAGTCACGCTGGGCGGCAACCCGATCGATCTCGCCGGCGCCTTCCCGACCGTCGGTTCGCAAGCCCCCGATTTCAAGCTGGTCGGCCAGGACCTCGGCGAGCTGACGCTCGCCAGCTTCGCCGGCAAGCGCAAGGTGCTGAACATCGTTCCGAGCCTCGACACGCCGACCTGCGCCACCTCGACGCGCAAGTTCAACGAAGCCGCCGGCAAGCTCGCCGACACGGCCGTGGTGGTGGTGTCGGCCGACCTGCCGTTCGCGGCCAAGCGCTTCTGCACGACCGAAGGCCTCGAGAACGTCTCGACCGCCTCGACGTTCCGCGGCGGCCGCGACTTCGCGCACGCCTACGGCGTGGACGTGACGAGCGGCCCGCTGAACGGCCTGACCGCGCGCGCCGTGGTGGTGATCGACGCGAACGACAAGGTTGTCTACACGGAACTCGTCGACGAGATCAAGAACGAGCCGAACTACGACGCAGCGCTGGCCGCACTGAAGTAAGCTTCGCGCTCCTGCCGCGCCTCGCGCGCGCGGCGCGGCCTTCGCGACGCGCGCGCCACTCCCTCCTTGCACCGCCTCAAACACTGAACAGGAACGACCTTGGCTACGCTGATTTGCGGTTCGATCGCCTACGACAACATCATGACCTTCGAAGGGCGCTTTCGGGAGCACATCCTGCCCGACCAGGTCCACCTCATCAATCTGAGCTTCCTCGTGCCGACCATGCGTCGCGAGTTCGGCGGCTGCGCAGGCAACATCGCCTACGCGCTGCGCGCGCTCGGCGGTGACGCCCGCGTGATGGGCACGATCGGCGCGATCGACGCGCAGCTCTACCTCGACCGCTTCGATGCGCTCGGCCTTGCGCGCGACTACGTGCGGGTGGTGCCGGACACGCACTCGGCGCAGGCGATGATCACGACCGATCTCGACAACAACCAGATTGCCGCGTTCCATCCGGGCGCGATGATGCAATCGCACCTGAACCATGCGGGCGAAGCGCGCGACATCCAGCTCGCGATCGTCGGTCCGGACGGCTTCCAGGGCATGGTCCAGCACGTCGAGGAACTCGCGAAGGCCGGCGTGCCGTTCGTGTTCGATCCGGGCCAGGGCCTGCCGCTGTTCGACCGCGATACGCTGCGGCGCAGCATTGAACTTGCCACCTATCTGGCGGTCAACGATTACGAAGCCAAGCTGGTGAGCGACAAGACGGGCTGGTCGGAAGACGAGATCGCGAGCCGGGTCCAGGCCCTGATCATCACGCGCGGCGAGCACGGCGCCACCCTCCGCCACCGCGACGGCACCGAGCAGATCCCGGTCGTCAAGGCCGAACAGATCGTCGATCCGACCGGTTGCGGCGACGCGTTCCGCGGTGGCCTGCTGTACGGCATCGAGAAGGGGCTGGACTGGGCAACCACCGGCCGCCTCGCGAGCCTGATGGGATCGATCAAGATCGCGCATCCGGGACCGCAAACCTACACGCTCGGCCGAGCCGAAATCCTGTCCCGCTTCCAGAGCGCGTTCGGCTACAGTATCGAATGAGATTCGTTGGAGAACTACCCATGCTGACCAGAAAAACCCTCACGCTCACCGCGATGCTTGCCGCCTCGGTGTCGCTCGCCGGCTGCTTCACGCCGCCAGGTTCGGCCGACGTCTATAGCGCCAGCCAGGCGCAGCGCGAACAGACGGTACGCCTCGGCACGATCGAGAGCGTGCGCGCGGTGCGTATCGAAAGCGACACCGGCGCCGGCTCGACGCTCGGCACGCTCGGCGGCGGCGCGCTCGGCGCCGTGGCCGGCAGCGCGATTGGCGGCGGCAGGGGTTCGATCCTGACCGCGATCGCGGGCGGCCTCGCCGGCGCGGTGGCGGGCAATGCGATCGGTCAGGGCATGAGTACGGCGAACGGTGTCGAGATCACCGTGCGCCTCGATAACGGTGACCTGCGCTCGATCACGCAAGCCACGACACCGGAAGTATTCCGCGCAGGTGACCGCGTCCGCCTGTTGTCGAGCGGCGGCGTGACCCGCGTCACGCACTGAGCGAGGAGACCTCAGCGCGCGGCGAAAGCCGCGATATCCAGCGCATACGCGATTCGTTTCGCGTATGCGTTTTTTTATGCGCGCGCCTCCGGTAACGCGGGAAAGCGCGGGCGCGCTGACACGCACTCCGCATAAAAAAATCCCGTCGCCGGAAATCCGGTGACGGGATTCGATCGTGCCGATGCAGTCGCTGCACCGGCACGACTTCACGCGCCGAGGCGCGCGGGCTTCTTCTCGTATCGAGCCGGTGGCCGATTACGGACGGCCGCTGGTCGGGAACGGCCATGCCGCTGCCGGGTTCAGCGCCGACTTCGCGCCCGATGCCGGAGCAACCGATGCCGTCGACGCCGTCGTCGTCGCGGGCGCCGCCTTCTTCGCAGCAGCCTTCTTCGCCGGTGCGGCCTTCTTCGCCGCCGGTGCCTTCTTCGCCGGTGCCGGCGTCTTCGCCGCGGCCTTCTTCGCCGGTGCGGCTGCCTTCACGGCGGCCTTCTTGGCCGGCGCTGCCTTCTTCGCAGCCGGGGCCTTCTTCGCCGCAACCTTCTTCACGGCGACTTTCTTCGCGGCAACCTTCTTCGCTGCCGGGGCCTTCTTGGCGGCAACCTTCTTCGCCGCGACCTTCTTCACGGCCGCCTTCTTGGCCGGTGCCGCCTTCTTCGCGGCAACCTTCTTCACCGCGACCTTCTTGGCGACAACCTTCTTCGCCGCGACCTTCTTCACGGCCGCCTTCTTGGCCGGCGCTGCCTTCTTGGCGGCAACCTTCTTCACGGCGACCTTCTTCGCCGCAACCTTCTTCACGGCTGCCTTCTTCGCCGGTGCCGCTGCCTTCTTGGCAACCGGAGCCGCCTTCTTCGCTGCTGCCTTCTTGGCAGCCGGTTTCTTCTTGGCAAGTGCCATCATGTACTCCTTCAGGTTCAGATGAGAGTCAGTTCAAACCACACCCTTCGTCAAAACCCGTTTCTCGCGGACGCTGGTTCAGGACGCGCGCTACGAAGCGGGCTATTCATCGGCGTACGCTTCGCAATCGCGCTTACGCTAATGAATACGGTAAGGCGCGCCGTGCCTTTCGGCACCGCGCGCCAGATCAGGTTGGCAGCCGGCACGCTTCGCGCCGTTGCCCCGAATCGCTTGATAAAGACGGCGGCCACACGGCCGGCCGTCTTTTCCGGAGGGAAGTTTGCCCATCCCACTGAAGGGTTCGCAAAGTGCCTGTCATGTCTGTGCGCCGCGTCGGCGCAGGCCATCCTTTGCATCAGGCGTTCTTGCTCCTAAACCTTGGGCCGGGCTCTCGCCCGGCACTCTCATCTTTACCTCGGTGTCGCGCCCGGTTACTCCCAGGACAGCGCGCCGCCCGTCTGATACTCGATCACTCGCGTCTCGAAGAAGTTCCGCTCCTTCTTCAGATCGATCATCTCGCTCATCCACGGGAACGGGTTTTCCTCGTTCGGGTACAGAGCATCGAGACCGATCTGCTGGCAGCGACGGTTCGCGATGAAGCGCAGATAGCTCTTGAACATTGCGGCGTTCAGGCCAAGCACGCCACGCGGCATCGTGTCTTCAGCATAGCGGTACTCGAGTTCGACCGCATGCTTGAACAGTTCGCGGATCTCGGCGCGGAACTCCGGCGTCCAGAGATGCGGGTTCTCGAGCTTGATCTGGTTGATCAGGTCGATGCCGAAATTGCAGTGCATCGACTCGTCGCGCAGGATGTACTGGTATTGCTCCGCGGCACCCGTCATCTTGTTCTGGCGGCCGAGCGCGAGGATCTGCGTGAAGCCGACATAGAAGAACAGGCCTTCCATGATGCAGGCGAACACGATCAGCGACTTCAGCAACTTCTGGTCCGCGTCCTGCGTGCCCGTCACGAACGCCGGATCGGTCAGCGTGTGGATGAACGGGATCAGGAATTCGTCCTTGTCGCGAATCGAGCTGACCTCGTGATAGGCGTTGAAGATCTCGCCTTCATCGAGGCCCAGCGATTCGACGATGTACTGGTAGGCGTGGGTGTGGATCGCTTCCTCGAACGCCTGGCGCAGCAGGAACTGCCGGCACTCGGGCGCCGTGATGTGGCGATAGGTGCCCAGCACGATGTTGTTCGCGGCGAGCGAGTCGGCGGTGACGAAGAAACCGAGGTTGCGCCGGACGATGCGGCGCTCGTCTTCGGTCAGGCCGTTCGGATCCTTCCACAGCGCGATGTCGCGGGACATGTTGATTTCCTGCGGCATCCAGTGGTTCGCGCAACCGGCCAGATACTTTTCCCACGCCCACTTGTATTTGAACGGCACCAACTGATTGACGTCGGTCTTGCCGTTGATGATGCGCTTGTCGGCGATATTGACCCGCTCCTGCGAGCCGGCGACGGTGGCCGACGCGGAAGCATGCGGCGCGACCGCGAGATCACCTTCGAAAATGTCGCGTACCGACGGAACCTGATGAGCGGCAGGCGTCGTGGCCTGCACTCCGACAGCCATTCCTGCGGGAGCGCGCTGCGCTCCGCTCGCGGGAGTTACGGCCGTCTTCTCGTCATCCCAATTGAGCATAAATTCTCACCATCAATTTAGAACGGTTTGTACCATCTTTTCATGAGCGATAAAAGGGTTCGCTCACGAAAATTCCTTTTTCGATTCGCGTTGCGACCTTGATACAACACTTTGCGCAGCGCGGATTCGATCGCGACATGCAGCTCGCGTGTGATGCGATGTGACCGGCGTGTCGGGCGATGATCGTCGCGGGTGCGATCGACCTCGCTCGCGGCACGCGTTGCCGGCATTCGCGAATGCGTGTCGCGAGGCGGCCAAAGTACGGATTCCTTATCCGTTTTGTAGTCGACGGCGGCGCGCAGTTCAACCGTCGATGTCGATTGCTGCCGGGATTGCGCGCGCCGCCTTCGTCACATGCCGGCCGCCGTTACTGGCAGGCCTCGCATTCCTCGAAGCCAGGATCGCCCGGACGCATCATGCAGACCGGGCCATCGATTTCGATCCCCGCCTCGGCCGCCGCCGCGTTGAGCGCGCCGGAGGACGAACCGCCCGCCGCGCCGAAGCCACCGGCCGCGCCTTGCGCGCCGCCCGCGGCACCACCCGCCGAGCCACCGCCGGTGTCACCCGAGGACGGCACGGCGTTCAACGCGCCGTGCGCGACCGTCGACTTCTCGACGTGCGTGGCCGCCATCGTGCGGAGGTAGTAGGTGGTCTTCAGACCACGCAGCCAGGCGAGCTTGTAGATCTCGTCGAGCTTCTTGCCCGAGGCGCCCGCCATGAAGATGTTGAGCGACTGGGCCTGGTCGATCCACTTCTGACGGCGCGAGGCCGCCTCGACCAGCCACTTCGGATCGACTTCGAACGCGGTCGCGTAGATCGCGCGCAGGTCCGACGGGATCCGGTCGATGCGCGAGAGCATGCCGTCGAAGTACTTCAGGTCGGCGACCATCACCTCGTCCCACAGGCCGCGCTCCTTCAGGTCGCGCACCAGGTACTCGTTGACGACCGTGAACTCGCCCGACAGGTTCGACTTCACGAACAGGTTCTGGAAGGTCGGCTCGATGCACGGCGAGACGCCGATGATGTTCGAGATGGTCGCGGTCGGCGCGATCGCGATGCAGTTCGAGTTGCGCATGCCGTGGACCGAGATCCGCTCGCGCAGCGACGCCCAGTCGAGCGAGCTGCTCATGTCGACCTCGACGTAGCCGCCGCGCGCTTCCTCGAGCAGCTTCAGGGTGTCCTGCGGGAGGATGCCGCGATCCCACAGCGAGCCGCGGTAGCTCGAGTAGCGGCCGCGTTCCTGCGACAGCTCGGTCGACGCCCAGTAGGCGTAGTAGCAGACCGCTTCCATCGAGCGGTCGGCGAACTCGACCGCCGCGTCCGACGAGAACGGCGTGCGCAGCAGGTGCAGGCAGTCCTGGAAGCCCATGATGCCGAGGCCGACCGGACGGTGCTTCAGGTTCGAGTTACGCGCCTTGGCGACCGCGTAGTAATTGATGTCGATGACATTGTCGAGCATGCGCATCGCCACGCTGACCGTGCGCTTGAGCTTGTCGTGGTCGAGCGCATAGCTGCCGTCGGCCTGCTTGACCAGGTGCGCGACGAGGTTGACCGAGCCGAGGTTGCAGACCGCGATCTCGGCGTCGCTCGTGTTCAGCGTGATTTCGGTGCAGAGGTTCGACGAGTGGACCACGCCGACGTGCTGCTGCGGCGAGCGCACGTTGCAGGGATCCTTGAACGTGATCCACGGGTGGCCGGTCTCGAACAGCATGCCGAGCATCTTGCGCCAGAGCTGCTGCGCCGGGATCTTCTTGAACAGCTTCAGCTCGCCGCGCGCGACCTTGTCCTCGTAGCCGCGGTAGGCGGCCTCGAACTCGGCGCCGAACTTGTCGTGCAGGTCCGGGCAGGTGGACGGCGAGAACAGCGTCCAGTCGGTGCCTTCCATCACGCGCTTCATGAACAGGTCGGGAATCCAGTTCGCCGTGTTCATGTCGTGGGTGCGGCGGCGGTCGTCGCCGGTGTTCTTGCGCAGCTCGAGGAACTCCTCGATGTCGAGGTGCCAGGTTTCGAGGTACGCGCAGACGGCGCCCTTGCGCTTGCCGCCCTGGTTCACGGCCACCGCCGTGTCGTTGACGACCTTCAGGAACGGCACGACGCCCTGCGACTTGCCGTTCGTGCCCTTGATATGCGAGCCGAGCGCGCGCACGCGCGTCCAGTCGTTGCCGAGGCCGCCCGCGAACTTCGAGAGCAGCGCGTTTTCCTTCAGCGCTTCATAAATGCCGTCGAGATCGTCGGCGACCGTCGTCAGGTAGCACGACGACAGCTGCGAGCGGCGCGTGCCCGAGTTGAACAGCGTCGGGGTGGAGCTCATGAAGTCGAAGCTCGACAGCACGTTGTAGAACTCGATCGCGCGCGCTTCGCGGTCGATCTCGTTCAGCGACAGGCCCATCGCGACGCGCATGAAGAATGCCTGCGGCATTTCGATGCGCGTGCCGTCGACGTGCAGGAAGTAGCGGTCGTACAGCGTCTGCAGGCCGAGATAGCCGAACTGCAGGTCGCGGCTCGCGTCGAGCGCCTCGCCCAGACGCACCAGGTCGAACTGCAGCAGCTTGTCGTCGAGCAGCTCGGCTTCGACGCCGCGCTTCAGGAACTGCGGGAAGTATTCGGCGTAGCGCGCCTGCATCTCGCCCTGCGCGACTTCCTCGCCGAGGATCTCGCGGCGGATCGTGTGCAGCAGGATGCGTGCCGTCACCTGGCTGTAGGCCGGGTCCTTCTCGATCATGGTGCGCGCGGCCAGGATCGCCGAGTCGTAGACCTGGCTCATCGGCACGCCGTCGTAGAGGTTCTTCACCGTCTCGGCGACGATCGGATCCGGGTTGACGGCGCTGCCGAGCCCTTCGCAGGCCGAGGCGATCAGGCCGCGCAGCGCGCCCATGTCGAGCGGACGCGTGACGCCGGCGTCGGTCACGTTGATGCCGGCCGCGCCGGCCTGTGCGTCGGCCGGGGCATCGCTGTGCGCGCGCTCGAGGTGACGCTTCTCGCGGTACAGCACGTAGGCACGCGCGACGTTGTGCTCGCCGCCGCGCATCAGCGCGAGCTCGACCTGATCCTGGATATCCTCGATATGGAACGTGCCGCCGTTCGGGCGGCTGCGCACGAGCGCGCGCACCACGCTCTGCGTCAGCTGCTCGACGAGCTCGCGCACGCGGGCCGACGCGGCGCCCTGGCCGCCATTGACCGCGAGGAACGCCTTCGTCACGGCGATCGCGATCTTCGAGGGCTCGAAAGCCACCACGCTGCCGTTACGGCGGATCACCTTGTAGTCGGCGAACGTCGCTTGCGGCGCGAGCGCGGGCGCGCCCTGCGAAGCCGTGCCAAGAGGGCGGCTCTGGGCGCTCTCGAATTGGGACGTCCCGGTGTCGGTCGTTTGCATGTGCAAAGCTCCTGGTGCTGGATGGTGCGGAGAGATCCGCGGATGTGAACGATTAACGCGCGCGCTGGGGCGCATGCGGCAGAACGAAAAAGCGGCACGGGCCGCGCGATACCGATGATTCGACGTCTGCTTTCGTCATGCGTATCGCGCCCCTTGCCGCTCGTGTCTGCACGGGTCGCGGTGTGCCGGGCCTGGCCGCACACCGCGCCGCGAGTTTCCCGGCATCACCTGCCGGCCGGAGCGGATCGCCTGAAGCGCCCACTCTCTGAACACTACATCTAGTGAGAAACTCATCAACTAGCACCAAGTATAGTGGACGATAGAGCTATCTCAAAATGGAAAATTTGGCCCTGCCCGGCGCGATTTGGCTTGACATCAGGCGAGTGCAGACGGGGCAACGGATCGGGCCGTTTCATGACGCCCTCGGGTCGGCGCGACGCGCGCCGACGTCGCGCCCGTTAGTGACGGTAAGGAAAGGATTCGGGCGGCAGACCGGTATCGGCCGCCAGGCGTTGCCAATCGAAGTGCGGACCGGGATCGGTCTTGCGGCCCGGCGCGATGTCCGAGTGGCCGGCGAGCGCCTCGACCGGATAGCGGGTCGCGAGCGCGCGCACCAGCGCCGCGAGCGTCACGTATTGGGCGGGCTCGAACGGCACGTCGTCGGCGCCCTCGAGCTCGATGCCGATCGAGAAGTCGTTGCAGCGCTCGCGGCCGAGGAAGGTCGAGACGCCGGCGTGCCAGGCACGCGCCTCGCACGACACGAACTGGATCAGCTCGCCGTCGCGCGCGATCAGGAAGTGCGCCGACACGCGCAGTCCGCGCAGGTTCGCGTCGTAATAGGGATGCACGTTGCAGTCGAGCCGGTTCTGGAACAGCGCGACGATCGCGTCGCCGCCGAACTCGCCGGGCGGCAGGCTGATGTTGTGGACCACCACCAGCATCGGCACCACGCCGGCCGGCCGCGCCTCGTGATTCGGCGACGGCGCGTGGCGCGCGCCCGGCACCCAGCCGTCGGCGCCGACCTCGAACACCGCGCTCATTGCGCGTCGCGCGCCGCCGCCGCGTGACGGGCCGCGTGCTCGCGGCTGCAGAAGTAGTCGCCGCCGGCCGCGATCGCGTCTCCCTTCGGCGTATGCACGCCGCACACCGCGCAGCGCACCATCGGCTCCGGCAGCGAGGGCGCGCGGGCCGCCGACGGACGCGGGCCGCCCTGGCCGGGCGCGCGCGCGCCGGCCGGCCAGGAGGCTGCGCCGGGCGCGGCGCCGCCGCGGCTCGTGCGCTCCTGCGCCTGGCGCAGCTTGCGCGAGACCCAGGAGCCGGCGATGAAGAGGAGGATCAACAGCAGAAGGTTACGCATCGCTTTGAGACCATCAGACCACGGAACGGTGCAGCAGCACCTCGAGCACGAAACGGCTGCCGACGTAGGCGAGCAGCAGCGCGCCGAACGAGGCCAGCACCCAGCGCGCGGCACCGCGCCCGCGCCAGCCGGACAGCCGACGCGCGACGAGGATGCCGCCGAACATGAACCACGAGAGGATCGCGAACACCGTCTTGTGGTCGAAGCGCAGCGCGCGCGCATCGACCTGCTCGCTGAACAGGATGCCCGAGGCGAGCGTCAGCGTGAGCAGCACGAAGCCGGCGCCGATCAGGCGGAACAGCAGCTTCTCGAGCGTGAGCAGCGGCGGCAGCGTTTCGAGCCAGCTCGTGAACACGCCCGCCGAGTCGATCCTGCCACCCTGCCGCAACGCCTGCAGACGGCGCTCGGTCATCAGCATCAGCACCGCGTGCAGCGCCGCGATCGCGAACAATCCATAGGCGATGTTCGCGATCAGGAAGTGCATCTTGAACAATGGCGCGGCGGCATAGGGCAGCACGCGCACGCCGCCGAACACGAGCGGCAGCAGCGAGGCGAGGCAGGCGAGCGGCAGCACCAGCAGGCGCAGGCCGTCGAGCGGGAAGAAGAAGCTCTCGATCCAGTAGATGCCCGCGCCGAGCCAGAACATCGCCGACAGCGCGAACGCGAAGCCGAACACCATCGCGTCGTGCGGGAAGATCGTGGCATGCAGCAGCACGCCATGCGCGAGCAGCGCCGCGAACAGCAGCGCGCGGCCCGTGCCGCCCACGGCGGCGGCCGATGCGCCGGGCTCGCCCGGCACCGGCGGCACGCTCGCGGCGAGCGGCTGCACGAGGCCGGAACGGTGCGCCCGCCATCCCGCGACGGCCAGGCCACCGTACAGGAGCGCGGTGAGGGCATACAGTACAATATCCATGTTCGAAGTTTACACTAGGCCCCTTGCCCGCGACGGCTGTCAATATATAGCACGCGCGCCTTCGGGCCCCACTGCCCATCGCTCCCCATGCTCGACAATCTCACCCAACGGATGGCGCGCGTCGTCAAGACGCTGCGCGGCGAAGCCCGTCTCACCGAAGCCAACACGCAGGAAATGCTGCGCGAGGTCCGGCTTGCGCTGCTCGAAGCCGACGTCGCGCTGCCCGTGGTCCGCGAGTTCATCGCGAAGGTCAAGGAAAAGGCGCTCGGCGAGGAAGTGATCAGCTCGCTCTCGCCGGGTCAGGCGCTGGTCGGCGTGGTGCAGAAGGAGCTGACCGCCGTGATCGGCGGCGACTACGAAGGCAAGGCGGTCGAGCTGAACCTGGCCGTCACGCCGCCGGCGATCATCCTGATGGCGGGCCTGCAGGGCGCTGGCAAGACCACCACGGTCGGCAAGCTCGCGAAGCTGCTTCGCGAGAAGCAGAAGAAGAAGGTCCTGACGGTGTCGTGCGACGTCTACCGCCCCGCCGCGATCGCGCAGCTGAAAACGGTGAGCGAGCAGGTCGGCGCCGATTTCTTCCCGTCCACGCCGGACCAGAAGCCCGTCGAGATCGCGCGCGCCGCGCTCGACTGGGCCAGGCGCCACTACCATGACGTGCTGATCGTCGATACGGCCGGCCGGCTCGGCATCGACGAGGCGATGATGAACGAGATCGCCGAGCTGCACGCCGCGATCAATCCGGCCGAGACGCTGTTCGTGGTCGACGCGATGCTGGGCCAGGATGCCGTCAACACCGCGAAGGCGTTCAACGACGCGCTGCCGCTCACCGGCGTGGTACTGACCAAGCTCGACGGCGATTCGCGCGGCGGCGCGGCGCTGTCGGTGCGCAGCATCACCGGCAAGCCGATCAAGTTCGTCGGTGTGGCCGAGAAGCTCGACGGGCTCGAAGTGTTCCACCCGGACCGGATGGCCAACCGCATCCTCGGCATGGGCGACATCCTCGCGCTGGTCGAGGAAGCGCAGCGCGGCGTCGACGTGCAGGCCGCGCAGAAGCTCGCCGACAAGGTCAAGAAGGGCGGCGACTTCGACCTCAACGATTTCCGCGCGCAGATCTCGCAGATGAAAAACATGGGCGGCCTGTCGTCGCTGATGGACAAGCTGCCCGCGCAGTTCCAGCAGGCCGCCGCGGGCGCCGACATGGGCCACGCCGAGAAGCAGATCCGCCGCATGGAGGGCATCATCAACTCGATGACGCCGGCCGAGCGCGCCAAGCCCGATCTGATCAAGGCCACCCGCAAGCGCCGCATCGCGGCCGGCGCGGGCGTGCCGGTGCAGGAGGTCAACCGGATGCTGAACCAGTACGACCAGATGCGCACGATGATGAAGAAGCTCAAGGGCGGCAACATGCAGAAGATGATGCGCGGCCTCAAGGGCATGATGCCGGGCCTGCGTTAATTTTTCGACGCCCCACGCGGCGCGGTGCGCGGTATATCCTAATGGCGCATCGCCCCGCTCGTCGGGGCGCCCCGCCGCGAGTCAATCCGCCGCGGCTTTCGACTGATCCGGATCGCACGCCACCCCTCATGAATCGCGAAGAAGCCCTCCACATATTCCAGCATTCCGAACAGATCGTCTCCGCCGACGAGGTCAGCGCCTCGATCGGCCGGATGGCCTCGGCGATCCGCGACGAAATCGGCGAGGCGTTCCCGCTCGTGCTGTCGGTGATGGGCGGCGCGGCCGTGTTCACCGGCATGCTGCTGCCGCACCTCGACTTCCCGCTCGAGTTCGACTACATCCACCTGACGCGCTACCGCAACACCACCCAGGGCAGCCCCGAGATGCACTGGCGCGTGGCGCCGCGCGAGTCGGTCAAGGACCGCATCGTGATCGTGCTCGACGACATCCTCGACGAAGGCGAGACGATGGCCGCGATCCGCGACCGGATCCTCGACATGGGCGCCAAGCGCTTCCTGTCGGCCGTGCTCTGCGAGAAGACGCTCGCCAAGGCCAAGCCGCTGCACCCCGATTTCTGCGGGTTCTCGGTGCCGGATCGCTACGTGTTCGGCTGCGGGATGGACGCGAAGGGCTACTGGCGCAACCTGCCGACCATCCGCGCGCTGACGGCCGAGGCCTGAGCCTCGGGCCGGCCTGGCCCCTCGGGCGCCCCGGCGGCGCCCCAAAAGCAAAACGGCTCGCGTAGCGCTACGCGAGCCGTTTTTTCATGCGCCGGCCGGGCCGGCGTCCCGCAGCTTACAGCTGATGCGAGAACGCACGGATCCCCGCCAGGATCATCTCCACGGAGATCGCGACGAGCACAAGCCCCATCAGCCGCTCGAACGCCATCACCGTGCGCTCGCCGAGCCAGCTCTGGATCCGTCCCGCGAGCACCAGCACCGCCGCGCAGACCAGCATCGTGACCGTCAGCGCGCCGATCCACTCGACCGTCTTGCCCGGCGCCTGCGAGGTCAGCAGCATCACGGTGGCGAGCGCCGAGGGGCCGGCCAGCGCCGGGATCGCGAGCGGCACGATGAACGGCTCGCCGCCCGCGCGCGGATCGCTGCCGAACGCACCGTCCGGATGCGGGAAAATCATCCGCAGCGCGATCAGGAACAGCACGATCCCGCCGCCGATCCGCAACGACAGGTCGGTGAGGCTCATCATGCGCAGGAAGCGGTCGCCCACTACCATGAACACGAGCAGGATCACGAACGCAATCGCCACCTCGCGCAGGATCACGCGCACGCGCCGCTCGCCCGGCACATCGCGCAGCGCGGCGATGAACAGCGGGATGTTGCCGAGCGGATCGGTGATCAGCAGCAGCAGCACCGTGGCCGACACGAAGTTGTATTCCATCCGCTATCGGCCCTCCCTGCCCGTTCCGATTCCAATTCCGATTCCAATTCCGATTCCAATGCTGCCCGGCATCACACCGTCCCGCCCGCGTCTGTCACGGGCTCAGCGCGCGAGCGCCGCACGCACCGTCCCGATCACGGTCGTGGCCGCACCATCGGCCGGCAGCAGCGTGGCTTCGGTGTCGCGCCGGCCCTGGTACTCGATCTTGCCGTCCTTCAGGCCGCGCTCGCCGATCACGAGACGATGCGGCACGCCGATCAGCTCCCAGTCGGCGAACATCACGCCGGGGCGCTCGCCGCGATCGTCGAGGATCACGTCAATGCCGGCCGCCGACAGTTCCGCGTAAAGCTTGTCGGCCGCCTCGCGCACCAGTTCGCTGCGGTCGTAGCCCATCGGGCAGAGCACGACTTCGAACGGCGCGATCGCCTCGGGCCAGATGATGCCCTTGTCGTCGAAGTTCTGTTCGATCGCCGCGCCCAGGATCCGCGTCACGCCAATGCCGTAGCAGCCCATCTCCATCGGCTGCGGCTTGCCGCCCTCGTCGAGGAAGGTCGCGCTCAGCGCCTTCGAATACTTGGTGCCGAGCTGGAATACGTGGCCGACCTCGATGCCGCGGCAGATGTCGATCTCGCCCTTGCCGTCCGGCGACGGATCGCCCTTCTTCACGTTGCGCAGGTCGGCGACCACCGGCTCCGGCAGGTCGCGACCCCAGTTCACGCCGGCGATGTGGTAGTCGACCTCGTTCGCGCCGACCACGAAATCGCTCATGTTCGCGACCGTGCGATCGGCGATCACCTTGACCGGCTTCTTCGTGCCGACCGGGCCGAGGTAGCCCGGCGGCGTGCCGAACCATTCGACGATCTCGGCCTCGGTGGCCATCCGGTAGCCGGCCAGACCCGGCTGCTTGGCGGCCTTGATCTCGTTGAGATCGTGATCGCCGCGCAGCATCAGCAGCCAGATGGTCGGCTCGGCGCCTTCGTTCTCGGTGGCCAGGATGATCGACTTGATGGTGCGCTCGAGCGGGATGTTCAGCAGCTCGGCCACCGCCTCGCACTTCGCCTTGCCCGGCGTCGCCACTTTCGCCATCGCCTCGGCCGGTGCCGCGCGGCTCGCGATCAGCGGCAGCGCCTCGGCGGCCTCGACGTTGGCGGCGAAGTCGGAGGTCGGGCAGTAGGCGATCGCGTCCTCGCCGGTGTCGGCGATCACGTGGAACTCGTGCGAGCCGCTGCCGCCGATCGAGCCGTTGTCGGCCGCGACCGCGCGAAACTCGAGGCCGATGCGCGTGAACACGCGCACGTAGGCGTCGTACATCTTGCGGTACGACTCCTTGAGGCCGGCCTGATCCTTGTCGAACGAGTACGCGTCCTTCATGATGAATTCACGGCCGCGCATCACGCCGAAGCGCGGGCGAATCTCGTCGCGGAACTTGGTCTGGATCTGGTAGAAGTTCACCGGCATCTGACGGTAGCTCTTGATCTGGTTGCGCGCGATGTCGGTGACGACCTCCTCGTGCGTCGGCCCGATCACGAAGTCGTTGTCCTTGCGGTCCTTGAAGCGCAGCAGCTCCGGGCCGTACTGCTCCCAGCGCCCCGACTCCTGCCAGAGCTCGGCCGGCTGCACCGCCGGCATCAGCAGCTCGATCGCGCCGGCCCGGTTCATCTCCTCGCGCACGATCGCCTCGACCTTGCGGATCGAACGCAGGCCGATCGGCAGATAGTTGTAGATACCGCCGGCGATGCGGCGAATCATGCCGGCGCGCACCATCAGTTTGTGGCTGACGATCTCGGCGTCGGCGGGTGCTTCCTTCAGGGTGCCGATAAAGAAACGGGAGGCTTTCATGCGGACAGTTCCAGAAACGGCGGCCCAATCCGGGCCGCCAGAAAAAAGCGAAAAGTAATGGAAAGCTGCGAGCAAGACGAGGCTGCGCCGCAGATGACGTAGCAGACGAATCGGGGACAGTGTAGCCGACGCACCTCGCCGAGATTCGGCCCATTGCGGTGCGCGGCGCCCGTTATCTGTTTATAATCAAAGCAATTTTAAAGGATTCGAAGGTGGTTGTATGCTGGATCGTGAAGGCTTTCGCCCGAACGTCGGCATCATCCTGCTGAACGCGCGCAATGAGGTGTTTTGGGGCAAACGGCTTCGTGAGCATTCCTGGCAATTCCCGCAAGGGGGCATCAAGTATGGTGAGACCCCGATGCAGGCGATGTTCCGGGAGTTGCACGAGGAAACCGGTCTGTTGCCGGAGCACGTCAAGATCATCGGTCGCACGCGCGACTGGTTGCGTTACGAGGTGCCTGACAAGTTCATCAAGCGCGAGGTCCGCGGGCATTATCGCGGACAGAAGCAGATCTGGTTTCTGCTGCGGATGGTCGGACGCGATTGCGACATTTGCTTGCGCGCAACCGACCACCCGGAGTTCGACGCCTGGCGCTGGAACGAGTATTGGGTGCCGCTCGACGCGGTGATCGAGTTCAAGCGGGATGTCTATCAGTTGGCGTTGACGGAGTTGTCGCGTTTCCTGCGCCGGCCGGCGCAGCGGCCCGACAACAAGATGCGGGTGGCGCGACCGACGCGTTATCCTCGCGTGATCGGCGTCCAGCCGGTCGATCCGTCGCAGATCTGTTCGGAGGTCGAGCCGGGCGCGAGCCCGTTCGATGAAGCACCGGGCGGCTTCCTGTTGCGCGACTGATATCCGGCCGACCGGGTAGGTAAAATCAGGCATGTCCGGGCGCGGCAGCGTTTGCCGCGCCCTTTTTTCGAGGTGTGCAATTTGAAATCGTTCGCTTTTGCCGCGGCGTCGCTTGCCGCGGTTGCCACACTCGCCGGCTGCGCCCATTCGAAGTCGCCCAGCCAGCCGTCCAACAAGGACGACAGCGCGTTCGTCTATCTGCTCGACCGCCAGCCGACCTGGCACGAGAACACCGTCGATACCCTGCCGCCGCTGCCGCAGCCCTCGAACCTGCTGTCGTTCGAGGTCTCGCAGAACTCGCCGCTCAAGTTCTTCGTCGACGAGAAGTCGATCGCCGTCGGCAGTGACGGCATCGTGCGCTACACCTCGGTGATCACGAGCCCGGCCGGCGCGCGCAACGTGATCTACGAAGGGATCCGCTGCGACACCTACGAATGGCGCC
Source organism: Burkholderia plantarii (assembly GCF_001411805.1). Classification (NCBI taxonomy): domain Bacteria; kingdom Pseudomonadati; phylum Pseudomonadota; class Betaproteobacteria; order Burkholderiales; family Burkholderiaceae; genus Burkholderia; species Burkholderia plantarii. The sequence goes on along the minus strand of NZ_CP007212.1, from coordinate 537,814 downwards.
AGTACGCGGCGCTGAACGCCGATCACGACGGCTGGGACCGCACCGTCGCAACCGACTGGCAGCGCATCGAGAACGGCAACCTGAACGCGTACCACGCGGCGCTCTATCAGGATTACTTCTGCGCGAACAAGATGCCCGCCGCGAAGACCGGCACGATCATCGACAACCTGCGCGCCCATCGCACGATCCTGAACCAGCAGGTGCGCTGACGCGTCGGCGCCCCGGCGCTTCCCATCGTCAGGAAAACGAAAAGCCCGCGAACGCGGGCTTTTTGTCGTGACGGCGCGTGCCGCGTGCCGTGGGCTGCGTCAGATCAGCACGAGATTGTCGCGATGGATCAGCTCCGGCTCGAGCATGTAGCCGAGCACGGTCTCGATCTCGCCGCTCGGCTTGCGCTGAATCAGCCGGGTCTCGGCGCTGCTGTAGTTCGTGAGGCCCCGCGCGACCTCGCGTCCCGCGTCGTCCACGCAGGCGATCACCTCGCCGCGCGCGAATACGCCCTGCACCGCGACGATGCCGATCGGCAGCAGGCTCTTGCCGCCGGCCGTCAGCTTCTCGACCGCGCCGGCGTCGATGACGACGTGGCCGCGCACCTGCAGGTGATCGGCCATCCACTGTTTGCGCGCGGCCATCCGCGCGGTGCGGGCGATCAGTTGCGTACCAATCGCTTCGCCGTGCGCGAGCCGCACCAGCACTTCGGCCTCGCGCCCGCTCGCGATCACCGTGTTCGCGCCGCTGTGCGCGGCGCGCTTGGCGGCGAGGATCTTGGTCAGCATGCCGCCGCGGCCGAGGCTCGAGCCGGCCCCGCCCGCCATCGCCTCGAGTTCGGGCGCGCCGGCATCGGCCTCGCGCACCATCGTGGCGGCCGGATCCTTGCGCGGATCGGCGGTGAAGAGGCCGGTCTGGTCGGTCAGGATCACGAGCGCGTCGCCTTCGATCAGGTTCGCGACGAGCGCGCCGAGCGTGTCGTTGTCGCCGAACTTGATTTCGTCGGTGACGACCGTGTCGTTCTCGTTGATGATCGGCACCACGCCAAGGCGCAGCAGCGTGAGCAGCGTCGAGCGCGCGTTCAGGTAGCGTTCGCGGTCCGCCAGGTCGGCGTGCGTGAGCAGGATCTGCGCGGTGCGGATGCCGTGCTCGGCGAAGCGGCTCTCGTAGACCTGCGCGAGCCCCATCTGGCCGACCGCGGCGGCGGCCTGCAGCTCGTCGATCTCGCGTGGCCGCTTGCTCCAGCCGAGCCGCTGCATGCCCTCGGCGATCGCGCCGGAGCTGACCAGTACGACCTCCTTGCCGGCGTCGCGCAGCGCCGCGATCTGCGCGGCCCAACGGCCGATTGCCGCATGATCGAGCCCGCGCCCGTCGTTGGTGACGAGGCTGGAACCCACCTTCACAACCAATCGCTTCGAATCGGCGATGATCGAACGCATCGTGCGCGAACTCCTGTCAATGCGGCGCAAGAAAATCGGGGCGCGGCGAACGCTAGCGCGCCGCGCGGCATGCGGACCAGCGCCGATGCGGGCGCGTCGGCACGACGACCGGTGCGAGCGCCGGGTCCGATATCGCGCCGGCCGGCCTGCTTACTGGTCCATTTACCGGTTCAACCACCGGTTCCGAGGCTGGCTTAGCTGCCGGCTTCGGGCTCCGGCGGCGTCTCGCCGGCACTGGGCGCGGGCGTGTCGCGGAAACGCACGTCGGCGGCCAGATCCTCGGCCTCGGAAGCACGGTGCGCGTCCGAATGCTCGGCGAGGTAGTCGTAGACGGCATAAACAAGGTTCTCGCAGCCCTGCCCTGTCAGCGCGGAAATCTCGAACACCGGGCCGTCCCAGCCGAAGCGGCTGACGAAATCGGCGACGCGCGCGGCGCGCTCGTCCTCCGGCACCATGTCGAGCTTGTTCAGTACGAGCCAGCGCGGCTTCCGGTACAGCGATTCGTCGTACTTGCGCAGTTCGCCGACGATTGCCGTCGCTTCCGCCACCGGATCGACGCCTTCGTCGAACGGCGCCAGATCGACCAGATGCAGCAGCACGCCGGTGCGCTGCAGGTGACGCAGGAACTGGTGGCCAAGACCCGCGCCTTCGGCCGCGCCCTCGATCAGGCCTGGAATGTCGGCGATCACGAAGCTCTTGCTCGGCCCGACGCGTACCACGCCGAGGTTCGGCGCGAGCGTCGTGAACGGGTAGTCGGCGATCTTCGGCTTCGCGTTCGACACTGACGAGATGAAGGTGGACTTGCCCGCGTTCGGCATGCCGAGCAGGCCGACGTCGGCCAGCACCTTGAGCTCGAGCCGCACCATGCGGCGCTCGCCGGGCTTGCCTTCGGTCTTCTGGCGCGGCGCGCGGTTCGTGCTCGACTTGAAGTGCAGGTTGCCGAGGCCGCCCGCGCCGCCCTGCGCGACGAGCACCTTCTGCTCGTGCTCGGTCAGGTCGGCGATCAACTCGCCCGTGTCCATGTCGGTGATGATGGTACCGACCGGCATACGCAGCGTGATATCGTCGCCGCCCTTGCCGTAGCAGTCGGAACCGCGGCCGTTCTCGCCGTTGCGCGCCAGGTGTTTCTTCGCGTACCGATAGTCGATCAGCGTGTTGATGTTGCGATCCGCGACCGCGTAGACGCTGCCGCCCCGGCCGCCGTCGCCGCCGTCCGGCCCGCCGAACGGAACGAACTTCTCGCGGCGCATCGACGCGCTGCCATCGCCTCCGTCACCGGCGATGACCTCGATTCGCGCTTCGTCAATGAACTTCATCCGTCAAGCTCCGCCTGAATTGAACCAATATTGTGCCGCGTGGCGCCGCGCTTGACCAATCGGCCGTTCGGCCGGGTTGCCGCGGTCGGACCGACCCGGCGCGCGACGACGCGCAAAAGAAAAGGCCCCGCGTCGCCGCGGGGCCTTTCCGGCTATGCAGCCCGTGCCTGTGCGAACTTACGCGGCGGCCGGAACGACGATAACCGTGTGCTTCTTCGCTGCGCCCTTCGTTGCGAACTTGACGTGGCCGTCGATCAGCGCGAACAGCGTGTGGTCCTTGCCGATGCCGACGTTCTCGCCCGGGTGCATGCGCGTGCCGCGTTGACGGACGATGATGCCGCCGGCGTTGATCGCCTGGCCGCCGTACACCTTCACGCCGAGGCGCTTCGACTCGGAGTCGCGGCCGTTGCGGGAAGACCCGCCTGCCTTTTTGTGTGCCATTTGATAGCTCCTTGACCGGTGCGCTTACGCGTTGATCGCGTCGATGCGCAGTTCGGTGTAGTTCTGGCGGTGGCCGCCGTGCTTTTGGTAGTGCTTCCGGCGACGCATCTTGAAGATGGTGACCTTGGCATGACGACCGTGCGACACAACGGTAGCCTTGACGGAAGCCCCACTGACCAGCGGCGTACCGAACTGAATCGATTCGCCTTCGCCCACTGCGAGAACCTGGTCGAGCGTGATTTCTGCGTCAATGTCTGCCGGTATCTGTTCTACTTTCAGTTTTTCGCCGACGGCAACCTTGTACTGCTTGCCACCGGTTTTTATGACCGCGTACATTGCAAACCTCACTCTAGATCTGTTTTCTCCATGCACCACGCACGGAAAACGCGTGATTATACAGAGAGTTAGCTTGCCGGTCAAAGCCTATTGACGAAACGCGTTCGCGGCACGGCCGCGCACGATACGACCCCGCCAGCGGGCAGGCGGGGCAGGCGATCCGCCTTGATCCACGCCCCAGCCGCATGGCCATACGGCCGCGTGACGCCGGGCGCGCATCACGCGCGCCCGGTCAAAACCGCCCATCCGCCAAGCTTCGGCCCGGCGCGGCGTCGAATCGCCTTATAATCCCGCGCACTACCCAATTCCATGATCATGTCGTCCACTGCCTCCCCTTCCCTCAGCGCCGCGCAACTGCTGGCTCCGATCGCCGACGATATGGAGCAGATCAACCGCGTCATCCGGCAGAGCCTGTCGTCCGACGTGCTGCTGATCAACCAGATTGCCGAATACATCATCGGCGCGGGCGGCAAGCGGCTGCGGCCGGCGCTGCTGCTGCTCGTCGCGGGCGCGCTCGGCGACGCGTCGAGCCACCGGCACACGCTGGCGGCCGTCGTCGAGTTCATCCACACCGCCACGCTGCTGCACGACGACGTGGTCGACGAATCGGAGCTGCGCCGCGGCCGCAAGACCGCCAACGCGCTGTTCGGCAACGCGGCCAGCGTGCTAGTCGGCGACTATCTTTATTCTCGCTCGTTCGAGATGATGGTCGGCGTCGGCAAGATGCGCGTGATGGAGATCCTCTCGGAAGCCACCACGATCATCTCCGAGGGCGAGGTGCTGCAGTTGCTGAACATGCATGACGCCGACGTCGACGAGTCGCGCTACATGCAGGTGATCCGCTACAAGACGGCCAAGCTGTTCGAGGCGTCGGCGCGCCTGGGCGCCGTGCTCGCCGGCGCCGATGCGAGCATCGAGGCCGCCGCCGCCGAATACGGACGCCGCATCGGCACCGCGTTCCAGATCATGGACGACTGGCTCGACTACGCGGGCACCGCCGAATCGATGGGCAAGAACGCCGGCGACGACCTGCGCGAGGGCAAGCCGACGCTGCCGCTGATCCACCTGCTCGAACACGGCACGCCGGAACAGCGAACGCTCGCGCGCGAGGCAATCGAACAGGGCGGCACCGACCGCTTCGACACGATCTTCGACGCGATCACGCGTTCGGGCGCGCTCGATCACACGCTCGAATGCGCGCGTCAGGAAGCGCAGGCCGCCGCCGATGCAATTTTTTCGTTCCCCTCTTCCATTTTCAAAAACTCGCTGCTAAAATTATGTTCTTACTCGATGACACGAAAGTCTTGAACGAGACAGAAGTGGCAAAAGAGTCCAAATCGGGGTGTAGCTTAGCCTGGTAGAGCGCTACGTTCGGGACGTAGAGGCCGGAGGTTCGAATCCTCTCACCCCGACCAGATTTGTAAAAACCGCGCACACGTTGCGCGGTTTTTTTTGCTCAGCAGAGATTTGCCGGCCGCCAGATCCCGACACCCGGGCGTGTGCCGGGTGCCGCGTCACCCTCTGCTATAGTCACCCTCATTGCCGACCCTCACCGATCCCGATCCGCGTGGACCACATTCCCTTATGGGCGCAGATCTGCGCCGTCTTCGTCCTGCTTCTCTGCTCCAGCTTCTTCTCCATCTCTGAAACAGCCATGATGGCGCTCAACCGCCATCGGCTCAAACTGCTCGCGAGCAAGAACGCGCTCGGCGCGAAAACCACGCAGCGCCTGCTGGCGCGCACCGACCAGTTGCTCAGCGTGATCCTGATCGGCAACAACCTGTTCAACACGATCATCCCGGTGCTGACAACCTCGATCGCGCTGCGCACGTTCGGCCACGACAACCTGGTGCTGTCGATCGCCACCGGGATCGTCGCGTTCCTGATCATCGTGTTCGCCGAGATCACGCCGAAGATCGTCGGCGCGACCTACCCCGAGCGCATCGCGCTGCCGGCCAGCCTCGTGATCGCACCGCTGATGCGCGCCATGAAGCCGGTGGTGTGGTTCGTGAACCAGCTCGCGAACGGCATCCTGCGCCTGCTGCGCATCAACACGAAGGGCGCGCGCGACCAGCGGCTCTCGCCCGAGGAACTGCGCTCGATCGTGCTCGAATCGGGCAGCTTCATGCCGACCAAGCACCGCAGCATCCTGCTGAACCTGTTCGATCTCGAGAACATCACCGTCGACGACGTGATGGTCCCGCGCCGCCAGATCGAGTCGCTGAACTTCGACGCGCCGCTCGACGAGATCCTGCATCAGCTCGAGACCTGCTATCACAACCGGCTGATCGTCTATCAGGGCGACATCGACCGCGTGCTCGGCGTGCTGCACGTGCGCAAGACGCTGACCGCGCTGCACAACCAGGAGTTCGACCGCGACACGCTGCGCGGGCTGCTCGCCGAACCGTACTACGTGCCGTCCGGCACCGCGGTATTCCAGCAGCTCCAGTATTTCCAGGAGAGCCGCCAGCGCACCGCGTTGATCGTCAACGAATACGGCGAGCTCGAAGGGCTCGTCACGCCCGAGGACATCATCGAGGAACTGATCGGCGAATTCACGACCTCGACGCCGCGCAGTGGCGGCTCGCGCGGCGGCTGGAACACGAACGGCGAATGCATCGTCGCCGGCAGCATGCCGCTGCGCGAGCTGAACCGCTGGCTGAACCTGAGCCTGCCGACCACCGGGCCGAAGACGCTCAACGGGCTCATCCTCGAAGTGCTCGAGGAAATCCCCGACGGCGACGTCTGCATGAAGATCGGCGACGTGATGCTCGAGGTCATGCGCAGCGACGATCAGGCCGTGCGCACCGTCAAGCTCTTCAAGCCGCGCGCGCCGCGCGGCGTGCGCGGGCTGCTGCGCTGACGGCACGGCCGGCGTCGAGCTTCCGCATCCGACGTTCGACGCCGGCCGCTCCCCGCCCCTGCCCCGACCTCGCGCGTTAGCCGTTCGGCCGACTGCCGGCCACCGCGCGCCGGCGCGATGATCACCGCATCGTGATCAACAGGCGGCCGCGAGGCCGGTCGAAGTGTCCACGCCCTCCACATCCTTTTCCTCCGAAGCAGGCCGGCCCGCGCCGGCCGGCGACGCGCCGGTGGTCGCGCTCGTCAACGAGATCCTGAACGAGGCCGCGCGACGCGACGCGTCCGACATCCACATCGAAGCGGCCGAACGCGACTGGCGCGTGCGGCTGCGCATCGACGGCGCGCTGCATCCGTTCGCGGCACCGCCCGCGCATCTGCGCGACGGCGTGGTCACGCGCCTGAAGGTGCTGGCGCGGATGGACATCGCCGAGCGCCGCGTCCCGCAGGACGGCCGGCTGCGGATCGCGCTCGGCCGCGGCGTGACCGGCGACTACCGGGTCAGCTCGCTGCCCACGCTGCACGGCGAGAAGCTCGTGCTGCGGCGCCTCGATACGCTGCCGGCCGACCTGTCGCTGCCGGCGCTCGGCTTCGATGCGCGCCAGGCCGAGGCCCTGGAGGCGGCGATCGCAGCGCCGCACGGGCTCGTGCTCGTCACCGGCCCGACCGGCAGCGGCAAGACGATAACGCTCTACTGCTGCCTGCAACGGCTCAATCTGGCCTCGCGCAATCTCTGCACGATCGAGGATCCGGCCGAGCTGCAGCTCGACGGGCTCAACCAGGTCAACGTGCGCGACAAGGCCGGGCTCACGTTCGCGGTCGCGCTGCGCGCGTTTCTGCGACAGGATCCGGACGTGATCATGGTCGGCGAGATCCGCGACGCCGAAACGGCTGACGTCGCGCTCAAGGCCGCCCAGACCGGCCACCTCGTGCTCTCGACGCTGCACACCAACGATGCACCGGGCGCGATCGCGCGCCTGCTCGACATTGGCGTGGCGCCGTACCACGTCGCGTCCGCGCTGCGCGTCGTCACCGCGCAGCGGCTCGTCAGGCGGCTCTGCGCCGCGTGCCGGCGGCCGTCGTCCGTGCCGGCCGTGCGCCTTGCCGCCGGCGGGCTTGACGCCGCCGCGCTCGGCGCCGGCTGGCGTCCGTTCGCCGCCGTCGGCTGCGAGGCGTGCCACGGCATCGGCTATCGCGGCCGGATCGGCGTGCATCAAGTGATGACGGTGTCGGACGCGTTGCGCGAGCGGATCGTCGGTCGCGCCGGCAGCCTCGCGCTCGCGCGGCAGGCGCGCGAGGACGGCATGCGCACGCTGCGCGACGCGGCGCTCGAACGCGTGTACGACGGCACGACGAGCCTCGACGAGGCGCTCGCGATCACGGACGCCGCATGAGCGCGCCGCCCGCCGCCGACCGGCGGTTCCGCTGGGCCGGGCTCGCGCGGGACGGCGCGCAGCGGCGCGGCACGCTGATCGCCGTCGACGCGGCCGCGGCGCGCCGGGCGTTGCGCCGGAACGGCATCACGGTGCTGGCGCTCGACGACGGCGGGCCGGCACGCGCCCCGGCCGCCCGCGCGCGCGACGTCACGCGCTTCACGCATCAGTTGGGCGGCCTGCTGCGCGCCGGCCTGCCGCTCGCACCGGCGCTCGAACTGCTGGCCGACGCGGGCGGCCGGCGCGACGTGCCGCGCATCGCCGCCGGGCTGGCCCGCGCGATCGGCGCGGGGCGGCAACTGTCGGAAGCAATGCGCCAGTATCCACGGCAATTCGATCCGATGTTCCGCCAACTGGTGGCGGTCGGCGAGGCATCGGGTGCGCTCGCGCCGCTGCTCGCGCGCGTCGCCGAGGATCGCGAGCGCGGCGCCGCGCAGCGCGCCCGGGTGCGGTCTGCGCTGGCCTATCCGCTCGCGGTGCTGGCCTTCTCGCTCGCGATCAGCGCGGCGCTGCTGGTGTGGGTCGTGCCGACCTTCGCGCAGATCTTCGACGGCTTCGGCGCGAAGCTGCCGGCGCCGACCCGCTTCGTGCTCGCGCTGTCCGGCACGGCCGCGCGAGCCGGGCCGCCCGTGACAATCGCGGCCACCGCCGCCGGATTGACGCTGGCGGCACTGCTGCGCCGCTCGCCCGCGCTGCGCCTCGCCGTCGCGCGCACGACGCTGCGGCTGCCGCTGGTCGGCCCGTTGTTGCGCACGCTGGCCGCCGCGCGCTGGAGCCGCACGCTCGGCACGCTGCTGCGCGCAGGCACGCCGCTCGCCGACGCGTTCGATTCGCTCGCGCAGGCCACCGGCAACCCGGTATTCGATCGCGCGACGGCCACGATCGCCGCCCGGCTGCTGCGCGGCGAGCGGCTCGCGCAAGCGATGCGCGCGGCCGTCTGCTTCCCGGACGAGGTGGTGGAGCCGGTGGCGGTGGCCGAGGAATCGGGCACGCTCGACGCGATGCTGGTCGACATCGCGACGCTCTGCGAGCGGCAGGTCGACGAGCGGATCGGCCTGCTGACGAGCCTCTGCGAGCCGCTCGTCGTGATCGTGCTCGGCGCGCTGGTGGGCGGGCTCGTGGTGGCGATGTACCTGCCGATCGTTCAGCTCGGCAACGTGGTGTAGGATCGCTCCCGGTTGCCGCGCTTCGCTTTTGCCCTTTTCCCGTCCGGTTTCGATGATCTCGTCTTTCGCCCTGCCCGATCCGCCGCTCGCGTTCGCCGCGTTCGCCGCGTTCGCCGCGTTGCCGCCCGCCGTCCGCTACCTGTTCGCGGCCGTGATCGGGCTCGTCGTCGGCAGTTTCCTGAACGTGGTGGGGCACCGGCTGCCGGTGATGATGCAGCGCGCCTGGCAGGCGGAACTCGCCGAGGCGGCCGGCACCGACCCGACGCCCGACGACGGGCTGCCGGCGCGCTACGACCTGTCCGTGCCGCGCAGCGCCTGCCCGCACTGTGGCCACGTGCTGCGCGCCTGGGAAAACGTGCCGGTGTTCAGCTATCTGGCGCTGCGCGGCCGCTGCAGCCAGTGCAGCGCGCCGATCGGCCTCCGCTATCCGCTCGTCGAGCTCGTCTCGGGCGCGCTCGCGGTCGCCTCGCTCGCGGTGTTCGGCCCGGTGCCGGCCGCGCTCGCCGCGTTCGGCCTCTGCGCGATGCTGGTCGCGATGAGCCTGATCGACATCAAGACCGGCTACCTGCCCGATTCGATGACGCTGCCACTGCTGTGGGCCGGCCTCGTCGTCAATCTGTGGGGCAGCTTCGTCGACCTGCGCGAGGCCGTGATCGGCGCGATCGCCGGCTATCTGTTCCTCTGGTGCGTGTTCTGGCTGTTCAAGTGGCTGCGCGGCATCGAGGGCATCGGCTACGGCGACCTGAAGCTGCTTGCCGCGCTCGGCGCCTGGCTCGGCTGGATCGCGCTGCCGCAGATCGTGCTGATCGCGGCGCTGAGCGGCGCGCTGGTGGGACTCGTCGCGATGTGGCGCGGCCGGATGCGTTTCGAGGAGCCGCTGCCGTTCGGACCGTTTCTCGCGCTCGGCGGCATCGCGACGCTGCTCTACGGCACGCCGTTCTATCTGGCGATCGGAGGCTGATTCCATGCTTTCGATCGGCTTGACGGGCGGCATCGGCAGCGGCAAGACCACCATCGCGAACCGCTTCGGCGAGCGCGGCGCGAGCCTCGTCGACACCGACGCGATCGCGCACCGCGTGACCGCGCCCGGCGGCACGGCGATGCCGGCGATCGCGGCGGAGTTCGGCGCCGCGTTCGTGGCCGCCGACGGCTCGCTCGACCGTGCGCGCATGCGCGAGCTCGTGTTCGCCGACAACGACGCGCGGCGCCGCCTCGAGGCGATCACGCATCCGCTGATCCGCGCGGAAACCGAGCGCGAGGCCTCGCTCGCGCGCGGTGCCTACCTGATCTTCGTGGTGCCGCTGCTGGTCGAATCGGGCACCTGGCGCGCGCGCGTCGATCGCGTGCTGGTGGTGGACTGCGAGCTCGAGACGCAGATCGTCCGCGTCATGCGGCGCAACGGCTTCACCCGCGCGCAGGTGGAGGCGATCATCGCGCGGCAGGCCACGCGCGCGGCGCGGCTGGCCGCCGCCGACGACGTGATCGTCAACGAGGCCGCGCCCGACGCGATGCTCGAGGCCCGCATCGACGCGCTGCACGCACGCTATCTCGCGCTCGCCGCATCGAAATCCTGAAGGTGGGCCGTCCCGGCCTGCGGCCGCGCCGAGCAAGCCGCGCGCCCGGGCCGCCGGTGGCAAAAAAGGCGCGATTGCGACGCCTGAGCGTGGGCATTAGAATGTTCGGCAATTCCGGTCCTTTGTCACAACGCCCGAGGCGAGCGCGCTTGATCCTTTACGAGTATCCGTTCAACGAACGCATCCGCACGTTGCTGCGCCTCGAAGATTTGTTCGAGCGCCTGACGTTCTTTCTGGCTCAGGAAGATCCGAGGGAGCATCACGTCGCGCTGACGACGCTGTTCGAGATCGCGGAAGTCGCGGGCCGGGCGGACCTGAAGTCGGATCTGATGAAGGAACTGGAACGCCAGCGGCAGACGCTCGCGCCGTTTCGCGGCAATCCGGGCATCGAGCAGAACGCGCTCGAGGCCGTGCTCGGCGAGATCGAGCAGACGCTCGGCCACCTCGGGCAGATGCAGGGCAAGACCGGCCAGCACCTGACCGACAACGAATGGCTCGGCAGCATCCGCAGCCGCGCGGTGATTCCAGGCGGCACCTGCAAGTTCGACCTGCCGTCCTACTACGCGTGGCAGCAGTGGCCCGCCGAGCAGCGGCGCCAGGACATCACGAAATGGGCGATGCCGCTGCTGCCGCTGCGCGACGCGGCCACCATCGTGCTGCGCCTCGCGCGCGAATCGGGCCAGGCCTCGAAGGTGATGGCGATGCAGGGCAGCTACCAGCAGATGCTGTCCGGGCGTACCTATCAGCTGATGCAGGTGCGCGTGCCGCCCGAACTCCACGTGATCCCCGAAGCGAGCGCCAACAAGTACATGCTGTGGGTGCGCTTCACCGCCCAGGACGGCGACGTGCGGCCCCGCGCGGTCGATATCGACGTGCCGTTCCAGCTGACGCTCTGTAATCTCTGAATATCGCCGTGACTCTCGTCGTCAAATGCCCGGCTTGCGCGAAGGACGTGTCCTGGACGCCGGAAAGCCCGTTCCGCCCGTTCTGCTCGGCCCGCTGCAAGCAGATGGACCTCGGCGCCTGGGCCGCCGAGCGCTACCGGATCGGCGGCACCGACGACGAACCGTCGGACGATGCCGCGGACGGCGAGCCGGACGGCCGCTCGGGCCGCTCCAGCCACCACGACTGACCTCCTGTTTCCGGATCGGCGGAAAAGCCTGCCGGACTGACGCCCGGGCGAACCGCCCTCGGCGTGCCTATGCCTGCGCTTCGCGCGCGAGCAGGTCGAGCACCGGCAGCGCGGCCGGCAGCAGCGGCGCGACGTCTACCGGCAGCGACTGCCAGACGAACGCCTGCCCTTCGCGGCTATGCGGCTCGCCGTCCCAACCCGTGACCTTGCAGAAGAACAGTCGCACGTACGCGTGCGGATAGTCGTGTTCGAGCGTATGCCAGCGCTGACAGGCCGTGACCGAGATCCCGAGCTCCTCGTGCAGTTCGCGCGCGAGTGCCGCCTCCACGCTCTCGCCCGCCTCGAGCTTGCCGCCCGGGAATTCCCAGTAACCCTCGTAGGGCTTGCCGGCCGGCCGCTGCGCGAGCAGATAGCGGCCGTCGGGCTGCACCAGCACGCCGACCGCGACCTCGGTGACCTTGCGCGGCGCGGCACCGCCCGCGCTGGCGTCGGTGGCCGCGCTCATGCCGGCTCCTGGCGGCCGGAGCGGTCGCGCGCGAACTGCCAGGCCACGCGCCCCGAGCGCGAGCCGCGTTCGAGCGCCCAAACCAGCGCGTCGCCGCGCGCCGCCTCGACCTGCGCGTCGTCGCAGCCGAAATGGCGCAGCCAGTGCGCGACGATCGTCAGGTAATCGTCCTGCTTGAACGGATAGAAGCTGACCCACAGGCCGAAGCGCTCGGACAGCGAGATCTTCTCCTCGACCACCTCGCCCGGATGGATTTCGCCGTCCGGCAGGTGCTTGTACGACTCGTTGTCGCTCATGTATTCGGGCAGCAGGTGCCGGCGATTCGAGGTCGCGTAGATCAGCACGTTGTCCGACTGCGCCGAAATCGAGCCGTCGAGCGCGACCTTCAGCGCCTTGTAGCCCGATTCGCCGTCCTCGAACGAGAGGTCGTCGCAGAACACGATGAAGCGCTCGGGGCGTGCCGAAATCAGTTCGACGATGTCGCCGAGATCGTGCAGATCGTCCTTGTCCACCTCGATCAGCCGCAGCCCCTCGGCCGCGTAGGCGTTCAGGCAGGCCTTGATCAGCGAGGACTTGCCGGTGCCGCGCGCGCCCGTCAGCAGCACGTTGTTGGCCGGCCGCTTCTGTACGAACTGGCGCGTGTTCTGTTCGATCAGCGCCTTCTGGCGGTCGATGTTCTGGAGGTCGGCGAGCGCGATCGGCGACACGGCCGGCACCGCCTGCAGATAACCGCGGCCCTGGCGCTTGCGCCAGCGAAACGCGTTCGCCGCGCTCCAGTCGACGTCGGCCGGGGCCGGCGGCAGCAGCGCTTCGAAGCGGCCGATCAGCGCTTCGGCGCGGTCGAGAAACTGTTCGAGCTTGTCCATCTGGGAATCCGGTAGTTCGATGATCGTGGCGGCGCGAGCGCGCCGCCGCTTGGCGTGCGGCCGGCTTACGACCGGTAGTCGGCGTTGATGCTCACGTACTCGTGCGACAGATCGCAGGTCCAGATCGTCGCGCTCGCGTCGCCGCGACCGAGCAGCACGCGGATCGTGATCTCGCTCTGCTTCATCACGCGCTGGCCGTCGGCTTCCTGGTAGTCGGGGTTGCGGCCACCCGCCTTTGCGACCAGCACGTCGTCGAGATAGAGGTCGATCCTGCCGACTTCGAGATCGGCGATGCCGGCATAGCCGATCGCCGCGAGAATCCGCCCGAGGTTGGGGTCCGACGCGTAGAACGCGGTCTTCACGAGTGGCGAATGGCCGATCGCGTAGGCGATCTGCCGGCATTCGGCCACGTCGCGGCCGCCCTCGACCTGCACCGTCATGAACTTCGTGGCGCCCTCGCCGTCGCGCACGATCAGCTGCGAGAGCGTCTGCGCGACCTCGGTCACGGCCTCGCGCAGCGCCGCGTAGGCGGGCGAGTCGGTAGAAGTGACGGCCGGCAGGCTCGACTTGCCCGAGGCGATCAGGATGAAGGAGTCGTTGGTCGAGGTGTCGCCGTCGATCGTGATGCAGTTGAACGAGCGGTTCGCCACGTCCTTCACGAGCTGGTCGAGCACCGGCTGGGCGACGGCCGCGTCGAACGCGAGGAAGCCGAGCATGGTCGCCATGTTCGGCTTGATCATGCCGGCACCCTTGCTGATGCCGGTCAGCGTGACCGTATGGCCGTCGATCGCCACCTGCCGCGAGGCCGCCTTCGGCAGCGTGTCGGTGGTCATGATCGCCTGCGCGGCGTCGTACCAGTTCGCGGCCGCGCGATTCGCGAGCGCGGCGGGCAGGCCGGCTTTCAGGCGATCGACAGGCAGCGGTTCGAGGATCACGCCGGTCGAGAACGGCAGCACCTGCGAAGGCGCGAAGCCGGTCAGGCGCGCGAGTTCGGCGCAGGTCTCGCGGGTCGCGGCGAGGCCCGGCTCGCCCGTGCCGGCGTTGGCGTTGCCGGTGTTCACGACCAGTGCGCGGATCGCCGGCGCGCCGGTGCGCACGCCCGCCAGATGCTCGCGACAGACGATCACCGGCGCCGCGCAGAAGCGGTTCTCGGTGAACACGCCGGCCACCGTCGCCCCCTCCTCCACGGAGATGACGAGCACGTCCTTGCGGTTCGGCTTGCGGATGCTGGCTTCCGCCCAGCCGAGCGTGACGCCGGCGACGGGATGCAGTTGCGCGGGATCGATCGAGGGGAAATTGACAGCCATGGGGACACCTGCCGAAAGGAAAATGCCGGCCGCGGCCGGCATCGGTGAATGAGAACGAAGCGGCGGCGCGCATCGATGCGGGCCGCCGCGGATTCATGTCACGTCATGCTGCGCCGGAGCGTGCGACAGCGGCATGACGCATGGCAAGCGCAACGACGGCGCCGGGCGGATGGATCGCATGCCGCGCCGGCGCCGCCGGGATCAGCTCAGCTTGCCGTGGCAGTGCTTGTACTTCTTGCCGCTGCCGCACGGGCACGGATCGTTGCGCCCGACGCGCGGCACGTCGCCCGCCAGTTCGCCGCCCGCACCCGCCGCCATCGCGCTGCCGACCATCTCGGCCGTGGCCACCGTCGCCACTGCGGCGCCGGTGTCGGAGAAATCGGCATGACGCAGTTCGACGTTCTCGACCAACTGGCCGCCCGATTCCTCGATCTGCTCGGCGACTTCCTCGAGCTGTTCCGGCGACTGAATCTGCACGTTCATGACGATCCGCGTGACTTCCTGCTTGGTCGCCTCGAGCATCGCCGCAAACAGTTCGAACGCCTCGCGCTTGTACTCCTGCTTCGGATTCTTCTGCGCGTAGCCGCGCAGGTGGATGCCTTGGCGCAGATGGTCGAGCGCGGCCAGATGCTCGCGCCAGAGGCGGTCGAGCGTCTGCAGCATGATCGAGCGCTCGAACGAGCTGAACGCCTCGCGGCCGACCAGCGCGACCTTCGCCTCGTAGTGCTCGTCGGCGGCCGTCGTCACGGCTTCGAGGATTTCATCGACGTTGATCGACTGCGATTCGTTGACCATCTCCTGGACCGCGAGATCGAGGCCCCAGTCGTTGCGCAGCGCTTCCTCGAGCTCGGGCAGGTCCCATTGCTCCTCGATGCTGCCCTGCGGCACGTACTGGTGGACGATCTCGGTGATCACGCCATGGCGCATCGCGCCGATGGTCTCGGCGATGTCGTTCGCCTCGAGCAGCTCGTTGCGCTGCTGGTAGATCACCTTGCGCTGATCGTTCGACACGTCGTCGTATTCGAGCAGCTGCTTGCGGATGTCGAAGTTGCGCGCCTCGACCTTGCGCTGCGCCGATTCGATCGAGCGCGTCACGATGCCGGCCTCGATCGCCTCGCCTTCGGGCATCTTCAGGCGGTCCATGATGGCGCGCACGCGGTCGCCGGCGAAGATGCGCAGCAGCGGATCGTCGAGCGACAGGTAGAAGCGCGACGAACCCGGATCGCCCTGGCGGCCCGCACGGCCGCGCAGCTGGTTGTCGATACGGCGCGACTCGTGGCGCTCGGTGCCGATGATGTGCAGGCCGCCCGCGGCCTTCACCTGCTCGTGCAGCGTTTCCCACTCGTCGTGCAGTTGCTGGATGCGCGCGACCTTTTCCTCGGCCGGGATCGCGTCGTCGGCCTCGATGAACGACGCCTGCTTCTCGACGTTGCCGCCGAGCACGATGTCAGTGCCGCGGCCCGCCATGTTGGTGGCGATCGTGATCCGCTTCGGGCGCCCCGCCTCGGCGACGATCGCCGCTTCGCGCGCGTGCTGCTTCGCGTTCAGCACCTCGTGCGGCAGCCCGGCCTGCTTGAGCAGGTGCGAGAGCAACTCCGAGTTCTCGATCGAGGTGGTACCGACCAGCACGGGCTGGCCGCGCTCGTAGCAGTCGCGGATGTCGCGGATCACCGCGTCGTAGCGCTCCTTCGCACTCTTGTAGATCTGGTCCTGCTTGTCGATCCGCTTCGGCGGGCGGTTGGTCGGGATCACGACCGTCTCGAGGCCGTAGATCTCGTTGAACTCGTAGGCTTCGGTGTCGGCCGTGCCGGTCATGCCCGACAGCTTCGCGTACATCCGGAAGTAGTTCTGGAACGTGATCGAGGCGAGCGTCTGGT
Organism: Burkholderia plantarii; assembly: GCF_001411805.1. Classification (NCBI taxonomy): domain Bacteria; kingdom Pseudomonadati; phylum Pseudomonadota; class Betaproteobacteria; order Burkholderiales; family Burkholderiaceae; genus Burkholderia; species Burkholderia plantarii. The sequence goes on along the minus strand of NZ_CP007212.1, from coordinate 521,575 downwards.
TCTCGCTCTGGATCTTCGCGTGCTCCTTCGCCTCGACCGCCTGGTGCAGGCCGTCTGACCAGCGCCGGCCCGCCATCAGGCGGCCCGTGAACTCGTCGACGATCACCACCTCGCCGTTCTGCACCACGTAGTGCTGGTCGAGATGGAACAGCGTGTGGGCGCGCAGCGCCGCGTACACGTGGTGCATCAGCGTGATGTTCTGCGGCGCATAGAGGCTTTCGCCCTCGCCGATCAGGCCCCACTCGGCGAGCAGTCGCTCGGCCTTCTCGTGGCCCGACTCGGTGAGGAACACCTGGCGCCCCTTCTCGTCGAGCGTGTAGTCGCCCGGCTTCTCGACGCCGGTGCCGTCGGCCTTCTCCTCGCCGATCTGACGCTCGAGCAGCGGCGGCAGCGCGTTCATGCGCACGTATAGTTCGGTGTGGTCCTCGGCCTGGCCCGAGATGATCAGCGGCGTGCGCGCCTCGTCGATCAGGATCGAGTCCACTTCGTCGACGATCGAGAAGTTCAGCGCGCGCTGCACGCGTGCCTCGGTCTCGTAGACCATGTTGTCGCGCAGGTAGTCGAAGCCGAACTCGTTGTTGGTGCCGTAGGTGATGTCGGCGCCGTAGGCTTCGTGCTTCTGCTCGTGCTCCATGCCGGACAGGTTGATGCCGACCGACAGCCCGAGGAAGTTGTAGAGGCGGCCCATCCACTCGGCATCGCGCTGCGCGAGATAGTCGTTGACGGTCACGACGTGGACGCCGCGGCCCGACAGTGCGTTCAGGTAGGCGGCCAGCGTCGCGACGAGCGTCTTGCCTTCGCCGGTGCGCATTTCGGCGATCTTGCCGTAATGCAGCACCATGCCCCCGATCAACTGCGTATCGAAATGGCGCATCTTCAGCACGCGCCGGCTCGCCTCGCGACAGACCGCGAACGCCTCCGGCAGCAGCTTGTCGAGCGACTCGCCGGCCGCGACGCGCTGGCGGAATTCACCCGTCTTGCCGCGCAACTGGTCGTCCGTCAACTGCTCGATCTGCGGCTCGAGCGCATTGATCGCCGCGACGGTCTTTTGGTATTGCTTGACGAGCCGCTGATTGCGGCTGCCAAAAATCTTCTGGAGAAAACCGGTTGTCATCGATCGGGTCTGCGTCGCAGCAACGGCCCCGGAGCGGATGACACCTACCCCGGCGCGCCGAGCCTTGGCGGCTTAGCGTATGAGTGAATTCAAACGAAGAATTTTAGCACGCGCATTTGCACGCGCCGGTATCGCGCCGGCCCCCGCTTCGCGCCCGGCAAAGGCGCGCCGAATGCGCCGCCGCGACAACCGATATGCGGCCGGAACGACGCCGCATCAAGGCCGTGCGGGAAATCCCGCGCGGGGGGCCGATCGCCCTCCGTCGATCCGGCCCCGGCCACCCGGCCGTCAGCATGCCTCGCGCAGGTTACAATCCGTCCATCGCCATCGCTGCTGCCCCACGAAAATCCGCGCCGCTTCATGAATCGCCCGCCCAGGTCCGCCAAGTCGTCCGCCTACGCATCCGCCCGTGCGGCTGGCTACTCGCGCCCGCAGGTGGCGGCCGACGTGCTCAAGCGCACCGACGCGTTCGCCGCGCTGCGCGCCGGCGTCGAGCAGGTCGCCTCGCTGCAGCGCGATCTGCGCGCGCTGCTGCCCGACTATCTCGCCAATCACGTCGAACCCGGCTCGATCAAGGACGGCGGCCTGACGCTGTTCGCGGCGCACAACGCGCTGGCCGCGCGGCTGCGGCAGGTGGCGCCGCGCCTCGTCGCCGACCTGCAGGCGCGCGGCTGGCACGTCGCGACGCTGAAGGTACGGGTGCGCCCGCAGGATGCGCCGGAGCCGCTGCGGATCAAGCAGGCGCGCATGACGCCCGCGGGCACCGAGGCGCTGCGCGAGCTGGCCGAGGCGCTGGCGCCGTCGCCGCTGCAGGACGCGCTGGCACGCATGGCCGAGCGGCATGCGAAGAAACCGAAGCCGACGCGCTGAGGGGCTCGCCCCTCGATGCGGGTCCCCCATGCGAAAAAGGCAGCCGGATGGCTGCCTTCTTTCATTGTGCCGGGGCCGACGCGTGCCGCCCCGCCCGACGCCCGCTTACGCGAACGCCGTCTGCGCGTCGAAGCCGAAACCGCGCGGCGCGGCCTTCAAATCCTCGAACGTGACCATCTCGTAGGCGTCCTCGTGCGCGAGCAGTTCGCGCAGCAAGGCGTTGTTGAGGCCGTGGCCCGACTTGTAGGCGGTGTACGACGCGAGCAGCGGATGGCCCACCACGTACAGATCGCCGATCGCGTCGAGCATCTTGTGCTTCACGAACTCGTCGTCGTAGCGCAGGCCGTCGTTGTTGAGGATGCGGTACTCGTCGAGCACGATCGCGTTGTCCATGCTGCCGCCGCGCGCCAGGCCCAGCTCGCGCATCATTTCGACCTCGTGGGCGAAGCCGAAGGTGCGCGCGCGTGCGATCTCGCGCACGTAGGACGTATTGGCGAAATCGACCTCGAGTTCCTGACCCGTCTTGTCGACGGCCGGATGGCGGAAATCGATCGTGAACTTGAGCTTGAAGCCGAAATACGGATCGAGCCGGGCGAACTTGTCGCCGTCGCGAATCTCGACCGGGCGCGTCACCTTGATGAAACGCTTCGGCGCGTTCTGCTCCTCGATGCCGGCCGACTGGATCAGGAAGACGAACGACGAGGCGCTACCGTCCATGATCGGGATTTCCTCGGCGGTCACGTCGACGTAGAGATTGTCGACGCCGAGGCCGGCGCAGGCCGACATCAGGTGCTCGACCGTCGAGACACGCGCGCCGTCCTTCTGCAGCACCGACGCGAGGCGCGTGTCGCCGATCGCCATCGCGTTGGCCGGAATCTCGACCGGGGCCGGCAAATCGACGCGCGTGAAGACGATCCCCGTACCCGGCGCGGCCGGGCGAAGCGTCAGTTCGACCTTGCGGCCCGAGTGCAGGCCGATGCCGACGGTCTTCACGATCGATTTGATGGTTCGCTGCTTCAACATGATGTCTTGATTCTTGATTGACGTTATCAATCAGGACTTTTATTCGATAGGCGAGAGTATAGCGCAAAACCGGTAGCGACGTTGGACCGATTGTCGTATCAACTGTTTCTACGCGTTACCCGAGAAAGCGGTATCGGCATCTAGAAAGACGGGCCGACGTCCGGAATGGAGGCGTTTCCGGATGTCGGCCCGTATAGCGGCACCTTGTCTCGCCATGGCGCGTTGCGGCAGCGCAACGGCCACGGCGGCACGCTCAGCGCGTGAGCGCCGCCAGGATGCTTGCCGCGTCGCTGACTTCGAACTTGCCCGGTGCCTCGACCGCCAGCGTCTTGACCACGCCGTCGTCGACCACCATCGCGTAGCGCTGGGAACGGATCCCCATGCCGCGCGCGGACAAATCCTGCGTAAGTCCCAGTGCCTGAGTCAATGCAGCGCTGCCGTCCGCGATCATGCGCACCTTGCCCGCGGTGTGCAGATCCCGTCCCCAGGCGCCCATCACGAATGCGTCGTTGACGGACACGCACCAGATCTCGTCGACGCCGGCCGCGCGCAGCGGCTCGGCCAGCTCGACGTAGCCCGGCACGTGCCTGGCCGAACAGGTCGGCGTGAACGCGCCCGGCAATCCGAAGATCACCACGCGCTTGCCCGCCGTCTGTTCACGCACGCCGAGCGCATTCGGCCCGAGCGTGCAACCCTCGCGCGCTTCGTCGACGAACTCGAAGACTTGTGCGTCGGGCAGCGTATCGCCTGCTTGAATCATGCCTGGTCCTTCAATGCGATGCGGTTGCGGGTTTCGCAACGGAAAACAGGCCCCGTCCCGCTCCGCCGAAGCGAAGAGGGCAACTTGCCCGGCCCGGCGCCGTCATCGACGCGGCCTGTCAGGGTCCGTTCCACCGTCACGTCGGCCGGCCGCGCGAGCGGCCCGCCTGCCCGTGTCAGTCGGCCTGCTTGCGCAGGAATGCCGGGATGTCGTAAGTATCGACGCCCTTTTCCTGCAGCGCCTGCACGTGCGAGGCCGCCGTTTCACGCGAATTGCGCCAGACGGCCGGCGTGTCGAGCGCGCCGTAGTCCGCGGTATTCACGTGCGCCGGGGCGTAGCTGTGCGCCACCGCGCCGACCGGCTGGTTGTCGGTACCGGTGCGCAGCAGCGTCATCGGCGTGGTCTGCTGCTTCTTCGCCGCGCGGCCGAGGCCCGTGGCCACCACCGTCACGCGCAGCGCGTCGCCCATCGCGTCGTCGTAGACGGCGCCGAAGATCACCGTGGCGTCTTCCGCCGCGTAGCTCTTGATGGTGTTCATCACTTCGCGCGTTTCCGACAGGCGCAGCGAACGGCTCGACGTGATGTTGACCAGCACGCCGCGCGCGCCCGACAGATCGACGCCTTCGAGCAGCGGGCTCGCCACGGCCTGCTCGGCCGCGAGACGCGCGCGATCGACGCCGGCCACCGTGGCCGTGCCCATCATCGCCTTGCCCTGCTCGCCCATCACCGTCTTCACGTCTTCGAAGTCGACGTTGACGAGACCGTCGACGTTGATGATTTCGGCGATGCCCGCGACGGCGTTGTTCAGCACGTCGTCGGCGCACTGGAAGCACTTGTCCATCTCGGCGTCGTCGCCCATCACGTCGAACAGCTTGTCGTTCAGCACGACGATCAGCGAATCGACGTGATCCTCGAGCTGCTGCGCGCCCGCTTCGGCCACGCGCATGCGCTTGCCGCCCTCGAACTCGAACGGCTTGCTGACCACGCCCACCGTCAGGATGCCCATCTCCTTGGCGATCTGCGCGACCACCGGAGCGGCGCCCGTGCCGGTGCCGCCGCCCATGCCGGCGGTGATGAACACCATGTGCGCGCCGCGCAGCGAATCGGCGATCCGCTCGCGCGCTTCCTCGGCGGCAGCACGGCCCATGTCCGGCTTCGCGCCGGCGCCGAGGCCGGTGCTGCCGAGCTGGATCACGTTCGGCGCGCGCGAGCGCGAGAGCGCCTGCGCGTCGGTGTTCATGACGACGAAATCGACGCCCTGCACGCCGCGGTTGATCATGTGCGCGACCGCGTTGCCGCCCGCGCCACCGACCCCGATCACCTTGATGATGGTGCCGTTGGTCTCGGTTTCCAGCATTTCGAATTCCATTGTTGCCTCCGTCAAGAAAGATAAAACCACTCGGCCGTTATCCGGCGGGAGATCGGGCAACCTCCCGTCGCGCGCCGGCCGCCGGCACCGGCGCAAAACCCGTTCAGAAATTGCTCAGGAACCAGTCCTTCATCCGCGTGAAGATCTGGCCCGCCGAGCCCGATTGCACTGCGACCTTGCGGCCGCGCATGCGTTGCGCGCTGCCTTCCACGAGCAGCCCCATCGCCGTCGAGTAGCGCGGATTGCGCACCACGTCGGCGAGGCCGCCCGCATATTCGGGCGCGCCGATACGCACCGGTTTCAGGAAAATGTCCTCGCCCAGCTCGACCATGCCGGGCATCATCGCAGCCCCGCCGGTGAGCACGACACCGGAACTAAGTAACTCTTCGTAACCCGACTCGCGCACGACTTGTTGCACGAGTGAGAACAGCTCTTCCACGCGCGGCTCGATCACGGCCGCGAGCGCCTGGCGCGACAGCGTGCGCGGACCGCGCTCGCCGAGCCCCGGCACTTCCACCATCTCGTCCGGATCGGCCAGCGCCTGCTTGGCGATGCCGTGGCTGACCTTGATGTCCTCGGCGTCGGGCGTCGGCGTGCGCAGCGCCATCGCGATGTCGCTCGTGATCTGGTCGCCCGCGATCGGGATCACCGCGGTATGGCGGATCGCGCCTTCCGCGAAGATCGCGATGTCGGTAGTGCCGCCGCCGATGTCGACCAGCACCACGCCGAGATCCTTCTCGTCCTCGGTCAGCACCGCCAGCGACGAGGCGAGCGGCTGCAGGATCAGGTCGTTGACCTCGAGCCCGCAGCGGCGCACGCACTTGACGATGTTCTGCGCCGCGCTGACCGCGCCCGTCACGATGTGGACCTTCACCTCGAGACGGATCCCGCTCATGCCGATCGGCTCGCGCACGTCCTCCTGGCCGTCGATGATGAATTCCTGGGTCAGGATGTGCAGCACCTGCTGGTCGGTAGGGATGTTGATCGCCTTGGCGGTCTCGATCACGCGCGCCACGTCGGTCTGCGTGACCTCCTTCTCCTTGATTGCCACCATCCCGCTCGAATTGAAGCTGCGAATGTGGCTGCCGGCGATCCCCGTGAACACGTTCGTGATCTTGCAGTCGGCCATCAGCTCGGCCTCCTCGAGCGCCCGCTGGATCGACTGCACGGTGGCCTCGATGTTCACCACGACGCCTTTCTTGAGACCTTTCGACTCGCTCTGGCCGAGGCCGATCACCTCGTAGCGGCCTTCGCCCTTCAGCTCGGCCACGACGGCCACGACCTTCGAGGTTCCGATGTCGAGGGCAACCAGCAGATCTTTGTAGTCTTTGCTCATAAGTGCTCTTGCGTGTGATGTCCTGTTACTTCTTGCCGTGGTCGGTGTCGCTCAGGAAGCGCATGCCTGCCGCGCGGATCGCGAACCCGTTCGGATAGCGCAGGTCCGCGTACTCGATGTCGGCGCCCCAGCGCTCGGTGACGGCCGGCCACGCGGCCACCAGCCGTTGCGCGCGATCGGGCAGCGTGTCGCCATTGCGCTCGCGCCCGAACTCGATCTCCATGCCGTTCGCGAGCTTGACGGTCCACGCGTAGCGCGACGACAGCGTGACCTCCTCCAGCGGCGAATTCAGCGGCGCGAGCCATTTGCCGAAATCGCGGTAGCGCCGCACGACTTCCTTGGCGCTGCCGTCCGGACCGTCGAAGGCCGGCAGTTCCTCGTCGAGCTCGCCCTGGTTCGCCGTGAACAGCTCGCCGTCGGTGCTGACGAGCTGGTCGCTGCCCCAGGTGCCGAGCGGCTTGTATTCCTCCAGCGAGACGGCCAGCGCGTTCGGCCAGACGCGCCGCACGCTCGCGTGGCGCACCCACGGCATCTGCTCGAACGCGACGCGCGCGGTATCGAGATCGACGGTGAAGAAGTTGCCCTTCAGCCGCCCGACCACGCTCGCGCGCACCGTGGGTGAATTGATATGGTCGGTGTCGCCGTCGATCAGGATCGTGCGCAGCGCGAACGCCGGGCGCTGGATCAGCCAGTAGCAGCCCGCCGCCGTGCAACCGAGCAGCAGCAGCGCGTAAAGCGCGCTGGCCGCGAGGTTGAGCTGGCGAACGTTGTTCCACATGGGTCGATTCCGTATCCGGGTCAGTCTTCGAGCGTCAGCGACAACACCTTCACCACCAGCTCCGAGTAGCTGATGCCGACCGCGCGCGCCGCCTTCGGCGGCAGCGAGTGGTCGGTCATCCCCGGCGCCGTGTTCACTTCCAGGAAATACGGGTTGCCCGCCGCGTCGAGCATGAAATCGGCGCGACCCCAGCCGCTGCAGCCGAGCACCTCGAACGCGCGGCGCGCGAGCCGCTTGAATTCCGTTTCCTTCGCCGCGTCGATCCCGCACGGGATCAGGTACTGCGTGTCGTCGGCGAGGTATTTCGCGTGATAGTCGTAGAACTCGCCGGCCGGCACGATGCGGATCACCGGCAGATCCAGGTCGCCCGCGATGCAGGCCGTGTACTCGCCGCCGCCCTCGATGCTCTTCTCGACGATCACGATGCGGTCGTGCCGGCCCGCCTCGTCGAGCGCGGCCGGCAGCGCGGCGGCGTCCTTCACCTTGATCACCGCGACGCTCGAGCCTTCGCTGGCCGGCTTCACGAACAGCGGCAGGCCCAGCTTCGCGACGATTTCCGGCGCACGCGCGGCCACGTCGTCACCGCGCATCACGGTCTCGAACGGCGGCGTCGGGATGCCGGTCTGCTGCCAGACCAGCTTGGTGCGGAACTTGTCGAGGCCGAGCGCCGAGCCGAGCACGCCGGGACCGGTGTAGCGGATCCCGTAGAAATCGAGCGCGCCCTGGATCTGGCCGTTCTCGCCGTAGCCGCCGTGCAGCGCGTTGAACGCGCGCACGAAGCCCTCGTCCTTCAGCGCCGACAGCGGCCGCTCGGACGGGTCGAACGGATGCGCGTCGATGCCCGCGTCGCGCAGGCCCTGCAGCACCAGCCTGCCCGAATTCAGCGATACCTCGCGCTCGGCGGTCACGCCGCCGAGCAGTACCGCCACCTTGCCGAAACGTTTCGGATCGATCCCGCTCATGTCATCCCTTCTGTTGCTGTTGCTGCGCGATCCGGCCCGGCACGCCGCCGATCGAACCCGCGCCCATCGTGATCACCACGTCACCCGCGCGCACCTGTTGCGCGAGCGCCGCCGGTACCTCGTCGACCGTCGCCACGAACGCCGGATCGACGCGACCGATCGCGCGCAGCGCGCGCGACAGCGCCTCGCCGCTCGCGGTCGGGATCGGCGCCTCGCCGGCTGCGTAGACCTCGGTCAGCACCAGCGCGTCGACCGTCGAGAGCACGTTGACGAACTCCTCGAAGCAGTCGCGCGTGCGCGTGTAGCGGTGCGGCTGGAATGCCAGCACCAGCCGGCGGCCCGGGAACGCGCCGCGCGCGGCGGCGATCGTGGCGGCCATCTCGACCGGATGGTGGCCGTAGTCGTCCACCAGCGTGTAGCTGCCCGCGCCGTCGGCGGTCGCGATCTCGCCGTAGCGCTGGAAGCGCCGGCCGACGCCGTTGAAATCGGCGAGCGCCTGCTGGATCGCCGCGTCGGCCACGCCGAGATCGGTCGCGATCGCGATCGCCGCGAGCGCGTTCTGCACGTTGTGCAGGCCCGGCAGGTTCAGCACCACCGGCAGCGGCGCGCGGCCTTCGCGGTGCGCCATGAAATGCATGCGCCCGTCGCGCGCGTGGACCTGCTCGGCACGCACCTCGGCGTCGGGCGCAAGGCCGTAGCGCACCACCGGCTTCGAGATGAACGGCAGGATCTGGCGCACGTTCGGATCGTCGACGCAGACCACCGCGCTGCCGTAGAACGGCAGCCTCTGGGTGAATTCGATGAACGCCTGCTTGAGCCGCGCGAAGTCGTGCCCGTAGGTGTCCATGTGATCCTCGTCGATGTTGGTGATCACCTCGATGACGGGATACAGGTTCAGGAACGAAGCGTCCGATTCGTCGGCCTCGGCGACGATGAAGTCGCCCGAGCCGAGCCGTGCGTTGGCGCCGGCGCTGATCAGGCGCCCACCGATCACGAAGGTCGGATCGAGGCCGCCCGCCGCCAGCACGCTCGCCACCAGGCTGGTGGTGGTGGTCTTGCCGTGGGTGCCGGCGATCGCGATGCCCTGCTTCAGGCGCATCAGCTCGGCCAGCATCACCGCGCGCGGCACGATCGGCACGCCGAGGCGCCGCGCCGCGAGCACTTCCGGATTGTCCGAGCGCACCGCCGTGGAGGTGACCACCGCGTTCGCGCCTTCGATGTTGGCCGCGTCGTGGCCGATCGCGACGCGCGCGCCAAGCGCCGCGAGCCGCTCGGTCACGGCGTTGCGCGACAGGTCCGAGCCGCTGACCTCGTAGCCGAGATTCACCAGCACCTCGGCGATGCCGCTCATGCCGGCGCCGCCGATGCCGACGAAATGGATGTGTTTGACGATGTGTTTCATGACTTCGATTCCAGGTTCGCGCCGGCCACCTGCGCGCACACGCGCGCGACCACGTCGGTGGCGTCGGGCTTCGCGAGCGAGCGCGAACGTTCGGCCATCTGCGCGAGCGAGTCGCGCGTCTGGCCGCGCAGCCAGTCGGCGAGCAGCTCCGCCGACAGGTCGCGCTGTTGCACCAGCACCGCCGCGCCCTGCTCGGCGAGGAATGCGGCGTTGGTGGTCTGGTGGTCGTCCACCGCGTGCGGGAACGGCACGAACAGCGCGGCCACGCCGACCGCAGCGATCTCCGAGACGGTCATCGCGCCCGAGCGGCAGATCACCAGGTCGGCGTTCGCGTAGGCCGCGGCCATGTCGTCGATGAACGGCAGCAGCGTGACGTCGTGGCCGGCCGCGAGTCCCGCCGCCTCGTAGTTGGCGTGCAGCGCGTCGACGTGTTTCGCGCCGGCCTGATGCACCACCTGCGGGCGCTCGTGCGGCGCGAGCTGCGCCAGCGCGCGCGGCACCACTTCGTTGAGCGCGGCCGCGCCGAGGCTGCCGCCCACCACCAGCAGCCGCAGCGGGCCGCTGCGCGCGGCGTAGCGCGCCGCCGGCGGTGCGCTGCGCGCGAGCTCGTCGCGGATCGGGTTGCCGGTCCACTCGGCGTTCGGCAGCGCGCCGGGGAACGCCACCAGCACGCGCTTCGCGAGCCTCGCGAGCACCTTGTTGGCGAGGCCGCCGATCGAATTCTGTTCGTGCAGCACCAGCGGGCGGCCGGTGAGCGCCGTCATCACGCCCGCCGGGAACGTGATGTAGCCGCCCATGCCGAGCACCACGTCGGGCTGCACGCGGCGCAGCGCGCCCAAGCTCTGCATGCAGGCACGCAGCAGGTTGAACGGCAGGCCGAGCCTGGTCTTCAGGCCCTTGCCGCGCAGCCCGCCGAAGCGCACCGGCTCCATCGCGATGCCGTGCTTCGGCACCAGCGTCGCTTCCATGCCGGCCGGGTTGCCGAGCCACACCACGCGCCAGCCGTGCGCCTGCATCCGGTGCGCGACCGCGAGCCCCGGAAACACGTGGCCCCCGGTGCCGCCTGCCATCACCATCAGCGTGCGCTGTCGTGCCGTCATACCTTGCCCCCGCGCATCAGCACCCGGTTCTCGTAGTCGACGCGCAGCAGCACGGCGAGCGACACGCAGTTGAGCAGGATGCCCGAGCCGCCGTAGCTGACGAGCGGCAGCGTCAGGCCCTTGGTCGGCAGCAGGCCGAGGTTCACGCCCATGTTGATGAAGGCCTGCGCGCCGAACCAGATGCCGACGCCCTTGGCCATCAGGCCCGCGAACGTGCGGTCGAGCGCGAGCGCCTGGCGGCCGATCTCGAACGCGCGGCGCACGATCCAGTAGAACAGCAGGATCACCACCAGCACGCCGACGAAGCCGAGTTCCTCGCCGATCACGGCGAGGATGAAGTCGGTATGCGCCTCGGGCAGGTAGTTGAGCTTCTCGACGCTGCCGCCGAGCCCCACGCCGAACCACTCGCCGCGGCCGAACGCGATCAGCGAGTGGGTCAGCTGGTAGGCCTTGCCCTGCGCGTAGCGCTCGTCCCACGGATCGAGGTAGGCGAAGATCCGCTCGCGGCGCCACGGCGACAGCCAGACCAGCATCGTGAAGGTGCCGACCGCGGTGGCCACCAGGCCACCGAACAGCTTGCCGTTCACGCCGCCGAGGAACAGCACGCCCATCGCGATCGCGGCGACCACCATGAACGCGCCCATGTCCGGCTCGAGCAGCAGCAGCATGCCGACCAGACCGACCGCGGCCGCCATCGGCAGGAAGCCCTTGGCGAAGCTGTGCATGTACTCCTGCTTGCGCACCGTGTAGTTCGCGGCGTAGATCGTCACCGCGAGCTTCATGATCTCGGACGGCTGCATGTTCGTGATGCCGAGCGGAATCCAGCGCCGTGCGCCGTTCACGCCCTTGCCGACGTGCGGAACCAGCACGATCACGAGCCCGACGAGCGCGAGCAGGAACAGGTGCGGAGCGTATTTGTCCCAGGTCGCGATCGGCACGCGGAACGCGACGATCGCGGCGACGAACGCCACCGTCAACGACACCACGTGGCGCAGCAGGAACGCATAGTCGCGATAGGCCGCGTACTTCGGCGAATCGGGCATCGCGATCGACGCCGAATAGACCATCACCACGCCGAGCCCGAGCAGCGCGATCGCCACCCACATCAGCGAGTAGTCGAAATCGAGCATCCGCGAGCGCGTCGGGCGCACGCCGCCGAGACCGTGGGCGAAACCGCCGGCGGCCGACGTGGTGCGCGCGGCCGGGCGCGCGACGGCGGCACTGCCGCCTTCGCGCTGGCTGATGAAGCGCGAGACGAAGCGATCGGACCAGCTCATAGCGACGTCCCCCTGTCGAGTGCGATGTCCTCGAGCGCGCTGCGGAACACCGCGGCGCGATGCGCATAACCGGTAAACATGTCGAAGCTCGCGCAGGCCGGCGACAGCAGCACCGCGTCGCCGGGCTCGGCCAGCTCGCTCGCGGCGCGCACGGCGGCCTCGAGCGTGGCGTGATCGGCGAGCGGCACGCCGCTGTCGGCCAGCACCGCGCGGATCTGCGGCGCGTCGCGGCCGATCAGCATCACCGCGCGGCACCAGCGCGCCACGGGTGCCGCGAGCGGCGAGAAATCCTGCCCCTTGCCGTCGCCGCCGGCGATCAGCACCGCGCGCTGCGCGAGGCCGTCGAGCGCGGCGACCGTCGCGCCGACGTTGGTGCCCTTGCTGTCGTCGACGTAATCGACGCCGTCGAGCGAGGCGATCAGCTCGACGCGATGCGCCTCGCCGCGGTATTCGCGCAGCCCGTGCAGCAGCGCGGCGCTCGGCAGCTCGATCGCGCGAGCGAGCGCGAACGCGGCCAGCGCGTTGGCCGCGTTGTGCAGCCCGCGAATGCGCAGCGCGTCGGCCGGCATCAGACGCTTGGCCGTCAGGGTCGGTGCGACCGCGGCGCCGGCCTTGCGGCGCCGCGGCGAGACCGGCTCGTCGGCGGCGTCGCGATCGATCGCCTCGACCAGCCAGTTGATGCCGTTGTCGCGCAGCAGGCCGTAGTCGCCCTCGCGATTCGGCTCGTTCAGGCCGAATGTGATCGCGCGCGGCGCGTCGCCCGCCGCCGCGGGCGGCATGAACTTCATCGTCTCGGCATCGTCGCGGTTCAGCACGCGCACGGTGCGCGGCCCGAAGACGCGGCCCTTCGCGGCCGCGTAGGCCGCGAAGCCGCCGTGCCAGTCGAGATGGTCCTGCGTGATGTTGAGCACCGTCGCCGCGTCGGGCGCGAACGTCTCCGCGGTTTCGAGCTGGAAGCTCGACAGCTCCAGCACCCATACCTGCGGCAGCGCGGCAGCGTCGATCGCGGCCGACAGCCGGTCGAGCATCGCCGGGCTGATGTTGCCGGCCACCGCCACCGACCGCCCCGCGCGTTCGCAGAGCAGGCCGGTCAGGCTGGTGGTGGTGGTCTTGCCGTTGGTGCCGGTGATCGCGAGCACCTTCGGCGCGTAGCCGTTGGCGGCGAGCCCGGCCAGCGCGCGCGCGAAGAATTCGAGTTCGCCCCACACCGGGATGCCGCGTTCGCGCGCGGCCGCGAGCAGCGCCGCGAGCGCCGGCTCGAGCGGCGACAGGCCCGGGCTCAGCGCTACGATCTCGACGCCGCCGTCGAGCAGGGCCGGCGTGAACGCGCCGCCGACGAACCCGGCGTCGGCCACGGACTCGCGCAGCGCGGCGAGATTCGGCGGCGCCTCGCGCGTATCCGCGACGCGCAACGGACACGCGTGCCTCGCGCACCAACGCGCGATCGCGAGGCCCGATTCACCGAGCCCCAGCACGAGCACCATCGGCCGCTGCCGATCTCCAAACATCTCGCCAGACATCCTTGCTATCCCTTTACCGCAGTTTGAGCGTGGTCAACCCGAACAGGCAGAGCATCAACGTGATGATCCAGAAACGCACCACGACCTGCGTTTCCTTCCAGCCGGACAATTCGAAATGGTGATGCAGCGGCGCCATCTTGAAGATGCGGCGCCCTTCGCCGTAGCGGCGCTTCGTGTACTTGAACCAGGTGACCTGCAGCATCACCGACAGCGTTTCGGCGACAAAGATCCCGCCCATGATGAACAGCACGATTTCCTGCCGCACGATCACTGCCACCGTGCCGAGCGCGCCGCCCAGCGCGAGCGCGCCGACGTCGCCCATGAACACCTGCGCGGGGTGCGTGTTGTACCAGAGGAACGCGAGCCCCGCGCCACCCATCGCCGAGCAGAAGATCAGCAATTCGCCCGCACCGGGGATGTGCGGGAACAGCAGGTATTTCGAATAGACCGAGCTGCCCATCACGTAGGCGAACACGCCCAGCGAGGCGCCCACCAGCACCACCGGCATGATCACGAGGCCGTCGAGGCCGTCGGTCAGGTTGACGGCGTTGCTCGCGCCGACGATCACGAAATACGTGAGCGCGATGAAGCCCCAGACGCCGAGCGGATAGCTGATCGACTTCAGGAACGGCAGCATCAAGTCGGCGCGCGCCGGCAGGCCCATCGACAGGCCGCTGCGCACCCACGCCATGAACAGGTCGAAGACGCGCACGTTGCTCGCCTCGGACACGCTGAACGCCAGGTAGACGGCCGCGAACAGGCCGATCACCGACTGCCAGAAATACTTCTCGCGCGACGACATCCCGCGCGGATCCTTGTGGACCACCTTGCGGTAATCGTCGACCCAGCCGACCACGCCGAAGCCGAACGTGACGAGCATCACGATCCAGATGAAGCGGTTCGTCAGGTCGCCCCACAGCAGCGTCGCGACCGCGATGCCGATCAGGATCAGCACGCCGCCCATGGTCGGCGTGCCCGACTTGACGAGGTGCGTCTGCGGGCCGTCCTTGCGCACCGCCTGGCCGACCTTCATCTCGGTCAGCTTGCGGATCACCCACGGGCCGCAAACGAGACCGATGCCAAGCGCGGTGATGGTAGCCATCACCGCACGGAACGTGAGGTACGTGAACAAGCGCAAAAAGCTTGCGTCTCCCTGCAGCCATTGCGCCAGCGCCAGCAACATTGCGGACTTCCTTCTCAGTGAGCGCCGGGCGCGGTGCCCGACGCGGGTTGATTCGTCAGCGCGTCGACCACGCGCTCCATGCGGGTATAGCGCGAGCCCTTCACGAGCACCGTCGCCGCCGCGCCGTACCGGGCGGTATCGAGTGCCGCGACCAGCGCACCGATCTCGTCGAAATGGCGCGCCGCCGCGCCGTAGGCCGCGCAGGCATCGCGGGTGGCCTCGCCGGTCGCGTACAGCGCGTCGATGCCGCGCTCGCGCGCATAGGCGCCGATCTCGCGATGGAACGCCGGACCTTCGTCGCCGACCTCGCCCATCTCGCCGATCACGAGCACGCGCGGCGCCGCGCACTGCGCGAGCACGTCGATCGCGGCGCGCATCGAGTCGGGATTCGCGTTGTAGGTGTCGTCGATCAGCATCGCGCCGGCCAGCGACGCGAGCACCGCGCGCTTGACCTGCAGGCGTCCCTTGACCGGCTCGAACGCCTCGAGCCCGGCGCGGATCGCGTCGGGCTCGACGCCGGCCGCGAGTGCCGCGGCCGTGGCGGCCAGCGCGTTGCGCGCGTTGTGCGCGCCGAGCGCGCGCAGTCGCACCTCGATGCGGCCGGCCGGCGTGTCGATCACGAGCACGCCGCCGTGGGTCGTGCCCGTCACCTCGGCGGGCGTGGCGCGGCCGTCGTCGTTCAGCGCGAAGTCGACGATCCGGTTGCCGGTGGCGGCCACGCGCCAGATGCCGGCGTACCTGTCGTCGGCCGGGAACACCGCGACGCCGTCCGGCCCGAGCGCGTGGATCACCGACGCGTGCTCGAGCGCGACCGCCTCGACCGTCGCCATGAATTCCTGATGCTCGCGCTGCGCGTTATTGACGAGCGCAATCGTTGGCGCGGCGATCTTGGCAAGGGTGCCGGTTTCGCCCGGGTGATTCATGCCGAGTTCGATCACGGCGAGCCGGTGCGCCGGCGCGAGGCGCAGCAGCGTCAGCGGCAGGCCGATGTCGTTGTTGAAGTTGCCGGCCGTGGAGAGCCGTGCGTCCTGGCCGACCGCGGCCGCAAACACCGAGGCGATCATCTCCTTCACGGTGGTCTTGCCGTTGCTGCCCGTCACGGCGACCAGTGGCAGCTCGAAGCGCTGGCGCCAGCCGTGCGCGAGCGCGCCGAGCGCCGCGCGCGTGTCGGCCGCCTTCAGTTGCGGCAGGCCCGGCAGCGCCGCCTCGCGCGACACCAGCGCCGCGCTCGCGCCGCGCGCGGCGACGTCGGCCAGGAAGTCGTGCGCGTCGAAGCGCTCGCCCCGCAGCGCGACGAACAGGTCGCCCTCGCCGACCGTGCGGCTGTCGGTGGACACGCGCGCGAACGCGGCGCTCCCGTCGCCGATCACGGTGGCACCCGGAATCAGCGCGGCGGCCTCATGCAGCGTCAGCATCGTCATTCGCCGCCTCCGTGCGCATGCGTCGCGCGCGCGGCCAGTGCGAGCCGCGCGTGATCCTGATCCGAGAATTCCCGCTTCTTGCCCATGATTTCCTGTGTTGCCTCGTGTCCCTTGCCGGCCAGCAGCACCACGTCCTCACGCGCCGCGCCGCGCACGGCCTGCAGGATCGCGCTGGCGCGATCCTCGACGCGCAGCGCGCGCTCCGGCGCCTGCATGCCGGCCGCGATCTGTTCGATGATCGCGAGCGGGGCCTCGCTGCGCGGGTTGTCGCTCGTCACGACCACGCGGTCGGCGAGCCGCTCGGCGATACCGCCCATCAACGGACGCTTGGTCGTGTCGCGATCGCCGCCGCAGCCGAACATGCAGACCAGCGCGCCGCCGCGTGCCTCGGCGATCGGCCGCAGCGCCTCGAGCGTCTTGTCGAGCGCATCGGGCGTGTGCGCGTAATCGACCACCACCAGCGGTTCGTCGTGATCGATCCGGCCGCCGAGCCGCTGCATCCGTCCGTTCACCGATTCGAGCCGGCGCAGCTCGGCGAGCGCCGCGTCGAACGGCAGGTCGGCCACCAGCAGCGTGGCCAGCACGGCCAGCAGGTTGCTGACGTTGAACAGGCCCAGCGTGCCGACTTCCACGTCGGCGTCGCCCCACGACGAGGTCAGCCGGAACGCGGTGCCGGTCGCGGTCGCGCGGACCTCGCTCGCGATCAGCGCGCGGTCGGCCTCGGGAGCGTCGTCGCGCGCGCCGATGCCGTAGGCCACGGTGCGCACGCGGCCCGCGAGCGTGGCCAGCAGTCGGCCGCCCGCCGCGTCGTCGCGGTTGACGATCGCGTGGCGCAGTCCGCGCCAGGCGAACAGCTTCGCCTTCGCCGCCTCGTAGGCCGCGAAGGTGCGGTGATAGTCGAGATGGTCCTGCGTCAGGTTCGTGAATACGGCGACGTCGAACGCGGTGCCGTTCACGCGACCCTGGTGCAGCGCGTGCGACGACACTTCCATCGCTACCGCCTGGGCGCCGTCATCACGCAGTTGCGCGAGGCTGCGCTGCAGCTGCGGCGCGTCGGGCGTCGTGAAGCCGGTGGCGACGAGCCGGCCCGGCATGCCGCTGCCGAGCGTGCCGATCACCGCGCACGGCCGGCGCAGCGCGGTGAGCGCCGTCGCGATCCATTGCGTGCAGGAAGTCTTGCCGTTGGTGCCGGTCACGCCGATCGCGAACATCGCGTCGCTCGGATCGCCGTACCAGCCGCTGGCGATCTCGCCCGCCAGCGCGTCGAGCCCGGGCACCGCGAGCGCGACGGCCGGGTCGAGCGCATCGGCGCCGGCGAAGCCTTCGGGCTGCACCAGCACGGCCACCGCGCCGCGCGACAGCGCGTTCGCGAGATGCGGGCGATTGTCGGCACCGTCCACGGCGTAGGCCAGGAATACGTCGCCGGGCTGCAGCGAGCGCGTGTCGGCGTGCAGCTGCGCGCCCGGCTTCGCGTGCTCGCGCAGCCAGGCAAGCGCGGCGGCGATTTGCGCCTGCGCCGGATGGGAACTGCGCACGGCGCTCATCGCACCACCCCCGGGCGGTTGTGAGCCGTGCTCGACACGGTCATGCGGCCGGCCGGCATGGTCGCGAGCTTCTGCGCGGCGGCCGGCAGCGCCTGCGCCGGGCCCGCGTCGTCGGACACCACCAGCTGCTTGACCGGCATGTTCGGCGGCACGTTCAGCGCGCGCAGCGTATCGCCGACGATGGTCGAGAACACCGGGCCGGACACCTGACCGCCGAAGTGGCTGCCGGCCGTCGGCTCGTCGACCGTCACGGCCACCACGATGCGCGGATTCGGCATCGGCGCCATGCCGACGAACGACGCGCGATACTTCTTGTGGTCATAGCCGCGGCCGACCTGCTTGTAGGCCGTGCCGCTCTTGCCGCCGACGCGATAGCCGGGCACCGCCGCGTCGGGCGAGGTGCCGTTCTTCGTCACCACGCTCTCGAGCATCTCGCGCACTTCGCGCGCGGTGGTCGGCGAGAACACCTGCGGGCCCTGCGGCGGCTGCGTCTCGTTGGCCTTGAAGATCGACAGCGGCATCAGCTCGCCGTCGTGAGCGATCGCGGTATAAGCATGGGCGAGCTGGAACAGCGAGACTGACAGGCCATAGCCGTAGGACATCGTCGCCTGCTCGATCCGGCGCCAGCTCTTCCACGGCCGCAGGCGGCCCGCCGCCGCGCCGGGGAAGCCGACCTTCGGCGCCTGGCCGAGGCCGATGCTGGTATACATGTTCCACATTTCCTCGGGCCGCATCGTCATCGCGATCTTGGTCGCGCCGATGTTGCTCGACTTCTGGATCACGCCGCCCACCGTCAGCACGCCGAAGCCGGCATCGTCGCTGATCGGCGCGCCATCGAGCGTGAAATGGCCATTGCCGGTATCGACCAGCGTGGTCGGCGAGACGCGGTGCAGATCGAGCGCGAGCGACACCGTGAACGGCTTCATGATCGAGCCCGGCTCGAACACATCGGTCAGCGCGCGGTTGCGCAACTGCTCGCCGGTCAGGTGCGAGCGGTCGTTCGGGTTGTAGGTCGGGTAATTGACGAGCGAGAGCACCTCGCCGGTGCGCACGTCGACCACCATCGCCGCGCCCGCCTTGGCGTGGAACTTCTCGATCGCGGCCTTCAGGTTCGCGTAGGTGATGTACTGGATCTTGCTGTCGATCGACAGGTCCACGTCGGTGCCGTCGTGCGGCGGCATCTGCTCGTCGACGTCCTCGACGATGTGGCCCACGCGGTCCTTGATCACGTGCCGGCTGCCCGGCACGCCGGCCAGCAGCTTCTGGTCGGCGAGTTCGACGCCTTCCTGACCTTCGTCCTCGACGTTCGTGAAGCCGATCAGGTGGGCGGTGATCTCCCCTTCCGGATAGAAGCGCTTGTACTCGTTGCGCGCATAGATGCCGGAAATGTCGAGCGCGGCGACCTTGTCGGCCACATCGATCGGCACCTGCCGCTTCACGTAGACGAAACTCTTGTCCTCGGACAGCTTGCGACGCAGGTCGGTCGTGCTCATGTCGAGCAGCTTGCCGAGATCACCGAGCTTGTCGGCGCCGAGATCGTCCGGCACCGATTCCGGAATTGCCCAGATCGCGCGCACCGGCAGGCTCGTCGCGAGCACCAGGCCGTTGCGGTCGAGGATCTTGCCGCGCGTGGCCGGCAGCTCGAGCGTGCGCTGGTAGCGGCTCTCGCCCTGCTTCTGGTAGAACGCGTTGCCCGGCCCCTGGATCCAGAACGCGCGCGCGGCCAGCGCGAAGAACGCCATGAACAGCATGAACACCACGAGCTTCGAGCGCCACATCGGCAGATGCACGGACAGCACGGGGCTCGACGCGAACTTGACGTTCGGCTGACGCGGCTTCATCGCGCGCTCCCCGGCGCGCCCGACACGGCCGAGGTGGGCAGCGGCGCGTCGACGGCCTTCGCGGCGCCCGGCGCGAGCGTCAGATACTGGGTGCGGCCGGTCGCGATCGGCTGCATCTTCAGCGAATCGTTGGCCAATTGCTCGATACGCGACGTCTTCGACAGCGCGCTCTGCTGGTACTGCAGCTGCGCGTAGTCCTGCTGGAGCTGATGCTCCTGCGACTGGGCACGCTGCAACTGGAAGAAGATCTGCCGCTGCTGATTGGTCGAATTGACGACCGACAAGGCACAACCCATCACGACGATCAGCAGGAAGATGTTGAGGCGGTTCATGGCGCGACGCGCTCCGCGATGCGCATCACGGCGGACCGGGCGCGCGGATTGGCGTCGACTTCGGCGTCGCTCGGGAACTTGCGTCCAAGCAGCTTGAGCGGCGGCGACGGCAGGTCGACGGCGCGGATCGGCAGGCGGCGGTCGACCGCCGGCGCACTGGAATGCGCCTGCATGAACCGCTTGACGATCCGATCCTCGAGCGAATGAAAGCTGATCACGACCAGCCGCCCCCCTTGCTCCAACGACGACAATGCGGCCTCTAGAACGACCTGCAGGTCCGCAAGCTCTTGATTGACGTGAATCCGTATAGCCTGAAAGGTGCGGGTTGCCGGATCCTTGCCCTTCTCACGTGTCTTGACGGCGTGACCCACGATTTGGGCAAGCTCGCCCGTGCTGTCGAGGGGCCCGAGACGATCGGATTCTTCCCGGCGAGCAACAAGCGCCTTTGCAATCTGAAAAGCAAACCGTTCTTCCCCATAATCTCGAATCACCTCCGTCAGTTCCTGCAGCGACGCGCGCGCGAGCCAGTCGGCCGCCGATTCGCCGCGTGTCGTATCCATGCGCATGTCGAGCGGGCCGTTCGCGCGGAAACTGAAACCGCGCTCAGGATCGTCGATCTGCGGCGAGGACACGCCCAGATCCAGCAGCACCCCCGTCGCCCGCGCAACGCCGCGTTCGGCCAGTGCGCCGCCGAGCGACGCAAAACTGTCATGCACGATCGAGAAGCGCGGGTCGGCGATCTGCTGCGCCGTCGCGATCGCGAGCGGATCCTTGTCGAACGCGATCAGCCGGCCGCCATCGGCCAGCCGCGCGAGCACCGCGCGGCTGTGGCCGCCGCGACCGAACGTGCCGTCGACATAGAGGCCGTCGGGCCGCGTCACGAGCGCATCGACTGCTTCGTCGAGCAGCACCGTCCGGTGCTGGAATTCGTTTCTCATCGCGGGCGTCTCCGTCACCGCAATCAGAACGTGAAGTTCTTCAGCGCATCGGGCATGCCCTGCGCCATCGCCGCCTGCTCCTTCGCGGTGTAGGTCTGCGCATCCCACAGCTCGAAGTGACTTCCCATTCCCAACAACATGACTTCCTTTTCAAGCCCGGCTGCCATCCGCAGTTCCGGTGATACGAGAATCCGGCCCGCGCTGTCGAGATCGACGTCCATCGCGTTGCCGAGAAAAATGCGGCGCCACCAGTGTGCGTCCATCGGCAGCGCGGCGATCTTGGCGCGGAAGACTTCCCATTCGGGGCGTGGAAACAGCAACAGGCAGCCGTCCGGGTGCTTGGTCACAGTCACCCGGCCTTCTGCCTGTCCTTGCAGCGCTTCGCGATAGCGAGACGGGACCGACATCCGCCCTTTCGCATCGAGCGTCAGCGCCGACGCCCCCTGGAACACTTTCCGCTCTCCCGTTCGGGGCGCCGCGCCCCCTCACATTCGCTGAGAATCTAACCGGAACTGCCCGCCAGATCACACAAAAATACACTTTCTCACACTGTCTCCCACTTTAGAGGAAGGGTCAGGGACGGTCAAGGGAGACGAACGATTTTTTGACGAATTTTGTTAGTTAGAACAAGGACTTACGCGCAGCCCCTCAAGCCGACCCTCAAACCGAAATTCGTTATAAATTAATGATCTAGTGCAAGTTGTGAATGTGATACGTGAAAAGACGCGCGCAAGCTGGCGAGATGGCGGGGGTTCGGGAGGCAGGGAAGGCGGGAATGGCGGACGGATTGACGCGGACGCGGCGCTGGCCGCGTCCCACTGGCGCATCAGAGATAGTAGGCAGTCCTCGTCATGACTTTCGAGGCCGCCTGCATCAGCCAGCGCGCCGGCGCCGGCAGTTCGGCGCCGCCGGCGTCGGTGGCGGCGCGACCGTGCTTGGCCTCGTCGTCGCGCATCTGCTCGACGATCGCGCGCGATGCCGCGTCGCCGGCCGGCAGCTCGGCAAGGTGGCCGTCGAGATGGCGCTCGACTTGCCGTTCGGTTTCGGCCATGAAGCCGAGGCTCGCCTTGTCGCCGAGCCGGCCGGCCACGAGCCCGATCGCGAGCGCCCCCGAGTACCAGAGCGGGTTGAGCAGGCTCGGCCGCGAGTCGAGCGATTTCAGTCGATGCATGGTCCAGGCGAGATGATCCTCTTCCTCGCGCGCGGAGGCCTCGAACAGCGCCTTCAGCGACGGGGACGAAGTGGACAGCTTCTGCGCCTGATATAGCGCCTGCGCACAGACTTCGCCGACATGGTTGACGCGCATCAGCCCGGCCGCGTGGCGGCGCTCCTCGACGCTCAGTTCCGGCACGGCCACATCGCCGGCCGGCTCCGGCACCTGGCGCGTCATCCGGCTCACGCCCACCACCGCGCGCAGGCCACGGTCGAATTCGTTGATCAGTTCATCCAGCAGCATTCGGGCTCTCCCTTGACGTGCTTCGCTTGCTTCGACTCGCCGCGGCGCATGCGTCAGTCGCCCATGGCATTAACTGATCCGATTACGACGCGAACACTACGATAAACCGACGATTTTAACCAATGTTGTCCGCGTGAAACATGAGCGATGTCGCGTCGGCTTTTTCCCTTTTGGTGTTGAAGTCGCAATCTTCCGGACCTAAAACGAGACGAATTGACGCTTTGGCATGAAATCGCCAAGGTTGCATGGAGATCGGCGCGGAACCGTGGGCCGGCCATCGCGACGGCCGACATTTGGCGTCATTCGCCTTGTGGCCCACGGACGCCATTGCGCCGCACAAACAAAAAGGCGTCCCCGCAGGACGCCTTTCCGACTCTTCTTCCGATGCCGCCGTCCGGCGCCGTCAGACCTTGCCGTCGCGCAACTCGCGGCGCAGGATTTTGCCGACGTTGGTCTTCGGCAGCTCGGTGCGGAATTCGATGATGCGCGGACGCTTGTAGCCGGTCAGACGCTCCTTGCAGTAAGCGAGGATGTCCTCCTCGGTCAGCGCCGGATCCTTCTTCACGACGAACAGCTTCACGGCCTCGCCCGAGTGCCCGTCGGGCACGCCGACCGCCGCGACCTCGAACACGCCCGGATGCGACGCGACCACGTCCTCGACCTCGTTCGGATAGACGTTGAAGCCCGAGACGAGAATCATGTCCTTCTTGCGATCGACGATCTTCACGTAACCGCGCTCGTCCATCACGCCGATGTCGCCCGACTTGAAGTAGCCATCGGCCATCATCACCTTCGCCGTCTCGTCGGGACGCTGCCAGTAGCCGGCCATCACCTGCGGGCCGCGAATGCAGATTTCCCCCCGCTGGCCGAGCGGCACCTCGTTGCCGTCGTCGTCGCGGATCGAGATCTCGGTCGAAGACAGCGGCAGGCCGATCGTGCCGGTGTATTCGGTCGCCGTCACCGGATTGCAGGCCACCACCGGCGAGGTCTCCGACAGACCGTACCCCTCGACGATCGGCGTATGCGTCCTCTCGTACCAGCGCTTCGCCACGCTCTCCTGAATCGCCATGCCGCCGCCGTTGGCCACGGCCAGCTTCGAAAAGTCGAGCTGGTCGAAATCGGGATGGTTCAGCATCGCGTTGTAGAGCGTGTTGACGGCAGGGAACGTCGACACCTGGAAGGGCTTGAGCTCCTTGATCATGCCGGCGATGTCGCGCGGATTCGGGATCAGTACGCCGGTGCCGCCGGTTCGCATCGTGAGGAAGCCGCAAACGGTCAGCGCGAACACATGGTAGAGCGGCAGCGCCGCGACGGTGATGAACTGCGTCTGGCCAGGCAGCTTCGTGTAGGCGGGCTCGTGCCACGCTTCGGACTGGAGCACGTTCGCGACGATGTTCCGGTGCAGCAACGTCGCCCCCTTCGCCACCCCGGTCGTACCGCCCGTGTACTGCAGGAACGCGACGTCGTCCGGCCCGAGCGGCGGTGCCGTGAGCGTCTGGCGGCCGCCCTCGGCGAGCGCCGAGTTGAACTGCGTGAAGGAGGGCAGGTGCCAGGCCGGCACGAGTTTCTTTACGCGTCGCACGACGTAGTTGACGATCAGGCCCTTGACGCCGAGCAGATCGCCCATCGTCGCCACGACCACGTGCCGGATCGCGGTCCGGTCGATCACCGACTGCAGCGTCGCCGCGAAATTCTCGAGAATCACGATCGCTTCAGCGCCGCTGTCCGTGAGCTGGTGCTCGAGTTCGCGGGGCGTATAGAGCGGATTCACATTGACGACGGTGTAGCCCGCGCGCAGCACGGCCGCGATCGTCACCGGATACTGCAGCACGTTCGGCATCATGATCGCGATCCGGGCGCCGCGCGCCAGGCCGCGCGACTGGAACCAGGCGCCCAGCTTGCGCGAAAGTGTGTCGATCTCGCCGTAAGTCAGCGATTTCCCCATGCAAACGAACGCGGTGCGTTCCCGGTAAGTTCGGAAGCTGTCGTCGAGCAGATCGGGGACGGTCGGATAACGAGATGGATCGATTTCGGCCGGAACGCCGGGGGGATACGATTTCAGCCAAATCTTGTCCATGCAACACGTCTCCTTACTGATTTTCGAATGGTCGTGCTAAAAAGGCATCCTAGCCGCTAGGCCGTTCCGAAACAACCGGGTTAGACACTCCTTTCGAACTTGCGGATCGGTCGCCCGAGGCCGTGGACGATGCGACTTTCGGGCGTCGGTGGCTGGCGGAGCGTCATGATGGTTCGCGATTCACGTCGACTTTGCATCGTACAGCGTCTGCCTTCGTCGGCTGGCGTTTTGGCATGCGACGAGAGTTATCGGCGCGATGCGTGAGTCACGCGCATGTTATCTCGCTGATGGATGCTTGGGTGAGGCGATGTGGGTCGCCGAAAGGCGCGGCGATTTCCGAGCCTGGAAAAAACAAAACCCCCACTGCGCGGGCAGCGGGGGTTTCGAAGGAGGAAGCCTGACGATTACCTACTTTCACACGGGCAATCCGCACTATCATCGGCGTAGAGTCGTTTCACGGTCCTGTTCGGGATGGGAAGGGGTGGGACCGACTCGCTATGGTCATCAGGCTAAGAGGGTTGTCGCGTCGCGTGTGTCGCGCCACGACCAATCTGGAAGAAGTAGTTTGGGTTGTGCTTGTACGGCACGACATGTCGAGAATCCAACCGCTGCGCACCAGCAAGACTGGTGCAAAACAGACCGGTTATAGGATCAAGCCTTACGGGCAATTAGTATCAGTTAGCTGAACGCATTACTGCGCTTACACACCTGACCTATCAACGTCCTGGTCTCGAACGACCCTTCAAGGGGATCAAGTCCCCGGGGATATCTCATCTTAAGGCGAGTTTCCCGCTTAGATGCTTTCAGCGGTTATCTCTTCCGAACATAGCTACCCGGCGATGCCACTGGCGTGACAACCGGTACACCAGAGGTTCGTCCACTCCGGTCCTCTCGTACTAGGAGCAGCCCCCTTCAAATATCCAACGCCCACGGCAGATAGGGACCAAACTGTCTCACGACGTTTTAAACCCAGCTCACGTACCTCTTTAAATGGCGAACAGCCATACCCTTGGGACCGGCTACAGCCCCAGGATGAGATGAGCCGACATCGAGGTGCCAAACACCGCCGTCGATATGAACTCTTGGGCGGTATCAGCCTGTTATCCCCAGAGTACCTTTTATCCGTTGAGCGATGGCCCTTCCATACAGAACCACCGGATCACTATGACCTGCTTTCGCACCTGCTCGACTTGTCGGTCTCGCAGTTAAGCACGCTTATGCCATTGCACTATCAGCACGATTTCCGACCGTACCTAGCGTACCTTCGTACTCCTCCGTTACACTTTGGGAGGAGACCGCCCCAGTCAAACTGCCTACCATGCACTGTCCCCGACCCGGATCACGGGCCAAGGTTAGAACCTCAAACAAACCAGGGTGGTATTTCAAGGACGGCTCCACCGAAACTAGCGTTCCGGTTTCATAGCCTCCCACCTATCCTACACAGATCGGTTCAAAGT
The DNA here is from genome assembly GCF_001411805.1 of Burkholderia plantarii. NCBI lineage: Bacteria > Pseudomonadati > Pseudomonadota > Betaproteobacteria > Burkholderiales > Burkholderiaceae > Burkholderia > Burkholderia plantarii. The sequence continues at coordinate 495,815 of NZ_CP007212.1, read as the reverse complement.
CCAATGCAAAGCTACAGTAAAGGTTCATGGGGTCTTTCCGTCTAGCCGCGGGGAGATTGCATCATCACAAACACTTCAACTTCGCTGAGTCTCGGGAGGAGACAGTGTGGCCATCGTTACGCCATTCGTGCAGGTCGGAACTTACCCGACAAGGAATTTCGCTACCTTAGGACCGTTATAGTTACGGCCGCCGTTTACCGGGACTTCAATCAAGAGCTTGCACCCCATCATTTAATCTTCCGGCACCGGGCAGGCGTCACACCCTATACGTCCACTTTCGTGTTTGCAGAGTGCTGTGTTTTTATTAAACAGTCGCAGCCACCAGTTTATTGCAACCCCTTCACCCTTCTGGCGCAGGCCAGTCAAGCTACAGGGGCGTACCTTATCCCGAAGTTACGGTACCAATTTGCCGAGTTCCTTCTCCCGAGTTCTCTCAAGCGCCTTAGAATACTCATCTCGCCCACCTGTGTCGGTTTGCGGTACGGTCACTGTTAAACTGAAGCTTAGAGGCTTTTCTTGGAACCACTTCCGATTGCTTCGCTTCCGAAGAAGCTCGCGCCACATCCTTGAATTCCGCGCCCGGATTTGCCTAAGCGCCTTCTCCAATGCAGCGACCGGGACTTCCAACACCCGGACAACCTTCCGCGATCCGTCCCCCCATCGCATTTAACAATGGTGCAGGAATATTGACCTGCTTCCCATCAGCTACGCATTTCTGCCTCGCCTTAGGGGCCGACTCACCCTACGCCGATGAACGTTGCGTAGGAAACCTTGGGCTTACGGCGAGGGGGCCTTTCACCCCCTTTATCGCTACTCATGTCAGCATTCGCACTTCCGATACCTCCAGCACACTTTACAATGCACCTTCGCAGGCTTACGGAACGCTCTCCTACCATGCACATAAATGTGCATCCGCAGCTTCGGTATATAGCTTAGCCCCGTTACATCTTCCGCGCAGGACGACTCGATCAGTGAGCTATTACGCTTTCTTTAAAGGGTGGCTGCTTCTAAGCCAACCTCCTGACTGTTTTAGCCTTCCCACTTCGTTTCCCACTTAGCTATATTTGGGGACCTTAGCTGGCGGTCTGGGTTGTTTCCCTCTTGACACCGGACGTTAGCACCCGATGTCTGTCTCCCGTGATTGCACTCTTCGGTATTCGGAGTTTGCTATGGCGGGGTAATCTGCAATAGACCCCCCAACCATGACAGTGCTCTACCCCCGAAGGTGAGACACGAGGCACTACCTAAATAGTTTTCGGAGAGAACCAGCTATTTCCAAGTTTGTTTAGCCTTTCACCCCTATCCACAGCTCATCCCCTAACTTTTCAACGTTAGTGGGTTCGGACCTCCAGTACGTGTTACCGCACCTTCATCCTGGCCATGGATAGATCACTTGGTTTCGGGTCTACGCCCAGCAACTGAACGCCCTATTCGGACTCGCTTTCGCTACGCCTGCCCTATTCGGTTAAGCTTGCTACTGAACGTAAGTCGCTGACCCATTATACAAAAGGTACGCCGTCACCCCTTACGAGGCTCCGACTGTTTGTATGCATGCGGTTTCAGGATCTATTTCACTCCCCTCCCGGGGTTCTTTTCACCTTTCCCTCACGGTACTGGTTCACTATCGGTCGATCACGAGTATTTAGCCTTGGAGGATGGTCCCCCCATCTTCAGACAGGATTTCACGTGTCCCGCCCTACTTGTCGTACACCTAGTTCTTTCATACTGTTTTCGCCTACAGGGCTATCACCTGCTATGGCCGCACTTTCCAGAGCGTTCGGCTAACAATACAAATAAAGAGTACAGGCTCTTCCCATTTCGCTCGCCACTACTTTGGGAATCTCGGTTGATTTCTTTTCCTGCGGTTACTTAGATGTTTCAGTTCACCGCGTTCGCTTCACATGACCTATGTATTCAGTCATGGATACTCCAAAAGGAGTGGGTTTCCCCATTCGGACATCTACGGATCAAAGCTCGTTTGCCAGCTCCCCGTAGCTTTTCGCAGGCTACCGCGTCCTTCATCGCCTGTGATCGCCAAGGCATCCACCACATGCACTTGTTCGCTTGACCCTATAACGGGTCTGTCTTCTCGACAGCCGTTACAGGTTGAGTTCTCGCATTTGTGCCGTATTCCAATTGAGCCGAACATTTAAGTTCGAATCTTCTTGAGATACATCGATACAATCACAACCCGGATAGTTTCCACGCCCATCTCAAATAAGCGCTTCCGCTATCCAAATTACTACTTCTTCTAGATTGTTAAAGAACGACAGCCGATAAGTGCAACTTCTGACTTATCCTCTGACTGGCTCAATCGCCAATGACAAAAACTCAGTATGACTGAACGTTTGTCATTGAAGATTGGTGGAGGCAGACGGGATCGAACCGACGACCCCCTGCTTGCAAAGCAGGTGCTCTCCCAGCTGAGCTATGCCCCCATGTACAGAGACGTCTCAGGTTTCCGTGTCAGACAATTGGTGGGTCTGGTTGGATTCGAACCAACGACCCCCGCCTTATCAAGACGGTGCTCTAACCGACTGAGCTACAGACCCCTGAGTCTGTCTTGATCAACAGCCGATAAGCGTGAACGCTCAATGTATGCGGTATTAGCTCGAGAAAGGAGGTGATCCAGCCGCACCTTCCGATACGGCTACCTTGTTACGACTTCACCCCAGTCATGAATCCTACCGTGGTGACCGTCCTCCTTGCGGTTAGACTAGCCACTTCTGGTAAAACCCACTCCCATGGTGTGACGGGCGGTGTGTACAAGACCCGGGAACGTATTCACCGCGGCATGCTGATCCGCGATTACTAGCGATTCCAGCTTCATGCACTCGAGTTGCAGAGTGCAATCCGGACTACGATCGGTTTTCTGGGATTAGCTCCCCCTCGCGGGTTGGCGACCCTCTGTTCCGACCATTGTATGACGTGTGAAGCCCTACCCATAAGGGCCATGAGGACTTGACGTCATCCCCACCTTCCTCCGGTTTGTCACCGGCAGTCTCCTTAGAGTGCTCTTGCGTAGCAACTAAGGACAAGGGTTGCGCTCGTTGCGGGACTTAACCCAACATCTCACGACACGAGCTGACGACAGCCATGCAGCACCTGTGTATCGGTTCTCTTTCGAGCACTCCCAAATCTCTTCGGGATTCCGACCATGTCAAGGGTAGGTAAGGTTTTTCGCGTTGCATCGAATTAATCCACATCATCCACCGCTTGTGCGGGTCCCCGTCAATTCCTTTGAGTTTTAATCTTGCGACCGTACTCCCCAGGCGGTCAACTTCACGCGTTAGCTACGTTACTAAGGAAATGAATCCCCAACAACTAGTTGACATCGTTTAGGGCGTGGACTACCAGGGTATCTAATCCTGTTTGCTCCCCACGCTTTCGTGCATGAGCGTCAGTATTGGCCCAGGGGGCTGCCTTCGCCATCGGTATTCCTCCACATCTCTACGCATTTCACTGCTACACGTGGAATTCTACCCCCCTCTGCCATACTCTAGCTTGCCAGTCACCAATGCAGTTCCCAGGTTGAGCCCGGGGATTTCACATCGGTCTTAACAAACCGCCTGCGCACGCTTTACGCCCAGTAATTCCGATTAACGCTCGCACCCTACGTATTACCGCGGCTGCTGGCACGTAGTTAGCCGGTGCTTATTCTTCCGGTACCGTCATCCCCGAAGGATATTAGCCCTCAGGATTTCTTTCCGGACAAAAGTGCTTTACAACCCGAAGGCCTTCTTCACACACGCGGCATTGCTGGATCAGGCTTTCGCCCATTGTCCAAAATTCCCCACTGCTGCCTCCCGTAGGAGTCTGGGCCGTGTCTCAGTCCCAGTGTGGCTGGTCGTCCTCTCAGACCAGCTACTGATCGTCGCCTTGGTAGGCCTTTACCCCACCAACTAGCTAATCAGCCATCGGCCAACCCTATAGCGCGAGGTCCAAAGATCCCCCGCTTTCATCCGTAGATCGTATGCGGTATTAATCCGGCTTTCGCCGGGCTATCCCCCACTACAGGACATGTTCCGATGTATTACTCACCCGTTCGCCACTCGCCACCAGGTGCAAGCACCCGTGCTGCCGTTCGACTTGCATGTGTAAGGCATGCCGCCAGCGTTCAATCTGAGCCAGGATCAAACTCTTCAGTTCAATTCCTGTTACTGTTTTCGGTTCCGTTAAGAACCGGTCGCTCACTCAAAGCTGACAGGTTATGAATTGCTTCACAAACCTGACTTACTTTTGTGTGAGACTCTTGATACTTTTGCTGACCTGATCCAAAGATCAGGACCGCGTCGATCAAGCGTCCACACTTATCGGCTGTTAATTTTTAAAGAGCATTTCCGCTGAACCGACCGGACTTTCTGGCCTTCCCAGCAGCGCTGCGTTGTCAGCAGCAGAGAAGCGAGATTATGATCAACGTTTCGCAGCGCGTCAACTACTTTTTTCACGCTGCGATCAACCTGCTTTGTTGATCATTTACCTCCGGCAACACCAACACGCGGCCAACATTCGGCGCTGCGTTCGTCCTGCCTGGCTTCCCCTTCCGCGCCGCGTTTCCGTTAGCGCGAAAGAGGCGTGATTCTAAGCACCGATCCCGCTTCCTGCAAGCCTTTTCGTGAAGAAAATGCAAAAGAAAAACGCCAAGGGCGCCGCTCGCGCGGCGCCCTTGACGGCAAACCTTTGATACCAAACGAAGAAGCACGAAATCAGGTTGCGGACGCAACGATCACGCCATGTGCCGCCGTGCTCAACGATGCTTGAATACCGGCTTGCGCTTCTCGACGAAGGCCGCCATCCCCTCCTTCTGATCCTCGGTGGCGAAGATCGAATGGAACACCCGGCGCTCGAAATGCACGCCCTCCGACAGCGTCGTCTCGTAGGCGCGATTGACCGACTCCTTCACCATCATCACCGCCGGCAGCGAGAACTCCGCGATCGTCGTGGCGGCCGCGAGCGCGTCGTCGAGCAGCGAGGCCGCCGGCACAACGCGCGAGACGAGCCCGGCCCGCTCCGCCTCTTCAGCCTCCATGAAGCGCGCGGTCAGGCACATGTCCATCGCCTTGGCCTTCGATACCGCGCGCGGCAGGCGCTGCGTGCCGCCCGCGCCCGGCATCACGCCGAGCCGGATCTCGGGCTGGCCGAACTTCGCCGTGTCGGCCGCGATGATGATGTCGCACATCATCGCCAGCTCGCAGCCGCCGCCGAGCGCGAACCCCGCCACGGCCGCAAGGATCGGCTTGCGGATCTGCCGGATCGTCTCCCAGTTGCGCGTGATGTAGTCGCCCTTGTAGACGTCCATATATGTGTAGTTCGCCATCATCCCGATGTCGGCGCCCGCCGCGAACGCCTTCTCGCTGCCGGTCAGCACGATCGCGCCGATCCCGTCGCCGGCGTCGAACGCCTTCAGCGCCTCGCCGAGTTCGTCCATCAGTGCATCGTTCAATGCGTTCAGCGCCTTCGGACGATGCAGCGTGATCAGCCCGACACGCCCGCGGGTCTCCACCAGGAGGTTTTCGTAAGCCATCGATGTCTCCTCATCAAAGAAACGTCATTCATTGCGCACACGCGCCGGGAACAATGCTACCATTTGCCGACCAACCGGTCGGTTAATTAATTAAGTCCGCACGAACGCCCTCGTCCCCTCAACCAGGCTGCCGTCATGACCCATCCCCTCTTCACGAAGCACGAAGCCACTTTGCAGCGGGCTTTGTCCGCCATTGAAACCCGTGGTTACTGGAGCCCTTTCGCCGAAATGCCAAGCCCCAAAGTGTACGGGGAAAGCGCGGCGGCAGACGGCGAAGCCGCGTTCCAGGCCCAGCTCGGCCAGCGCTTCGCGCTCGACCAGCCGGGCACCGGCGGCGAGGTGGGCGCCGAGCTGTCGCCGTATGGTTTTCCGCTCGGCATCCGCTATCCGGAAGCGTCGCCGGACCAGCTCGCGGCGGCGGCCGCCGCCGCGCAGCCGGCCTGGCGCGCGGCCGGCCCGAGCGCCTGGATCGGCGTGAGCCTGGAAATCCTGGCGCGCCTCAACCGCGCCAGCTTCGAACTGGCGAACGCCGTGATGCACACCACCGGCCAGGCCTTCATGATGGCGTTCCAGGCCGGCGGCCCGCATGCGCAGGACCGCGCGCTGGAGGCGGTGGCCTACGCCTGGGACGCGCTGCGCAAGATCCCGGCCGACGCGCATTGGGAAAAGCCGCAAGGCAAGAACCCGCCGCTCGCGATGCAGAAGCGCTACACGATCGTCCCGCGCGGCACCGCGCTGGTGCTCGGCTGCTGCACGTTCCCGACCTGGAACGGCTACCCCGGCCTGTTCGCCGATCTGGCGACCGGCAACACGGTGATCGTCAAGCCGCATCCGGGCGCGATCCTGCCGCTCGCGATCACGGTACGCATCGCGCGCGAGGTGCTGCGCGAGGCCGGCTTCGATCCGAACGTCGTCACGCTGCTGGCAACCGATCCCGACGACGGCGCGCTCGTGCAGGGGCTCGCCGTGCGCCCCGACATCAAGCTGATCGACTTCACGGGCAGCACCGAGCACGGCGACTGGCTCGAACGCCACGCGCATCAGGCGCAGGTCTATACGGAGAAGGCCGGCGTGAACCAGATCGTGATCGACTCGGCCGACGACCTGAAGGGCGCGGTACGCAACATCGCGTTCTCGCTCGCGCTCTATGCCGGCCAGATGTGTACCGCGCCGCAGAACATCTACGTGCCGCGCGACGGCATCGAGACGCCCGACGGCCACTTGAGCTTCGATGAGGTCGCCCAGGCGATCGCCGGCGCGGTGCGCAAGCTCGGCGCCGATCCCGCGCGCGCCGTCGAGCTGCTCGGCGCGATCCAGAACGACGGCGTGGTCGCGCGCATCGACGAGGCGCGCGGGCTCGGCACGGTGCTGGCCGACAGCGTCACGCTCGACCATCCCGCCCATCCGGGCGCGCGCGTGCGCACGCCGCTCGTCGTGCAGCTCGACGCGAGCGACCGCGGCGTGTTCACGCGCGAGTGGTTCGGTCCGATCTCGTTCGTGATCGCGACCGACTCGACCGCGCAGTCGCTCGACCTGGCCGGCGGCATCGCGGCCGAATGCGGCGCGCTGACCCTGTCGGTCTACAGCACCGACACGGCGGTGATCGAGCAGGCGCACGACGCGGCGATCCGCGGCGGCGTTGCGCTGTCGATCAACCTGACGGGCGGCGTGTTCGTGAACCAGTCGGCCGCGTTCTCCGATTTCCACGCCACCGGCGCGAACCCGGCCGCGAACGCGGCACTCGCCGACGCCGCGTTCGTCGCGAACCGCTTCCGCGTCGTGCAGAGCCGCATCCACGTCGCGCCGCAAGCCGACACCGCCGGCGCCTGAGCCATCCCGGCCGCACCGGCCGGCACGCCGCCGGCCGGGCGCCTCCTCCAGGAGATACCGATGCCGCACGATACGATCCGGTTCGAACTCGATCCGCAGACGCGGGTCGCGACGATCACGCTGAACCGTCCCGACAAGCTCAACAGCTTCACCCGCGCAATGCATGCGGAACTGGCCGCCGCACTCGACGAGGCCGAAGCGGGCCGGGCGCGCGCGCTGGTGCTGACCGGCGCCGGCCGCGGCTTCTGCGCGGGCCAGGACCTCGCCGATCTCGACTTCACGCCCGGCGCGTCGACCGACCTCGGCGCGCTGATCGACACGCACTTCAACCCGCTGGTGCGCCGCCTGCAGGCGCTGCCGCTGCCGGTGATCGCCGCCGTCAACGGCATCGCGGCAGGCGCCGGCGCGAATCTCGCGCTCGCCTGCGACCTCGTGCTGGCCGCGAAATCGGCCAACTTCATCCAGTCGTTCGTGAAGATCGGCCTGGTGCCCGACTCCGGCGGCACCTGGTTCCTGCCGCAGCGCGTCGGCTTTGCGCGCGCGCTCGGGCTCGCGCTGACGGGCGAGAAGCTCGGCGCCGAGCGCGCGGCCGAGTGGGGGCTGATCTGGCGCGCCGTCGACGACGACGCGCTGGCATCCAGCGCCGCCGCGCTCGCGGCCGACCTCGCGAAGCAGCCGACCCGGGCGATCGCCGTGATCAAGCAGACGATGCGCGCGGGCCTGACCCAGACGCTCGACCAGCAGCTCGACCTCGAACGCGACCATCAGCGCGAACTGGGCCAGTCGCACGACTACGCGGAGGGCGTGGCGGCCTTCATCGAAAAGCGCGCGCCGCGCTTCGAGGGCCGTTGAGATGAACGCGCCCGATACCCCCGGCCCGGCCGCCGACACCGCCCCCATCGACGCCGAAGCGCTGGCGCGGGCGGCCGCCGACGCGATGTACGCGGCCGACGCCTGCACGCGCACGCTCGGCATCGAGCTGCTCGAGGTGGGCCCGGGCCGCGCGCGGATGCGCATGGCGGTGCGCGCCGAGTTCCTGAACGGCCACCGCACCTGCCACGGCGGGATGATCTTCACGCTCGCCGATTCCGCCTTCGCGCTGGCCTGCAATTCGTACAACCTGAACACGGTGGCGGCCGGCTGCTCGATCGAGTTCCTGCGCCCGGTCGCCTTGAACGAGGTGTTGACGGCCGAGGCGAGCGAGCAGACGCTGAGCGGCCGCCACGGCATCTACGATATCCGCGTGACCAACCGCGCGGGCGAGACGGTCGCGATGTTCCGCGGCAAGTCGGCCCGGATCGGCGGCACCGTGACCGCGACCGGCGCCTGAGCGCGCCGCCGCGCACGACACATAACAATGGCCGGAGACACCGATGAACGCCCCCCTTCCGCTCGAACCGATCGAGACCGCCAGCCGCGACGAGCTGCAGGCGCTGCAGCTCGACCGCCTGCGCTGGTCGCTCACGCACGCGTATGACCACTCGCCCGTCTATCGGCGCAAGTTCGACGAAGCGGGCGTGCATCCGGGCGAGCTGCGCGCGCTCGCCGATCTCGCGCGCTTCCCGTTCACGACCAAGGACGACCTGCGCGACAACTATCCGTTCGGCATGTTCGCGGTCCCGCAGGAACGGATCTCGCGCATCCACGCGTCGTCGGGCACCACCGGCAAGCCGACCGTGGTCGGCTACACGGCGCGCGACATCGACACCTGGGCCAACCTCGTGGCACGCTCGATCCGCGCGGCCGGCGCGCGGCGCGGCGACAAGGTCCACGTCAGCTACGGCTACGGCCTGTTCACGGGCGGCCTCGGCGCGCACTACGGCGCCGAGCGCGCCGGACTGACGGTGATCCCGTTCGGCGGCGGCCAGACCGAGAAGCAGGTGCAGCTGATCCGCGATTTCCGGCCCGACATCATCATGGTGACGCCGAGCTACATGCTGTCGATCGCCGACGAGATGGAGCGACAGGGGCTCGACCCGCGCGACGCATCGCTGCGAATCGGCATCTTCGGCGCCGAACCGTGGACCAACGAGATGCGCACGGCGCTCGAGGCGCGCGCGGGAATCGACGCGGTCGACATCTACGGGCTGTCGGAGGTGATCGGGCCGGGCGTCGCGTCCGAATGCGCGGCGACCAAGGACGGCCCGACGATCTGGGAAGACCACTTCTATCCGGAGGTGGTCGATCCGCTGACGGGCGAGGTGCTGCCGGACGGCGAACTCGGCGAGCTGGTGTTCACCTCGCTGACCAAGGAGGCGCTGCCGATCGTGCGCTACCGCACGCGCGACCTCACGCGCCTGCTGCCCGGCACGGCGCGCCCGATGCGGCGCATGGAAAAGATCACCGGCCGCGCCGACGACATGATGATCATCCGCGGCGTGAACGTGTTTCCGACCCAGATCGAGGAACAGTTGCTGAAGCAGCGCGTGCTGGCGCCGCATTTCCAGATCGTGCTGACGAAGGACGGCCCGCTCGACGTGATGACGCTGAACGTGGAGCCGTGCCCGCACGCGGCGGCCGACGGCGCGCAGCTGGACAGCGCGCGCCGCGCGCTCGCCTACGACATCAAGGCGTTGATCGGGGTGACCGCGGTGGTCGAGGTGCTGGCGCCGAACGGCATCGAGCGCTCGGTCGGCAAGGCGCGCCGCGTGATCGACCGGCGCCGCTGAGCGCCGCCAAGGGCCTGAGAAGGCCGCCGCGCGGCGCGCCCGGAGGCGAACCACGGCAGCGGCCATCCATCAGGAATTCGGCAGCAGCAGCCACATCCGGCCGACCTGCTTCATGCGGCCGGCCAGATCGCCCGCGTCGTCGCCGAGCCCCCAGAAATAGTCGGCGCGCACGCCGCCCTTGATCGCGGAGCCGGTGTCCTGCGCGAACACGAGCCGGCTCATCGGCGTATTGGTGAGCGGCCGCGTGGTCTGCAGGAATACCGGCGTGCCGAGCGGAATCGCCGACGGATCGACGGCGATCGAGCGCTCCGCCGTCAGCGGCACGCCGAGCGCGCCGATCGGGCCGTCCGCGCCGCCCTGCGGCGCGCCTTCCTGCGACGGCATCTCACGAAAGAACACGAAGCGCGGATTGGTGTCGAGCAGCGCGTCGAGCCGCGTCGGGTTGGCGCTCGCCCAGGCCTTGATGCCCTGCATCGTCGCCTGCCCGGGCGTGAGTTCGCCGTGGTCGAGCAGCCATTTGCCGATCGACCGGTACGGCTGGTTGTTGGTGCCGCCGTAGCCGACCCGCATCACGGTGCCGTCGTCGAGCACCACGCGCCCGGAGCCCTGCACCTGCAGGAAGAACGCGTCGACCGGATCGTCGACCCACACCAGTTCGTTGCCGTTCAGCACGCCCGAGCGTTCGAGCTGCGCGCGCGCCGGCAGCGCGGTGCCGGCGCGGTAGCCGGCCGGCCAGCGGTAGAGCGCGGTCTGGTAAGGCCCGCGGCGCACGCGCGAGCCGCGCAGCAGCGGCTCGTAATAGCCGGTCACGAGGCCGTCGAGCGTGCCGTCGGTATTGGCGAACTGGTACGGCGTGAAGTAGGTTTCGAAGAAGCTGCGCGCGCCGGTGATGTCGAGATCGTCGAGCCGGCCGGCCGCCTCGCAGGCACGGCGCCAGTTGGGCGCGCGCGCGAGCCGCGTGCAGTTCTCGCGCAGCGCGATGGTCGCGCCGATCAGCGTGTCGTCCTGCCAGCCAGGCACCTGCCGCCAGGCCACCGGCGTGAGCCGCTCGGCGGCCACCTGGCCCGGCACGAACGGCGCGCCGCCGGGCACCCTCGCCGCGGGCGGGCGCACCGGCGCGCCGCCGCAGGCGGCCAGCAGCGCCGCCGTCGCGATCGCGGCCGCCCATCCGGCGAGCCGCGGCCCGAACCACCTACAATGATCGTTCTTGATGGAAACCGCCATGTCTGATCTGTTCGACGAATACCCGATGCTGATCTTCGCGCTGGAATCGCTGCTGGCGCTCGGCCTGCTGATCTTCATCGTCGCCTGGACCGCGTCCGGCAAGAAGAAGCAGCGCCGGCAGGCCGACGATCCGCGCCACGGACGCTGAGGCCCGCGCCGCTCAGTGCAGCGTGCGCGGCATGTGCAGCGCGAATTCGGCGACCGGCGCGTCGAAGCGCTCGCCGTCCTCGGCCACGCAGAAGTAGGCGCCGCGCATGGTGCCCACCGGCGTCGCGATCACCGCCCAGCTCGTGTATTCGAATTGCTCGCCCGGCTTCAGGAGCGGCTGATGGCCGACCACGCCGAGTCCCTTCACTTCCTGCACCTTCTGTTCGCTGTCGGTGATCACCCAGTGCCGCGCGATCAGCTGCGCCGTCACCTGACCGGTATTGCGAATCGTCAGCGTGTAGGCGAATGCATATTGACGGCGTTCCGGGTCGGATTGTTCCGGCAGATAGGCCGTTTTCACGGACACGCTGAATTCGTACTGGCTCATGGGGATTCCTGCTTCGAAGGTCGACCGGTGCCCGGCGGGGCGCCGCACGGCCCGCCGGGCGGCCCGCTCTGGTCGGCATTCTGCTTGATGCCGCCGGCGCCCGCAACCGCGCGGGGCGGCCGCCGCCCGCGGCGGTAGAATGTCGGCTCTGCATAAACGCACGTCCCCCGATACCGTCATGACGCAATTCCGCATCGCTCCCAGCATTCTGTCGGCCGATTTCGCCCGGCTCGGCGAAGAAGTCCGCAACGTCGTCGCCGCCGGCGCCGACTGGATCCACTTCGACGTGATGGACAACCATTACGTCCCGAACCTGACGATCGGGCCGCTCGTCTGCGAAGCGATCCGGCCGCACGTGCAGGTGCCGATCGACGTCCACCTGATGGTGCGTCCGGTCGACCGGATCGTGCCGGACTTCGCGAAGGCGGGCGCCAACGTGATCAGCTTCCATCCGGAAGGCTCGGACCACATCGACCGCACGCTGAGCCTGATCAAGGACCACGGCTGCAAGGCCGGCCTGGTGTTCAACCCGGCCACGCCGCTCAACTACCTCGACCACGTGATGGACCGCCTCGACCTGGTATTGATCATGTCGGTGAATCCAGGCTTCGGCGGCCAGTCGTTCATCCCCGAGGCACTGCGCAAGATCCGCGAGGCGCGCGCGAAGATCGACGCCTACCGCGAGCGCACCGGCCGCGAGATCCACCTCGAGGTGGACGGCGGCGTGAAGGTCGACAACATCGCCGAGATCGCCGCGGCGGGCGCGGACACCTTCGTGGCCGGCTCCGCGATCTTCGGCAAGCCCGACTACCAGGCCGTGATCGACGAGATGCGCGCGTCGCTCGCCGGCGTCGCGAAGGGCTGAGGCGATGACGACGATCCGCTTCGCCGCGCCGAGGCTCGCGGCCGCGCTGATCGATCTGGACGGCACCATGATCGACACCGCCGACGACTTCACGGCCGGCCTGAACGCCATGCTCGCGCAACTGGGCGCGCCCGCCACGGCGCGCGACGAGGTCATGCGATACGTCGGCAAGGGTTCCGAGAACCTGATCGCGCAGGTGCTGAAGCCGCGCTTTCCCGAGACCGAGGCGCAGGCGCGCTTCGACGACGCGCTGGCGATCTACCAGACCGAATACGCGAAGATCAACGGCCGCCACACGCAGCTCTATCCCGACGTCGAGGCCGGCTTGCGCGCGATGCGCGAGGCGGGCCTCAAGCTCGCCTGCGTGACCAACAAGCCGCTGCGCTTCGCCGCCGAACTGCTCGCGCAATACGCGCTGGACGGCTATTTCGGCGTGGTGCTCGGCGGCGACAGCCTGCCTCGCAAGAAGCCGGACCCGCTGCCGATGCTCACCGCCTGCGAGCGGCTCGGCGTCGAACCGGCGCTGGCGGTGGCGATCGGCGACTCGGAAAACGACGCGATCGCGGGCCGCGCGGCGGGCCTCGCGACGCTGACGGTGCCCTACGGCTACAACCACGGCAACGCTATACAAACGATAAATTCGGATGGTATAGTCGATTCGCTGCTGGTCGCGGCGCAGGTCATTGCCGCGCACAACGCGTCCACGCCAACCCTCTGATTTATCTTCCACCGCATGTTTCTGAACAAAAAACGGAGTCTGAGCAGCATCGACCGGGGAGCCTGGCCCTGGCGTCGCTGGTCGCGCTGACCTCGTCGAGGTTCGCCGGAGTTCGGCTCCGGCATCCGTTTTTTGTTTGCTGCGCGTGTCCCGCGCCCCGTCCACCGATTCGTCGTCCCGCACCGCCACGCCGTTCGCCTTCGCGTCCGGGCGCCGGCCGCGCGTGCCGGGCGATCGCGTGAGCGGAGCGCCAGCCGGTCAGGCTTCCGACCACCCCGCCTTCCGGCCCGCCGCGCAGCGCCCGCGATTCTCCCGGCACGTTTTTGCCGCTCGTCCAGACAGGACCGGAACATGACTGAACTCGAATTCCAATCGCTCGCGAACGCCGGCTACAACCGCATCCCGCTGATCGCGGAGGCGCTGGCCGATCTCGAAACCCCGCTCTCGCTGTACCTGAAGCTCGCGCAGTCCGAGCGCGGCGGCGCCAATTCGTTCCTGCTCGAATCGGTGGTGGGCGGCGAGCGCTTCGGCCGCTATTCGTTCATCGGGCTGCCGGCCCGCACGCTGGTACGCACCCGCAACGGCGTCTCGGAGATCGTCACCGACGGCCAGGTGGTGGAGACCCACGAAGGCGACCCGTTCGCGTTCATCGAAGCCTTCCAGGCGCGCTTCAAGGTGGCCCAGCGCCCCGGCCTGCCGCGCTTCTGCGGCGGCCTGGCCGGCTACTTCGGCTACGACGCGGTGCGCTACATCGAGAAGAAGCTCGCCGATTCGACGCCGCCCGACGACCTGAACCTGCCGGACATCCAGCTGCTGCTGACCGAGGAAGTCGCCGTGATCGACAACCTCGCCGGCAAGCTCTACCTGATCATCTACGCCGACCCGGGCAAGCCGGAAGCCTATGCGAAGGCGAGGCAGCGGCTGCGTGAACTGAAGCAGCGGCTGCACGCGACGGTGCAGCCGCCCGTCACGTCGGCGAGCGTGCGCACCGAGACGTTCCGCGAGTTCAAGAAGGACGACTACCTGGCCGCCGTGCGTCAGGCCAAGGAATACATCGCGGCCGGCGAGCTGATGCAGGTGCAGGTCGGCCAGCGCCTGAGCAAGCCGTATCGCGACAATCCGCTGTCGCTGTACCGCGCGCTGCGATCGCTGAATCCGTCGCCGTACATGTACTACTACAACTTCGGCGACTTCCACGTGGTGGGCGCCTCGCCGGAGATCCTGGTGCGCCAGGAGAAGCGCGGCGAGGACCAGATCGTCACGATCCGCCCGCTGGCCGGCACGCGCCCGCGCGGCAACACGCCGGAACGCGACGCGGCGCTCGCCACCGAGCTGCTCAACGATCCGAAGGAGATCGCCGAGCACGTCATGCTGATCGACCTCGCGCGCAACGACGTGGGCCGCATCGCGACCACCGGCTCGGTGGCCGTCACCGACCGGATGGTGATCGAGAAATACTCGCACGTGCAGCACATCGTCAGCTCGGTCGAGGGCACGCTCAAGCCCGGCATGACCAACTACGACGTGCTGCGCGCGACGTTCCCGGCCGGCACGCTCTCGGGCGCGCCGAAGGTGCGGGCGATGGAACTGATCGACGAGCTCGAGCCGGTCAAGCGCGGGCTCTACGGCGGCGCGGTCGGCTACCTGTCGTTCTCGGGCGAGATGGACCTCGCGATCGCGATCCGCACCGGCCTGATTCACAAAGGCAACCTCTACGTGCAGGCGGCCGCCGGCGTGGTGGCCGACTCGGTGCCCGAGTCGGAATGGCAGGAGACGGAGAACAAGGCGCGCGCGGTGCTGCGCGCGGCCGAGCAGGTGCAGGACGGCCTCGACGGCGACTTCTGAACCTGGCGCGCGGCGCCGGGCCGGCAGTCATGCCGCCGGCGCCGCCCGTCGCGGCGGGCCGTGCGGGCCCTGCCTGATGCTGCCGGGGCGTGCCGGCATCGGGCACGACTTCAAGCATCGCCGTCACACGGCCGGCCGAGTCAGTTCGGCGCGGCCCGCTTCACGATCGCGGTTGACGGGCCGCCCCCGAGTGCCGGCCCGGGCGAGCCACTCGCTCGCGCCCGGCCTCGCTCCGCCGCGTCACCATCCCTTGTTGCAACGATCCCACCGAACCGCGCGTCACGGCGCGTTCGCGAGCGCGCCCGCGCCCTGCGCGGGCAGCTCGCGCACGACCCGGAACCCGAGATACCCGCGCCGCACCGTCGACGGCACGGCCGCACGGCTCGCCGCGCGGACGAACGCCGGCACGTTCGACCACGAGCCGCCGCGGATCGCGCGCCGCCCGCAGCTGGCGGCGTCCCAGGCGCTGCCGTCGGCCGGGGCGCCCGCGTAGTCGTCATGCCAGCAGTCGGCGGTCCACTGCCAGACGTTGCCGAGCATGTCGTAGAGACCGAACGGGTTCGGCGCGAAGCTGCCGACGGGCGAGGCGGTCACCCACTTGTCGGCGCCCGCCGCGAAGCCGCCGCAATTGGTCTGCTGCACGCAGGTGTCGGGGCCGTAGTTGGCGTTCTCGCGCGCCATCCCGTCCCCCCACCAGCGCGCGGTGGCGGTCCCGCCGCGCGCCGCGTACTCCCATTCGGCCTCGCTCGGCAGCCGGTAGCGCGCCCCCGTCTTCTGCGTCAGCCACGCCAGATAGGCCTGCACGTCCTCCCACTCGACGTTGACGACCGGCAGCGTGTCGCGTCCGTGTCCGTCGTCGGCCGGGCGGTATCCGCGGCAGCCACGGTCGCGCACGCAGGCGTCCCATTCGGCGAAGCTCACGTCGAAGCGGCCGATCGCGAACGCGTGGCCGATATCGACCACATGCTGGCGTTCGTTGCGAAAGCGCCCCGCCTCGGCGGGCGGCGAGCCCATCACGAAGCGGCCGGGAGGCAGCGGCACGACCTCGGGGCAATCGCGGCAGTCCCGGAACGGCTTGCCGGCACTCGCGGCGCGCACCGTGCCGCCGGCTCCGGCACCGCCCTGGCCGATCGCGGGCACCTGCGCGGCCAGGTACAGCGACAGGTTGGCGATGTCGGCGTCCGTCAGCGCATGCGCCGCGGTCATCATGACCGGGTTGTTGCGTGCGCCGCCGCGGAACGCGCGCAGCTGGGTATCGAGGTAATCGGCGTACTGGCCGCCCAGCCTCGGGTAGGCGGGCGTCGTCGAATCGCCGGCCGGCCCGTGGCATGCCGCGCACGCGGGAATCGCGCGGGCCGCGTCGCCATGCGCGTACAGCGCCTCGCCGGCCGGGGCGTCGGCGTCCTGCGCGGCCGACGACGCGGCGGGCGTGCAGGCGAGCGGCGCCGCCGCCACCTTGCCGCCGAGCTGCGTGCAGGTGCCCTTCGGCACCATGGTCCATTCGGTCGGATCGCGGTCGTGCTGGGAGAGCCCCGAGCACAGATGGAAGCAGGTGGTGTCGGCGCAGTCGTTGTGGCCGGCGGCGGCGACGCCGTAGCAGACCTCCTGGCTCCCGGCGCCGGCCGCGTGCGCGAGCGGCACGACGGCGCCGGCGCAGACCGCCGTCAGCGCCGCGCGGATCAGGGCCTGCTGGGCGGGGGACGCCGCCTTCACGCCAGCGCCCCCAGCATCGCCTCGGCCTGACGCGGCATCCGCGCGGCGAGCGGCGGCCGGCGCAGCGCCACGTCGAACGCGCCCGGGTTGACGCCGCGCGCGGCGCGGCGCAGATGCTCGAGCAGCATGACCGTCTCCACCGCCATCGGCCGGTTGCGCGGCGCGCCGATATGCAGCTGGAGCACCGCCCAGGCGTCGTCGAGCTCGACGGCCACCAGCCCGAGCGGCTGGCCGATGGCGCGGAACACCTCGTAGGGCACCAGGCCCACGCCCACCCCGGCATGCACGATCCGGCACAGCGCATCGAAGCCGGACACCTGCACGCGCAGCTTCAGCATGGCGCCGGCCGCCTCGGCGGCGCGCTGGCTCTGGCGACCGACCCAGCACTCGCCCTGCAGGCCGATGTAGTCGGCTTCCAGCGTGTCGGCGAACGACAGCCGCGCGCGCTGCGCGAACGCGTGATCGCCGCGCACCACCAGCACCAGCCGGTCGCGGCGGTATTCGTGCAGTTGCAGGCCGTCGTCCACGCCGTCGGGATTGGTGCAGATCCCGAGGTCGGCGTCGCCGTCGCTGACCGCCTGCAGCACGCCGCTGCTGGGCACCTCGTTCAGCTTGATCGGAATGCCCGGATGCAGCGCCATGAAGCGGCTCAGATCGTCGGGAAAGAACTGGATGATCGCGGCCAGGTTCGCGGCGACGCGCACCGCCTTCTGCGCGCACAGCCCGCGTTCGTTCAGTTCGGTGTTGATGCGCTGGGCGCTCGAGATCATCTCGCGGGCATGCAGCAGCAGGATCTCGCCGACCAGCGTGAGCGTCATGCCGGTGCGTTCGCGCACGAAGATCCGCTCGCCGAGCGCCCGTTCGAGCTCGTTCAAACGTTTGCTCGCCGCGGAAACCGCGATCGCCTCCTGGCGGGCGGCCTGGGTCAGCGTGCCGTGCTGGTGGATCGACAACAGCAGTTGAAGCGTCGTCAGGTCCAGATGCTTCAAAAGGGTTTTGAGCTGCATCTCCGCTATCTCCTTGTATCGTTCTTGTTGGTCGGCAGGGTCCGCGCGTTCGTGGCGCGCGGTGGATACCGTCATTGCACTTCCGGGCTCACAGCACGTTCGACAGCCACGGATACCGGGCCAGATGGCGTGCCTGGAACTCGCCGATCTCGTCGGCGCGGCGCAGGGTGAGCGCGACGTCGTCGAAGCCGTTGACGAGACAGTACTTGCGGAAAGGATCGATCTCGAAGGGATAGGCGAGCGCGTGGTCCGGCGTGCGAACGCGCTGCTGCTCGAGATCGACGTGCAGGCGCAGCACGCCCCGCTGCCGGGCGGCGTCGAACAGCGCGTCGATCTGGTCGGCGCCGAGCACGATCGGCAGCAGGCCGTTCTTGAAGCAGTTGTGGAAGAAGATGTCGGCGAAGCTCGCCGCGATGATCACGCGAAAGCCGTACTGGTCGAGCGCCCAGGGCGCGTGCTCGCGCGACGACCCGCAGCCGAAGTTCGCGCGCGTGAGCAGCACCGAGGCGCCGCGCAGGTCGGGCCGGTTCAGGACGAAGTCGGGGTTGAGCGGACGCGTCGAGCAGTCCTGGCCCGGCTCGCCGTGGTCCAGGTAGCGCCACTCGTCGAACAGGTTCTCGCCGAAGCCGGTGCGCCGGATCGACTTGAGGAACTGCTTCGGGATGATCGCATCGGTGTCGACGTTGGCCCGGTCGAGCGGAACGACGATGCCTTCGTGGCGAACGAACGGAGTCATGGGGGAAGTCCTGTGCTTGAAAGGTCCAACGCGCGGGCCGGCCTCGGGCCCGCGTCGCGCTAGATCGCGCGGATGTCGACGAAGCGCCCGGCGATCGCCGCGGCGGCGGCCATCGCCGGGCTGACCAGATGGGTGCGCCCGCCCGGCCCCTGGCGGCCCTCGAAATTGCGGTTCGAGGTCGAGGCGCAGCGCTCGCCCGGCTTGAGCCGGTCATCGTTCATCGCCATGCACATCGAGCAGCCCGGCTCGCGCCATTCGAAACCGGCATCGATGAAGATCCGGTCGAGCCCCTCGCGTTCGGCCTGCACCTTCACGAGCCCCGAGCCCGGCACCACCATCGCCAGCGTGACGTTGGCGGCGAGCCGCCTGCCGCGCACCACGGCGGCGGCCGCGCGCAGGTCCTCGATGCGCGAGTTCGTGCAGGAGCCGATGAACACCTTGTCGATGGCGATCTCGGTGATCGGCGTGCCGGCGGCGAGCCCCATGTAGGCAAGCGCCTTCTCCATGCTGTCGCGCCGCACCGGGTCCGGCTCGCCGAGCGGATCGGGCACGCGCTCGTCCACCGCCACCACCATTTCCGGCGAGGTGCCCCAGCTCACGTGCGGCCGGATGGCGGCCGCGTCGATCTCGACCACCGCGTCGAACGACGCGTCGGGGTCCGACCGCAGCGTGCGCCAGTAGGCGACGGCCTGCTCCCACTGCTCGCCCTGCGGCGCGAGCGGGCGGCCGCGCACGTAGTCGAGCGTGGTGTCGTCGAACGCCACCATGCCGGCGCGCGCGCCGGCCTCGATGGTCATGTTGCAGATCGTCATGCGGCCCTCCATCGACATCGCGCGGATCGTCGAGCCCGCGTATTCGATCGCGTAGCCGGTGCCGCCCGCCGTGCCGATCCGGCCGATCACGGCGAGGATCACGTCCTTCGGCGTGGAGCCCGCGGGCAGCTCGCCGTCGACCTTGACCAGCATCGACTTCATTTTTTTCGTCAGCAGCGTCTGCGTGATCAGCACGTGCTCGACTTCGGAGGTGCCGATGCCGTGCGCGAGGCAGGCAAACGCGCCATGCGTCGAGGTATGCGAGTCGCCGCACACAAGCGTCATGCCCGGCAGCGTGATGCCCTGCTCCGGCCCGATCACGTGCTCGATGCCCTGGCGCGGGTCGAGCATGCCGAAGAACTGGAAGCCGTAGGCCTTGGCGTTGTCGTCGAGCGTCGCGACCTGCAGTCGCGAGATCGGATCGGCGATCCGGCCGCCGCTGCGATCGGTGGTCGGCACGTTGTGATCGGCCACCGCGAAATTCGCGCGGCTGCGCCACGGCGTGCGGCCGGCCAGCCGCATCGCCTCGAACGCCTGCGGGCTCGACACTTCGTTGATGAGATGGCGATCGATGTAGAGCAGCGTCGTGCCGTCCTGCTCGGTGGCAATCGCGTGCGCGTCCCAAAGCTTGTCGTAGAGCGTCTGCGGCATGGTCCAACCGGTTCGAGTCCAGGTCGGACGATGATAGTGCGCGTGAATCGGGCCGCGCATGCCAAGTCGTGATGCCAGCTTTCTCGTTTCGAGAGCGCTGGCGGCTCAGCGCTTGTCCGTCAGGAAATTGACCAGCGCCGCGGCCGGCGCCGCGAGATGTTCGAGATTGCGGCACGCGATCATCAGCGTGCGCACGGCCCAGTCCTCCGCGATCGGCACCAGCTTCACGTTCAGCGTGTTGATGTAGAGCTCGCCGATCTGCTGCGGCACCACCGCGACGCCGAGCCGGACATGCACCATCCGGCACAGCGCGTCGAGGCTGCCCACGCGGATCTTGACGTCGAGCTTCGCGTCGAGCTTCTGCGCCTGTTCGGCCAGCAGCCTCATCAGCGAGGCGTCGCTGCGCAGGCCGACGAAATGCTCGCCGACGACGTCCGCCAACCGCACCGTCAGCGCGTTGCCGAGCCGGTGGCCGGCCGGGATCATCAGCACCAGCCGGTCGCTGCGATAGGTGCGCAGATCGAGCCCCTCGGCTGGCGATGTCGCGTTGCAGATACCGAAGTCGACGTCGCCCTCGCGCACGCTGCGCAGAACGTTGACGCTGGTCTGCTCGTCGATCTCGATGTCGACCTCGGGAAACACGCGCTTGAACGAGGAGATGTCCTCGGGCAGGAACTGCACCACCGCCGAGAGATTGGCCACGATCCGCACGCTGCCCTTGGCGCCCGTCGCATAGCGCGATAGTTCGGCCTCCATCCCCTCCAGGTTCGCGATCACCGCCTCCGCGTAGCGCATCACGGTCTCGCCGACCGCGGTCACCGAGATCCCGCGCGACTCCCGGACCACCACCGGCAGCCCGATCAGCGCCTCGATTTCCGCGATGCGCCGGCTCACCGCCGACGGCGTGATGCATTCGCGCTCGGCGGCCCGCGCGATGCTGCGTTCCTGGCAGACCGCCAGGAACAGGCGTAACGACGTGAGATCGAATTTTTTCAGCAGCTGCGTCATGACAAAAAGAAATTACGCCGCAAGGGCCAGGCACGACCCGGATGGAGAGGCAGGGTATCACGTCGCTTCATTTTCGGAATTGCCGTCGCAACAGTCGTCAATCACAAAAAGACCGGCCTCCTCGCCATTTCGGCCTCGTTCGCGAGATAGAAACCCGCCTTGAAAAATTGCGACTGGATATTTTCTTTTCCAGTAATTAACTTGTGACAAAAATTCATAAGGCATTACGCCGGGCAAGCGCGGATTCGGCAATTGAAATCACCTGCGAATGCCGATCTCATAATGATTTGATTTTGAGCGCCGGCGATTATCCGACGTATTTTCCCAGATCACAGAATGGAGCGCGGTAACATGACTGACGACCCGATTTGCCTGCTGTCCTTCATCGAGGATTTCGCAAAGCCACATACGCTGGGAAATGCGGCGGCGCCGCGCTGGTGTGAACAGGGCCATACCGCGGCCTACGTGCTCGACCTGCCGCTGCGCCAGCGCGTGGTGGACGCCTCGCGGCGCCTCGCGCTCGACGCGCGCTGCGACACGGCCGGCCGCCAGGAATACCTGCACCGCGTGCTGTCCACCGTCTACGACTACCGCTTCTCGGTGCCCGACGTCAGCACCGCCGACATCGACGTCTCGCCGGTGTTCGCCGACGTCGCGAGCCTGCTGGAAGCGGCCATGCTCGACGCCGAGATCAACCAGATCGACGAGGACATCTTCTGGGCCATGCCCACCGAGGGCGCCGCGTTCGTCGAATGGCTCAAGCGCACCATGTCCGACCATCCAGCCGGGGTCCACGCGTTCTATCGCGAATACCTGCGCGACGCCGCCGACGTCGAGAGCATGAAAGTGTTCCTCGCCCAGGAAACCACGCTCGACCCGCGTTTCGACGACATCCTCGCACTGATGCAGGTCGGCACCAGCGGCACCGAGAAGATGGAGATCGCGAAGAACTACTACGACGAGATGGGCTGCGGCGACGAGGCCGGCGTGCACACCCACCTGTTCAGCAAGACGCTCGACGCGCTCGGCATCGACGCCGACTACGTCAGGAGCACGCTGCTGCCCGACTCGCGCGTCTCGGGCAACCTGTCCGCCTGCCTGGTGCTGAGCCCGCGCCACCACTACAAGGCGATCGGCTACTTCGGCGTGACCGAGTACCTGGCGCCGCGCCGCTTCAAGGACCTGGTGGCCGGCTGGCGCCGGCTCGGCCTGCCCGAGGACGGCATCGCCTATCACGACCTGCACATCCGGATCGACGCCGTCCACGGCCGCGCCTGGTTCGACGACGTGATCCGGCCGATGGTCGACCGCGACCCGCGCGTGGCGCGCGAGATCGCGCTCGGCGCGCTGATCCGGCTCAACTCGTCGGCGCGCTACCTCGACAAGCTGCAGGCCACGCTCGTCTCGCGCGACGCGAAGGCGTGCCCGGAATCACTGGTCGCCTGAGCCCCGCGATGTCCATCGATCTTCACCTGGACCTTCATCCCGCGCCCGGCGTGGCCGGCGCGGCGGCACCGGGCGGCGGCCGGCTCGCGGCGCCGGCGGGCATGCCCGGCGACATCGTGCGGGTCGGCGCGGCCTCGCCGCTGGTGCGCGTGGCGCGCGAGGCGTTCCGGCTCGGCGATGTCGATTTCCTCTGCTTCGGCGAGAGCGACCACGCGGCGCCCGAGGGCGCGATCGCCGCACTGAAGCTCGCGCTCGACCGCGGCGAGACGCGCTATCCCGACATTCGCGGCCTGCCGCCGCTGCGCGCGGCGCTGGCCGCCTACCTGACCGGCCTGCACCAGCGCCCGGTGAGCGAGTCGCGCGTCGCGGTGACGGCCTCGGGGATGGCCGCGCTGACCGTGGCGTTCTCGGCGCTGCTGCGCGCGGGCGATCGCGTGGTGGTGGTGTCGCCGTCCTGGCCGAACCCGACCAGCCTCGCGCGCACCCGCGGCGCCACCGTGCATGAATTCGCGCTGGGCTACGACGACGACGGCTTCCGGCTCGACCTCGACGCGCTCGAGGCCACGCTCGCCGGCGCGCGGCTGCTGTTCCTGAACTCGCCGAACAATCCCACCGGCTGGTGCGCGAGCGACGCCGAGCTGGCCGCGATCCTGGCGATGTGCCGCCGCCACGGCGTCTGGATCGTCTCGGACGACGTCTATTCGCGGCTCGTGTTCGACGGCCGCGAGGCGGCGCCGTCGATCCTCGACCACGCCGGCCCCGAGGACCGCGTGATCGTCTGCAACAGCTTCAGCAAGGCCTGGGCGATGACGGGCTTTCGGGTGGGCTGGCTGGTGGTGCCCGAGGGGCTGCGCGACGAGATCGGCGAGCTGATCGAGATCACCCACTCGGGGGTGGCGCCGTTTACCCAGCGCGCGGCCATCGCCGCGCTGGCCGACGAGGCCTTCGTCCGGCATTTCCGCGACTACTGCGCGCGCGGCCGCGCCGTGGTGGACGCCGCGTTCGCGGGCCTGCCCGGGGTGCGCTACCGGCCGCCGGTGGCGGCGTTCTACGCGTTCGCGCAGATCGAGGGGCTCGCCGACAGCGGCGAATTCGCGATGCGGCTGGTGCGCGAGCAGCGCATCGCGGTGGCGCCCGGCGGCGCGTTCGGCCCCGGCGGCGAGGGCTTCATCCGGATCTGCTTCGCGCAGGACAGCGCGCGGCTCGCGCCCGCCATGGCGCGCTTCACGCAAAGCCTGGCCAGTCTCGAACCGTCCTATTGATTCCGTCTTTCAGGAGAAAACCATGCCTTACGTCAATATCAAAATCACCGACGAAGGGGTCACGCGCGAACAAAAGAAACAACTGATCGCGGGCGTCACCGAATTGCTGCAGAAAACCCTGGGCAAAAACCCGAAATCCACCACCGTCGTGATTGATGAAATCCATGTCGACAATTGGGGAATGGCGGGCCTGCAGGTTCCCGAATATCGCGAATCGCTGAAGCAATCCTGACCCGATTTACGCCGCCTGATTTACGCCGGCTTACTTACGCCACATTAGGCCGGCATCGCATTTCCATTTCCGTGCAGTTCATTCCGAGAGAGGTTGTCATGCTTACTGTTTGGGGTCGAGAACGCGGTTTGTGCGTGAAGAAGGTGCTCTGGTGCCTGGAGGATCTGGAGCTGAAATTCGATCGTATCGATGCCGGACGCCAATATGGCCGCACCAACGAGGAAGAGTATCTGAAGATGAACCGCAACGGACTGGTGCCCACGCTGGTCGACGACGGCTACGTGCTGTGGGAATCGAACTCGATCATGCGCTACCTCGCGATGACCTACGGCCCGACCACGTTCTACCCGGTCAACGACGCGAAGCTGCACGCCGACGTGAACCGCTGGCTCGACTGGTCGATGGGCGCGCTGTGGCCGGACATCGTCCCGCTGTTCACGTCGCTGATCCGCACCGCGCCGGAAAAACGCGACATGAACGCGGTGCGCGTCCAGAGCACGCGCCTGATCAAGAACTGGGGCATCGCCGACGAATACCTGGCGGGAAAGAAGTACATCACGGGCGACGAGTTCACCATCGCCGACATCGCGCTGGGCGTGCTGGCGCAGACCTACGACACGTTCGAGCTCGACAACAAGCCGGAGCTGCCGAACTTCAACCAGTGGTACGCGCGCATCGCCGAGCGTCCGGGCTTCCAGCGCTACGCGGTGCTGCCGCCGGAACCGGACCCCACCTCGAACCACTGAGCCACCGAGCAACCGAGCGCGGCCTGGCCGGCCGGCGCGGGCGGCCCGCGCCGGCGCAACCTCAACAGAGCGATGGGAGACGAGCGAGTGTCGACGAGATTCAAGAAGCGTCCGGAAGGATCGAACTGGGGGGACTTCGGGGCTGACGACCAGCTCGGAAGGCTCAATCTGCTCACGCCGCAGAAGGTGCGCGAGGGCACGGCCGAGGTGCGCGAGGGCAAGTCGTTCTGCCTGAGCCTGCCGCTCGACCTGCCCGGCGGCAGCAAGTGGAACCCGCGCCGCCGCCCGCCAACGCTGCTGCCGGTGCTGCGCAACAACAAATCGAACATCGGCTACGAGCTGCGCCAGGACGATGCGCCCTACCTGACCGACGTGCTGTGCGACCACCGCGTGACCCTCGACACCCAGTACTCGACGCAATGGGACGCGCTGTCCCAGGTCGGCAGCCTCTACGACCTCGACGGCGACGGCAACCGGCGCAGTTGCTTCTACAACGGCTATGCGGCCGAGCGCGACATGTTCGGCCCGCTGGTGCGCGAGCCCGACGCGCACGGCGTGCTGCCGCCGGCCCCGACCCGCGCGCTCGGCATCGAGCACATGGCGGCCACCGGCGTGCAGGGGCGCGGCGTGCTGATCGACCTGGAGGCCCATTTCGGGCGCGAGCGGCGCCGCATCGGCTATCGGGACCTGATGCAGGTGATGGACCGCGACCGGATCGTGGTCGAGCCCGGCGACATCGTGCTGTTCCACACCGGCTTCGCGCAGATGCTGGTCGAGATGAACGGCGACCCCGACGTCGAGCGGCTCGAGCACGCCTGCGCCGAGCTGGACGGGCGCGACGACGCGCTGCTGCGCTGGATCGACGAGGCGCAGATCGCCGCGATCGCCGCCGACAACCACGCGGTCGAGGCCTACCCGGCCGGCAAGCTCGACGAGCCGCACTATCCGACGCTGCCGCTGCACGAGCTGTGCCTGTTCAAGCTGGGCATCCACCTCGGCGAACTCTGGTATCTCACCCCGCTCGCGCGCTGGTTGAGAGACAATGCGCGAAGCCGCTTCCTGCTCACCGCCCCGCCGTTGCGGCTGACGGGCGCGGTCGCGTCCCCGGTAACGCCCGTCGCGACCGTCTGAGCGCCCAACCGCACCACCCATGACTACCTCCACCCCGGTTCCCGGCGTGTCGAACGCCGCGTGGCAGCGCAATCTCGCCGTCTGTTTCTGCGGCTCGTTCATCAACATCGTCGCCATGACGCTGCTGCTGCCGTTCCTGCCGCTCTACGTCGAGCAGCTCGGCGTACACGGGCACGCGGCCATCGTGCAGTGGTCCGGCATCGCCTACGGCGCGACCTTCCTCTCGGCGGCGCTGGTCGCGCCGGTCTGGGGACGGCTGGCCGACCGCTACGGCTGCAAGCTGAACCTGGTGCGGGCCAGCTTCGGCATGGTGGTGGCGATGTCGCTGATCGGGCTGTCGCAGAACATCTGGCAGCTCGTCGCGCTGCGCCTGCTGGTCGGGCTCGCCGGCGGCTACACGTCCGGCTCGTATGTGATCGTCGCCGCGCAGACGCCGAAGGAGCGCTCGGCCTGGGCGCTCGGAATGCTGTCCTCGGGGATCATGGCGGGCAACCTGCTGGGGCCGCTCCTGGGCGGGATCCTGCCGCAGTACGTCGGGATCCGCATGACGTTCTTCCTCGCGAGCGGCTTCATCCTGCTCAACTTCATCGCCACCGCCACGCTGATCCGCGAGGACCGCGAGGCGATGGCGGCGCGCCGCAAGAGCGGCGCCGGCGGCGGCGCGGCGTTGAGCGCGGGCACTCGCGGGCTGGTGCTGACCATGCTCGCCACCGCGATGCTGCTGATGTTCGCCAACATGTCGATCGAGCCGATCATCACGGTCTACATGCAGCAGCTGCTCGGCGACGTCGGCAACGTGACGTTCTACGCCGGCCTGGCGATGTCGGCGGCGGCGCTGGGCAGCATCACCTCGGCCTCGCGGCTGGGCAAGATCGCCGACCGGATCGGCGCGATGAAGGTGGTGATCGCCTGCCTGGCCGTGTCGGGGCTGCTGCTGATTCCGCAGGCGTTCGTCACGCACGCGTGGCAGCTGATCGCGCTGCGGTTCCTGATGGGCCTGTCGCTCGGCGGGCTGCTGCCGTGCCTGACCTCGATCATCCGCCACAACGTGCAGGACGGCTCGGTGGGCCGCGTGCTCGGCTACTCCACCTCGGCGCAGTATTCGGGCCAGGTGCTCGGGCCGGTCGCGGGCGGCTTCGTCGGCGGCCACGTGGGGATGCGCTACGTGTTCCTGATGACCTGCGTGCTGCTGCTCGCCAGCGCGGTCAGCAACGCGGTGCTGGGCGGCGCGCCGGCGCGCCGCTCGAACGGCTCGTCCACCACCGCCTGACGCCGCCCGCAAGCGGCGCGGCGCGGGCGGTCCCCCGCCGCCGCCCCGCCGCGCTCAAGCGGTGTGCATCGCCTGCAGCTGCTCGAAAGTCGCGATCCGGCCGGCCAGCGCGCTGGCCGCCACCGTGTAGGGGCTCGCGAGCCAGACCGCGCCCGGCCCCGAGCGGCCCGGGAAATTGCGGTTGATCGCGCTGATCGTCACGTCGCCGGCCGACGCCGACTGCCCCGGGCCGCAGTTCGCGCAGGCCCCGCAGCCCGGCATCACCAGCGTCGCGCCGACGCGCTCGAACACGTCCAGGTAACCGCGCGACTCGCAGTAGCTGCGCACGTCGAGCGTGCCGAACTGCAGGAACAATCGGGTGCCCGACGGCACGCTCAAGCCCTGCTCCGCGCCCCAGCGCAGCACCTCGTGATAGAAGTCGAAATCCTCGCGCTTGCCGGCCGTGCAGGAGCCGCCATAGGCGATGTCGATCCGCACGGCGTCGTCGAGCGCGGCCACCGCCACGCCGTTGCCGGGGTCGCCGGGCCGCGCGAGCATCGGCTCGATGGCCGCGCCGTCGAGACGGATCACGTGCCGGTAGGCCGCGTCGGCGTCGCTGTGCATCCACGCCTCGAGCGCGAAGTCGATGCCGCGCCGCTCCTTCAGGAACGCCACGGTGCGCGCATCGGGCTCGACGATGCCGGTGAAGCCGCCGAGTTCGGCCACCATGTTGGTCAGCGTGGCGCGCTCGTCGATCGACATCGCGCGCACCGCCGGCCCGCCGTACTCGAACACCAGGCCGATCGCGCCGCCGGCGCGGACGGTGTCGGTCTTCAGCAACTGCAGCACCACGTCCTTGGCGGTCACGCCCGGGCGCAGCTCGCCGTCGATCTCGACGCGCAGCGTCTCGGGAATCTTGCAGCGCACGTAGCCCGTCACCCAGCTGTTGGCGATCTCGGTCGCGCCGGCGCCGAACGCGAGGCAGCCGAGCGCGCCGGAATGCGCCGTATGCGAATCGGTGCCCACCACCACCTGCCCCGGCAACGCGTAGCGCTCGGCCATCAGCGCGTGGCAGATGCCCTCGGAGCCGGGGCGGTCTCCCAGCTCGCCGTGCGTGCGCACCGGGTAGTCGCGCGCGAACTTCACGTGCGCGTCCTGCAGGTTCGCCACGCCGGGCAACAGGCCGTCGCGCACGTGCGGAATGCTCTGCCCGGCCAGCACCAGATGGTCCTGGAACGCGACGATCGTGTCTGGCTCGAACAGCGGCGCCGGCTTGCCGAACGCGCGGTGCATCAGGTGCGCGCTCATGCCGGTGAAGTAGTCGTGGCTGAAGCGCCAGTCGGCCGCGAGGAACACGCCGTCGCCGCGCACCGCGTCGCCGGTGCCGGGATGCAGGTGGCGCTCGATGATCTTCTCGACCAGCGTTTTCGGCACGGCCGCGTCGGCGCGCGCGCGGCTGCCCGGCGTCGGCCACGTCAGCGACTTGCTGTAGGCCAGCAGGCCGCCGCTGCGGATCACGTCCTGCGTGAGCGCGTCGCGCCCGCGCAGGAATTCCTCGATGTGGATCGTCTCGCCGGCCATCAGGCGGTCGAGCACGGAGAAATCGGTGGTGGTCAGCAGGCCGATGTTGTCGCAATTCTGCTGGTAGATGCGCTCGAAGCTCTCGGCCACCACCAGCCGGATGCCGGCCGACAGTTCGGCGAGCGGGCTCGACTCGCGCGACGAGCCCTTGCCGTAGCGCTTGCCGGCCACGCAGACCTGGAAGCCGCCGCGCAGGATGTCGTGCTCCTTGACCGGCAGCTCGCCGCCCGAGCGAAAGCCGACATACGGGTAGCGGCCGAGCCGCTCGTCGTAGCAGAGCATCACGGTGACCGGCGTGATCTCGTCGGTCGAGACGTTGTCGCGCAGCGGGCCGGCCTGCTCGCGCGTCAGGTTCGCGCCGGCGAGCTGCGCCTTCATCACGGCGGGATCGTCGGACAGATAGAGGACGCGGCCACTGAGGCTGATGGTGTCGTTCATGGGTCGGATTCCCGGGAGGCAAACGGCCGACTATACGTTGCAGGCGAAACGCGAAAGCTGCTGTTTCGTCACCGCTAGCATCTCGAACTGAGAACGACGCCCGGCGCCGGCAGGCATGGCGTTACGGCCGCGCCGGGCGCGTCAGCAGGCCGTCGGCGAGCCAGCGCCGCAGGGCTGTCGCCGGATCGAACGGCGGCGACGGCGATGGCAGCGGTTCGCCGGACGGGTCCGTCATGGCCGCCTCCTCTGCCATGTCGGGCGCCGACGCGAGGCCGGCGGCCAGCGCCTCGCCAAGCGTCGCGCCGCGCGCGAGCGCGCCCAGCGCGGCCCATTCCGGCGCCTCCAGCTCGCGCACCGCCGGGGTCCAGCCATCGCGGTAGACGAGCGCGCGGCCCGGCCCGTCGATCGAGGCCGGCAGCGCCGGGCCGTCCGGCCGTTGATGCGCGAGCCAGATCGCCGCCACGCGCCATGGCGAGGCATGCAGCGCCGCCGCCGGATGCAGCGCCAGCGGCCAGTCCTGCGCCGCGTCGACGCCGGCCGCGGCAAGCTCGGCCGCACGCAGCGGCGGCACGTCGGCCGCCCGGTTCGCCGCGTGCAGCGACCATTCGAGCCGCGCGACGTCGGCGAAATACGGGTACCCGGCCGCGGCCGGCAGGCCCGCCACGAACCGCGCGAGTTCGGCGCCGAACCGGCTCAGGTCGCCGTCGCGCGACGGATGGGCGTCGCCGTAGGCATGCGCGAGGGTCCGGAAGAACGCCTCGCCCACCAGCGCGTGCAGGACCGGATAGACGAGCTGCAGCGAGCGCGCATGGCCGTGGCGCAGCGAGGCCTGATAGCGCGCGAAGCGCCGCCGCGTGGCGGCATCGTCGTCGAGCCACGGCGCCAGCGCCTCGAGCGCCGCGTCGCGCCGCGCCAGCTGCGCGCCGAACTCGGCCTGCAGAAGCGCGAGCTGGTCACGCGTCAACGCGGATCTCCCCGCCGATCCGGCGCGCCTCGCGCACCTCGTCCAGCAGCACGTCGAGCGGCGGCAGATTGGTGTCCCGCTCGATCAGCGTCGGCACCGGCCCGAACCGGCGCAGCGCCTGCGCAAGGAGCTGCCAGACCGGTTCGGCGACCGGCGCGCCGTGCGTGTCGACCAGCAGTTCCGCATCCGCCTCGTGGCCGGCCAGATGCAGCTCGCCGACCATCCCGGGCGCGAGCGCCTCGAGCGCGCGGGCGGCGTCCTCGCCGTGGTTGACCTGATTCACGTAGAGATTGTTGAGGTCGAGCAGCACGCGGCAGCCGGTGCGCCGGGCCAGTTCGGCCAGAAACGCGGTCTCGCCGAACGTGTCGCCGTGAAAGCGCAGGTAGGTGGATACATTCTCGATCAGGATCGGCCGCGCGAGCCGTTCCTGCACGCGCTCGACGCGCTCGCAGAGCAGCGCGAGCGTGGCGGCGTTGAGCGGCAGCGGCAGCAGTTCGTTGAGGACCGCGTGGGAGGTCGCGCCCCAGCACAGGTGCTCCGACACGAACAGCGGCTCGATGCGCTCCGCGAGCGCGGCGACGCGTTCGAGATGGGCCGCCGAGAAGCCGTGCGCCGAACCGATGCCGAGCCCCACGCCGTGCAGCGCGACCGGGTAGTCGGCACGCAGCGTGCGCAGCACGTGCAGGTCCCATCCGCCGTCGGCCAGGTAGTTTTCGGTATGCACTTCCAGCCAGTCGACCGCGGGCCGCGTATCGAGCATGGCGCGATGGTGGGCGCTGCGC
This sequence comes from Burkholderia plantarii, assembly GCF_001411805.1. NCBI lineage: Bacteria > Pseudomonadati > Pseudomonadota > Betaproteobacteria > Burkholderiales > Burkholderiaceae > Burkholderia > Burkholderia plantarii. The sequence continues at coordinate 464,847 of NZ_CP007212.1, read as the reverse complement.
AGGCCGATCCCGACCGGGAGGGACGCGTTCATGGGCTGTTTTCCGTCGACGCAGGTTCTTGCGCGGGTGTTGGTGAACGGGCCGGCCCGCCTCGACCGGCGCCGGCAAGCGAGTCTAGCAGCTTGCGCCGCCGCGCGAACCCTCGCGCCGGCGCCGGACGCGCCGCGCGCCGCCGATGCGGGTTTCGGGCACGGAATGTCACGGGATTCCTGCTAGAATGACTGCCACCATGCGACACAGCAGCCGCTTCCCCTCCGTTCTGCTCCTCTTCGGTTGGCGTTAAGCCAGCCACGACCTCCATTGCCTGCCCGCCTCGGGCTCCCCTGCCATCGCGTCCCGTCGTTCCGCGCGGACGACATGGCGGCGGAAATCCGCTTCTCGCCGTGACCCCGGCAAGAATTACTCATTCAAGCAAGTCATTAAGCTGAGTCCAATCATGCTGCTGATGATCGACAATTACGATTCGTTTACCTACAACCTGGTCCAGTACTTCGGCGAACTCGGCGAAGACGTGCGGACCCATCGCAACGACGAGATCACGCTCGACGAGATCACCCGGCTCGATCCGGCCGCGATCTGCCTGTCGCCGGGACCGAGCAATCCGCAGCACGCCGGCATCACGCTCGCGGTGCTGCGCGAGTTCGCGGGCAAAAAGCCGATCCTCGGCGTGTGCCTCGGCCATCAGGCGATCGGCGAGGCGTTCGGCGGCCGCGTGATCCGCGCCAAGACGATCATGCACGGCAAGGTGAGCCGCATCGAGACCGACGGCCGCGGCGTGTTCGCCGACCTGCCGACGCAGTTCGACGTCACGCGCTACCACTCGCTCGCGATCGAGCGCGAATCGCTGCCCGACTGCCTGGAGATCTCGGCCTGGACCGAGGACGGCGAGATCATGGGCGTGCGCCACCGGACGCTGCCGATCGAGGGCGTGCAGTTCCACCCCGAATCGATCCTCTCCGAGCACGGCCACGCGCTGCTCGACAACTTCCTGAAGCAGGCGCGCGCCGGCAGCGCGCAACCGGCATGAGCGGGGGCGCGATGATCACCGCGCAGGAAGCGCTGCAACGCACGATCGAGCACCGCGAGATCTTCCACGACGAGATGCTGCACCTGATGCGCATGATCATGCGCGGGGACATGTCGCCCGTGATGGCCGCCGCGATCATCACCGGCCTGCGCGTGAAGAAGGAGACGATCGGCGAGATCGCCGCGGCCGCCACCGTGATGCGCGAGTTCGCGCGCCACGTCGAGGTGCCCGACAATTCGAACTTCGTCGACATCGTCGGCACCGGCGGCGACGGCTCGCACACCTTCAACATCTCGACGGCCACCATGTTCGTGACGGCCGCGGCCGGCGCGAAGGTCGCCAAGCACGGCAACCGCAGCGTGTCGAGCAAGTCGGGCAGCGCGGACGTGCTCGACGCGCTCGGCGTCAACATCGACCTCGCGCCCGAGCAGGTGGCCGCCTCGATCGAGGCGACCGGGATGGGCTTCATGTACGCGCCGAACCACCATCCGGCGATGAAGAACATCGCGCCGGTGCGCCGCGAGCTCGGCGTGCGCACGATCTTCAACATCCTCGGCCCGCTGACCAATCCGGCCGGCGCGCCGAACCAGCTGATGGGCGTGTTCCACCCCGATCTGGTCGGCATCCAGGTCCGCGTGATGCAGCGGCTCGGAGCCGAACACGTGCTGGTGGTGTACGGCAAGGACGGCATGGACGAGGTGTCGCTCGGCGCGGCGACGCTGGTGGGCGAGCTGCGCGACGGCAAGGTCACCGAGTACGAGATCCATCCCGAGGACTTCGGCCTGCAAATGGTGTCGAACCGCTCGCTGAAGGTGGAGAACGCCGAGGAATCGCGCGTGATGCTGCTCGAGGCGCTCGACAACCAGCCCGGCGTGGCACGCGAGATCGTCACGCTGAACGCGGGTACCGCGCTCTACGCCGCCAACGTCGCGCCGTCGATCGCAGCCGGCATCGACACGGCGCGCGAGGCGATCGCGAGCGGCCGCGCGCGCGCCAAGGTCGACGAGCTGGTACGCTTCACGCGTCAATTCGCGCGCTGAGCGCCCACTCGCCGGCCGGCACGTCCGGCCGGCCCAACCCATGCGGAACGCACTCCGCCGGAATGCCATGAGCGACATCCTCAATCGAATCATTGCCGTCAAACGCGAAGAAATCGCCGCCGGGCTGCGCAGCACGCCGCTCGAGGCGCTGCGGCTCGAAGCCGAGGCGCGCGGCGCCGACACGCGCGATTTCGTCGGCGCGCTGCGCGCGCAGCACGCGACCGGCCGCAGCGCCGTGATCGCCGAAGTGAAGAAGGCCAGCCCCTCGAAAGGCGTGCTGCGCGAGCACTTCGTGCCGGCCGAGATCGCCGCCTCCTACGCGCAACACGGCGCGGCCTGCCTGTCCGTATTGACCGACGAGCAGTTCTTCCAGGGCGGCGCGCGCTACCTGCGCGAGGCGCGCGAGGCCTGCGCGCTGCCGGTGCTGCGCAAGGACTTCATCGTCGACGCCTACCAGGTGCTCGAGGCGCGCGCGATGGGCGCCGACGCGATCCTGCTGATCGCCGCGGCGCTCGACACGCCGCAGATGCAGGATCTCGAGGCCTATGCGCATTCGCTCGGCCTCGCGGTGCTGGTCGAGGTCCACGATCGCGACGAGATGGTCGAGGCGCTGACGCTGAAGACGCCGCTGATCGGCATCAACAACCGCAACCTGCGCACCTTCGAGACCACGCTCGACACCACGCTCGACATGCTGGACATGGTGCCGGCCGGGCGCGTCGTCGTGACCGAGTCGGGCATCCTCTCGCGCGACGACGTCGAGCGCGTGAAGGGCGCGGGCGTCCATACGTTCCTCGTCGGCGAGGCGTTCATGCGCGCCGCGCAGCCGGGCGAGGAACTCGCGCGGATGTTCTTCTGACGAGGCCGGCCATGGCGATCGAAACCGAAATCAAGCTCGCGCTGCCGGTCGGCGCGGAAACCGCGGCACGCCTCGCGCTCGACGCCTGCGCCGGCGCGGCGGGCCAGCCGATCACGCTCGTCAACGTCTACTACGACACGCCCGGGCTCGCGCTGGCGCACGCCAAGAGCGCGGTGCGCGTGCGGCGCGCGCCGCAGGGCTGGCTGCAGACCTTCAAGACGGTCGGCACGGCCGAAGCGGGCCTGCATACGCGCCACGAGTGGGAGCTGCCGGTGGCCGGCGACGCGCTCGAGATCGACGCGCTGCTCGCCGCCTGCGACGTGCCGGAGGCGGCCGAGGCACTGCGCGCGGCCGCGTCCGAACTTGTCGCGCTGTTCCGTACCGACTTCGCGCGCACGCTGTGGCGCATCGAGCGCGACGGCACCACGGTCGAGGCCGCGCTCGATCTCGGCGAGATCGTCGCGGAGGCCGGCGGCGACACACGCCGCGCGCCGATCCGCGAAATCGAGCTGGAATTGATCGACGGCGACGCGGCGGTGCTGCACGCGCTCGCGGCGGAACTCGGCCGCGCGCTGCCGGGCCTCGCCCCCGAGGATCGCAGCAAGGCGCAGCGCGGCTACCAGCTGCGCGCTGCCTGAGGCCCGCGCCGCGCATGGCCACCCGTTCCTCTTCCCACAAGACGCCGGCGGCGCAGGCGTCGCTGTTCGAGGCCCCGACCGCGCCGGCGGCACCGGTGGCGCCCCCCGCCGCCGACGAGATCGCGCTGCACGCCGGCGCCGGGCCGGTGCCGCCGCTGCCGCTCGCCGCGCAGTTCCACGCGCTGCCAGAGGCATGGCGCGAGTTGCTGGCGCCGTTCGTCGCGAGCGACGCCTACGCGCCGCTGTGCCGTTTCGTCGACGCCGAGCGCGCCGCCGGCAAGACGATCTATCCGGCCGACGTGTTCCGCGCGCTGCGCCTGACCGCGCCCGACGACGTGAAGGTCGTGATCCTCGGCCAGGATCCCTATCACGGCGACGATCGCGGCACGCCGCAGGCGCATGGCCTCGCGTTCTCGGTGCCGCCCGCGGTGCGCCCGCCGCCGTCGCTGCGCAACATCTTCAAGGAAATCACCGCCAATTTCGGCCACGACACGCCGCGGCACGGCTGCCTCGATGCGTGGGCGCGCCAGGGCGTGCTGCTGCTCAACACCGTGCTGACTGTCGAGCGAGGCGCGGCGGCAAGCCATGCGAAGCGCGGCTGGGAGCCCTGCACCGACACGCTGATCCGTGAGCTCGCGCGACGCCATCGGGGGCTGGTATTCATGCTGTGGGGCGCGCATGCGCAGGCCAAGCGCGCGCTGTTCGACGCCGGCGTGCATTGCATGCTCGAATCGCCGCATCCGTCGCCGCTGTCCGCGCACCGCGGCTTTCTCGGCAACCGGCACTTCGCGCTCGCCAACGCGTACCTGAGCGAGCATGGTCGGACGCCGATCGACTGGCGCCTGCCCGACGAGGCGGTGGTGCTGGCCTGAGGCGCCGCGCGCGCGGCCCGCGCCGTCCTCGGCGGCACGGTAACCGCGCCGCTCAAATGCACGCCCCAAACGAACAGCCCGATCGGCCAGGGCCGGTCGGGCTGCTTTTGCATCGGGAATCGTGCCGCGCGCCGCGCCGTCAATCATGGCGCGGCACGGCCGACCCGGGCCCTCAGGCCGCGGCGATCGCCTCGCGAGCCGCCGCCAGCGCGGCCGCTTCCGAGTCCGGCCCCATGTTCAGGCCTTCGGCGTAGATGAACGACACGTCGGTCAGGCCGATGAAGCCGAGGAACGTCTTCAGATACGGCGTTTGCGTATCGTTCGGCGTGCCCAGGTACTTGCCGCCGCGGGCCGAGACGACATAGACCTTCTTGCCGGTGATCAGGCCTTCCGGGCCGTTCGCGGTGTAGCGGAACGTGACGCCGGCGCGGGCGATCCAGTCGAAGTAGGTCTTCAGGTGCGAGGAGATGCCGAAGTTGTAGAGCGGCGCCGCGATCACGATCACGTCCGCGGCCTTCAGTTCCTCGACCAGCTCGTCGCTCTTGGCGACGATCGCGTTCTGCTCCGCGCTGCGCTGCTCGGCCGGCGTGAAGAACGCGCCGAGCACGGCGTCGTCGAGGTGCGGCTGCGCGTTGGACAGCAGGTTGCGCACCACCACCTTCGAGCCGGGGTTGCTCTTTTCCAGCTTCGCGGTCAGCTCGTCGGCGAGTTGCGTCGAGCGGGCGCCCTGCGAGCGGGCGGCGGAATTGATCTGCAGAATGGTCGTCATGTCGGAACTCCGTTGGGTTTGCGCTTCCGGTGAAGCGCGAGTGGAGCCATTGTGCGGATGCGCCCGGACATGAAAAAGCGGGCGTTCGGCGACGGATTGTTGCAACGCTGAGACAATCCGCGCCGTTGTAACGATTTCGTTCGTGCTAGACGCCGAGCCAGCCGTCCTGCCAGCTGCGCCGCGCGGTGGCCCGGGTGTCGGCCGCGAGCCGGTAGCGCAGCACGTCCGGCGCGTCGAGCTTCAGCGTCGTCACGCGCAGCTCGTCGTGGCGGAACGCGTGGGCCTGCACGCGCTCGCCGGGCTGGTAGCGCGCCAGCAGCGCGTCGAGGTTCGCGCCGGTCACGCGCAGGCCGTCGATCGCGATCAGCACGTCGCCGGCCGACAGGCCCGCGCGGTGCGCCGCGCCACCCTCGTAGACCGCCGCCAGCGTGGTGTCCGCGCCGCCGCGCACGCGCGCCCCGAGCGACGGCTTCGGATTCGGCCCCGTCTCGGGCGAGAGCGTCACGCCGAACGGCTCGAACAGCGCCGCGAGCGGCAGGTCGCGCGTGCCGGACACCGCGTCGTCGAACAGCCGGCCCAGCTCCACGCCGGTGGCCTCGGCGATCAGCGCGGCCACCTCGTCCTCGCCGACGCCGCGCGGCTGGCCTTGATAGAAATCGCGGCCGTAACGCGTCCACAGCAGGCGCATCACGTCGTCGAGCGACTTGCGGTTGCGCGTGGCGCCGCGAATCGCCAGGTCGAACGCGAGCGCGACGAGCGAGCCCTTCGTGTAATAGCTGACGATCGCGTTCGAGGCGTTCTCGTCCTGGCGGTAATACTTGACCCAGGTATCGAACGAGCTTTCGGCGACGCTCTGCTTCAGGCGCCCGGTGCCGCGCAGCACGCCGCCGATGGTGCGCCCGAGCGAGGCGAAATACTCGTCGCGGCTCATCAGGCCGCTGCGCACCAGCATCAGGTCGTCGTAGTAGGACGTGAAGCCCTCGAACAGCCACAGCAGCGAGGTGTAGCTTTCCTGGCGCAGATCGTAGGGTACGAACGCGGCCGGCTTGATCCGCTTGACGTTCCAGGTGTGGAAGTATTCGTGGCTGCAGAGGCCGAGATAGGTGCGATAGCCGTCGGTCGTCTCGGGACGGCCCTTCACCGGCAGGTCGCCGCGGTTGCAGACCAGCGCCGTCGAGGCGCGGTGCTCGAGGCCGCCGTAGCCGTCGGTGACGGCCTGCGTCATGAACACGTAGCGCGCCATCGGCGCCTTTTTCGTGCGCGGCTCGAACAGCGCGATCTGCGCCTCGCAGACGCGCTTGAGGTCCGCCGCGAGCCGCTCGATGTCGAGCCGCGCCACGCGCCCCGCGATCACCACGTCGTGCGGCACGCCGTGCGCCTCGAAGCTCGCCAGCGCGAACTCGCCGAGCGTGACGGGATGGTCGACGAGTTCGTCGTAGTCGTCGGCCAGGTAGTCGCCGAAGCCGAACCGCTTCGTGCCGCGCGCCTCGCGCAGCGCGGTGGCCACGCGCCAGCGGCGCGCGCCGTCGCCGGCCGGCCGCTCGATCGCGACCACGCACGGCGCCGCTTCCTGGCCCTCGACGGCGAGGAACACGCTGGTGCCGTTGAAGAAGCCGCCCGTGTCGTCGAGATGCGCGGCGCGCACCGACAGGTCCCACGCGTACACCTCGTAGCGCAGCGTCAGCGGCCCGACCACCGGCGCGGCCTGCCAGCAGTGCTTGTCGGTCTTCGCGATGCGCACCTTGCGGCCCGCCGCGTTGAACGCGCGCAGCGTGACGATGTTGCGCGCGAACTCGCGCACCATGTAGCTGCCGGGAATCCACACCGGCAGCATGAAGCGCTGGCCGTCCGCGGCGGGTTCGGCCACCGTCAGCGTGACCTCGAACAGGTGGGCGGCGGGATCCTTCGGGACGATCGAATAGCGTATCGGGGTCATCGATGACATCGGCAAGAAGCGGTTCGGATAGAGCGGTTCGAAAAGCAAAGAGGCGCCTGCGGGATGCCGGCGCCTCTTTGCGCGATGGGGGCGGGAGCGCGGCGCGGACCGCGCGCGTCACTTCACCGAAGCGAGCGCATTGTTCAGTTCGTCGGCGGACACGGCGCCGGGCAGGCGCGTACCGTCGGCGAGGATGATGGTCGGCGTGCCCGTCACGTTCAGGCCGCGGCCGAGCGCGAGGTTCTTGTCGAGCGCCGTGGTGTCGCAATTGCCGGCCCCGGTCGGCGCCTGATGGTTGACCATCCAGTTCTCCCAGCTCTTGGCGCGGTCCGACGCGCACCAGATCGCCTTCGACTTGACCGTCGAGTCGGGCGTCAGCACCGGGTACAGGAAGGTGTAGACGGTCACGTTGTCCATCGACTGCAGCGTCGACTCGAAGCGCTTGCAGTACGGGCAGTTCGGATCGGAGAACACCGCGATCTTGCGCGCGCCGTTGCCCTTCACGACCTTGATCGCGTTGCCGAGCGGCAGGCTCGCGAAATCGACCTTGTTGATCTCGGCCATGCGCGCTTCGGTCAGGTTCTTGCGCGACTTGGTGTCGACCAGTTCGCCAAGCAGGACGTAGTCGCCGGCCGCGTCGCTGTAGACGATCTGCGAGCCGAGATTGACTTCGTAGAGGCCCGGAATCGGCGACTTCGCGATGCCCTTCACCGTCGCGTCGCCGAGGCGCGCCTGCAACGTCGCCTTCAGCTTGTCGGTGGTCTGGTCGGCCTGCGCGGTACAGCCCAGCGTGGCGGCGGCGGTCGCCAGCACCAGCGCGGCGATACGGACAATCGTTTTCATTCAGCGGTTCCTTGGGAGGGCAGTCGAGGCACGACCGTTAGTGTACGACGGCGGCCGGAGCCTGTCCGATCGGCCTGGGCCCGGTTGGTTCATATCAAAATAGGGACGATATTCGCGCGACGGACGGGATCGCGCGCACTGGCCGGCACTCGCGGCGCCGCGCCGGCGGCGGGCGCCCCGCGCGTGCCCCGGACGCCCGCGCGAGAGCCGGGGACACATCGGCCCGGCCTCAGCCGAGCGCCGTCGCGACCAGCCAGCGCTTGACGAGCGGCTGCGCGCCGACCAGCGCCATGCCGGTGTTGCGCACCGCGCGCGCGAGCGTGCCGGGCAGCGCGAACAGCCGCTGCAGGCCGTCGGTGGCGATCATCAGCGCCCGGATGTCCTCGCGCCGCGCGCGCTCGTAGCGGCGCAGCAGCACCAGATCGCCCAGATCGCGGAACGCCTCGCGCGAGGCGATCGCGTCGGCCAGCGCGGCCACGTCGCGCAGCCCGAGGTTCATGCCCTGGCCGGCCAGCGGGTGAATCAGGTGCGCCGCGTCGCCGACCAGCGCGACGCGCGGCGCGACCAGGCGGTCCACCGTCTGCAGCGCGAGCGGGAACCCCTGCGCGGGCGTCACGCAGTCGAGCGTGCCGAGCTGGCGGTGGCTGACGCGCTCGACCTCGGCCGCGAGCCGAGCCGGATCGAGTGCGAGCAGCTGGTCGGCATGGGCCGTGTGCGCCGACCAGACCAGCGAGACGTGGCCGTCGGGCAGCGGCAGCAGCGCGACGATCTCGCCGTCGCGGAACCACTGCCAGGCCGTCTCGCGGTGCGGCTCGGACGCCTTGAAGTTGGCGACCACGCCGGTCTGCCGGTAGTCGCGCCGCTCTACGCGCGAGCCGATCTGCGAGCGCACCCACGAGTGCGCGCCGTCGGCGCCGACCACCAGATCGGCCGAGAGCACGCCGCCGTCGGCGAGCGTGAGCAGCGCGGCGTCGGGTTTCACGTCGAGCCCCTGCGCGCGCGTGTCGAGCCAGGTCAGGTTCGGCTGGAAGCGCAGCGCCGCGTCGAGCCCGCGCTCGACCAGCGACGACTCGCCGATCCACGCGAGCTGCGCGACCGCCGCCTGGAACGCCGAGAAATGCAGCTCGGCCTGCGCGTCGCCGTACACGCGCATGTCGTAGACGGGCGCGAGCCGCTCGTGCTCGAGCGCCTGCCAGACGCGCAGCCGCTCGAGCAGGGCCTGCGAACTCGCGGACAGCGCGTAGACGCGCGCGTCGAACGTCAGGCCGGCCGGACGCGGGGCGGCCGGCTGCGCGAGCAGCGCCGTCCGGAGGCCCGCCTGCGTCATCGAGAGCGCGGCGGTCTTGCCGACAAGGCCGCCGCCGACCACGGCGACGTCGAAGGTCTGGGTATGGGCTGTCATGGCGCGCATTATAGCTGCGCCGCCGCATACGGCCGGCGGCCCGGATTTGCGGAAGATCAGCGCAAACGCAGTCCATCGGGTCGCCGGCCGGGTGGCTGATCAAGCATCGCGCGGCTATCGTCCGGCCGTCGCGTTTGTCGCCGAATCGAGGCGCTCCGCTCATGCATGCTGTCGCGGCCATCCGACACGGACAAACCCGATGCTCACCGTCCCCGGCCGGCCAGCATCGGCGCCGACGCCCCGTTCGGCGGCCCTCGGCTCGCCTCGCGGGGCGCCCCATTCGATCCGGAACCATTTCATCCGTAACCGCCGTCGCGCCGCGCGGCGACCAGACCGGGGCGCCGCATTACACCCCACACGTTTCCTTACAAACGCATACGGCTTGTCATCCGGTGCGCCGCTACAGTCGGCTCCATCAACGACCCAAACGGAGATTCACCATGAAGCTGAAACGGATCGCACTGCTCGCCACCCTCGCCCTCGTGCTCGGCAGCACGCTTGGCGGCTGCATCGTCGTGCCGGACGGCGGCGGCTACCATCACCACGACTACTATCGTTACTGATGCGGGTTCACGCGAGTTCGGGCGAGTCCCGGCTTGCGTGAAAGCGTTCATGGCGTGCTATTGTTGATTCGTCGGCTCCGAGTTTCACCGGTGACGGAAAGCGACTCTCAACCCCATCTCGAGCATGGCCATGAGCGACGTACACCACAACCTCACCCAACATGACCGCGTCGAGCTGCTGTGCTGGCTCACGATCGGGAATCTCGGCGCGTTCTATCTGAACGAATCCTGGCCCTCGGCACCGTTCCAGGTGCAGGCGGCGCACAAGTGGCTCGATCGCCACCTGCGCGAAGCCGACTGGCTGTGCGTCGCGAAACTGGCCGCCGTGGCGCTCGACATCGCGAGGAAGCACGCGAGCTTCGTCGACGCGGCCTGGGCGCGCGACGCCGTCGAGGAAATCATCGACAGCGACGACCTCGACCGCCAGTCTCGGCTCGTCACGCTCGTGCTCGACGACTGCCGCGCGGCGCTGGCCGACCGGCGCATCGCCGACTGAACTCGCGGCGGAGCGCCGATGGCGGCCCGGGCTGTCGTCGGTCTGGCTGCTTCGATCGCGTCGGCCGCTTCGATCGTGCCGATTGATCTGGTCGCGTCGGCGAATCGCCGTTGCGACCCGCTTCGGTTGGCTGCGCTGGCTCGCGTCGCCAGAAAGCTTCGCTCCCCGCTTCCCCTCGATTTCGACGCTCGCCCGACGCTCGCCGCGCGCGCCTGCTTCGCTGCCCGTGGCTGCGCGCGGCCATGCCGGACCATGTAGACGTCCGCGCCTCGCCGCCCCGGTGCGCCAACTGCCAAGCGGCGCTCCCGCGCCCGCCCCGGCGCCGATTCGCGCTGCCGCCCCGAAATCCCGCCACCCGAACGCGATACAATTGCCGTTTTCGCGGGCAGCCCTGCCGCGCAAGCGCCGGCCACCGCCGCGCCGCCTCGCGCCGCCGGCCGCCCCGCCCGGCGCCATCCGCGCCGCGCCATGGCGGCGCGAGCGGCGCCCGGCGTCGCGCGAACCGGCACAACATCTGATCCAGAAAGGTTTTCCATGAGTCTCAAATGCGGCATCGTCGGCTTGCCCAACGTCGGCAAGTCCACCCTGTTCAACGCGCTGACCAAGGCCGGCATCGCCGCCGAGAACTATCCGTTCTGCACCATCGAGCCGAACGTCGGCATCGTCGAGGTGCCGGACGCGCGCCTGAAGGCGATCTCCGCGATCGTGAAGCCGGAGCGGATCGTGCCGGCCGTGGTCGAGTTCGTCGACATCGCCGGCCTCGTGGCGGGCGCGAGCAAGGGTGAAGGGCTCGGCAACCAGTTCCTCGCCAACATCCGCGAGACCGATGCGATCACGCACGTGGTGCGCTGCTTCGAGGACGAGAACGTGATCCACGTGGCTGGCCGCGTGAGCCCGCTCGACGACATCGAGGTGATCAACACCGAACTCGCGCTGGCCGACCTGGCCACCGTGGAAAAGGCGCTCTCGCGCTATTCGAAGGCCGCCAAGTCAGGCAACGACAAGGAAGCGGTCAAGCTCGCCGCGGCGCTCGAGAAGGTCCGCGCTCACCTCGACCAGGGCAAGGCGGTACGCGGCCTCGACCTGTCCGACGACGAGCACGCGATCCTCAAGCCGTTCTGCCTGATCACCGCGAAGCCGGCCATGTACGTGGCCAACGTCAAGGACGACGGCTTCGAGAACAACCCGCACCTCGACGCCGTGCGCAACTACGCCGAGGCCGAGAAGTCGCCGGTGGTGGCCGTGTGCGCCGCGATCGAGGCGGAAATCGCCGATCTCGACGACGCCGACAAGGACGCGTTCCTCGCCGACATGGGCATGGACGAGCCGGGCCTGGACCGCGTGATCCGCGCCGGCTTCAAGCTGCTCGGCCTGCAGACCTACTTCACGGCCGGCGTGAAGGAAGTGCGTGCCTGGACGATCCACATCGGCGACACGGCTCCGCAGGCCGCGGGCGTGATCCACACCGATTTCGAGCGCGGCTTCATCCGCGCGCAGACGATCGGCTACGACGACTACATCACCTACAAGGGTGAGCAGGGCGCGAAGGAAGCGGGCAAGATGCGCGCCGAAGGCAAGGAATACGTGGTCCACGACGGCGACGTGATGAACTTCCTGTTCAACGTCTGACCTCTTTCCCGCCCCGGCCGATCCGATCGATCCGGCCGGGGCGGCGGCCCGATCGCGTCCGACCGGCGGCCCGGTCAGGCCCCGCCGCTCTCCCCGGCGCCGCGCTCGCGGCTGCCACCCCCCACACCCAGCGCCTGCGCGACGAGCGTCGCGATCACGAGCGCATTGAAGCTCGCCGTGTACTTCAGCGTGAACATCTCGAACGTCACGCACGCCAGCATCAGGCAGATCATGAACGCGATCCCGGTGTCGGCCGCCCGCCGCGCGGCGGCATCGGCATCGAGCCGGCGCGCCCGCCAAAACAGGCCGAGCGGCACGGCGAACAGCGTCGCCACCGCGAGGCCGCCCGCCACGCCCGAACGCAGCAGGTTCGCGAGCAGCTCGTTGTGCGGTCCCGCGTGGATCATCTGCCGCGCGCGCTCGCTCGCGAACGAGGTGATCCACGGCGCGTCGAGCAGCGCGCGAAAGCCGGTGTCGCCGTAGCCCTGCCACGGACGATGCAGGAACAGCGCCCAGGCGATGCGCCACATCGTCAGCCGAAAGCCGCCCGAGGTATCGGGATTCGACGCATCGGCCCAGGTCGAGACGTCGGCATAAATGCTGACGAGCCGATCCGTCGCGCCGCTGAACGCGGCCACGCCGGCCACCAGCGCCAGCAGCACGCACACCGCCGTGCGGGCATCGAGCGCCGGCCGCCGCAGCCAGAGCCAGAGCAGCGCCGCGACCGGCACCAGCAGGTAGGCGGTGCGCGTCTGCGAGGCCACCACCAGATAGGCGCCCGCGCACACGCCGGACACCACCAGAACGCGGGACACCGTCGGGGGCAGCATCCAGCCCGGCCGCGCCGCGCCCGCCCCCGCCGAACCGGCCGAACTCCCCCGCTTCAGCGCGAACAAGGCGAACGCCGCGAGCAGCAGCGTGTAGACGCCGAACATGTCGGTATCGACGAAATAGGTCGCGTAGCGTCCCTGCCACGCCACCAGCGCGCGCGGATCGAGGCGCACCTGCACCACCAGTTCGATCAGCGCGAGCGGCGCGGCGAAGCCGAGAATCCGCACCGCATCGATGCGCCGATGATGAAACGCCAGCATCACCGGGATCGCGAGCAGCAGCCGCGACGGCGCGTCGAAGGCCTTCGCGAGCCACTCGCCGCGCAGCGCCTGGCCGATCGCCACGGACACGATCGGCGCGGTGAGCGCGGCGGCGGCGAGCAGCAGCGCGCGCCGTGTGCCGCGGCGGCCGGCGTCGCGCCACGCGCCGCGCAGGCCGGCCAGCGACAGCAGCGCAAGCAGCATCAGGCAGGCATTGGTCGCGCCGCGCAGCGACAGGTAACCCGCCACGGCCATGAACAGCAGCGCGGCGAGGCACAGCTCGAAGCCGCCGGCATCGGGCCGCCCGAGCGCGACGGCGGCCAGCCGGCCAAGCCGTCGGCGCGGCCCGGCGCCGGGCGCGACCTGATCCGCGTCCGGCATCAGGGCTGCCCGCCCGCAGCGGCCGGCACCGACGCGGCAGAATCGGCCGGCTCGATCAGCCAGCGCGCCAGGCGCTCGCGCGCCGCGACGATCTCGCTCGGGAACTGGGGCGCCTCGACCGGCTGCGGCACGTAGCGCAGCGGCCGGTCGAGCACGTCGCGGCCGGAACGGATCCGCGCCTCGATGAAGTCGAGATCCTGAAACGCGTCGCTCATGAACTTCTGGTCGGCCACGCTGCGCATCTTGACGATCATCGCCGCCGGGCTCGTGACCCACGAGAAATGCCAGCCGGCATGGCGGACCTGCTGGACCCGGAAGCGCCGGAACCACGCGCGCCTGAGCGAACGCAGCAGCCCCGCCGACTTGTACGAACGCACCGCGTTGACGTTGCCGAAGAACGTCGTCAGATGCCGGTAGGTGGTCACGCGCGTGCCGGTCCAGTCGGCGAAACCGTCGCCGTCCATCAGCCGGTTGTTCAGGAAGTAGGCGTAGCAATACTGATGCAGGTCCGCGCGCAGGTAGCGCCGCGCATCGAAGCGGCGCAGGCATTCGGGCCGCGGAATCTCGTCGAGGTCGGACACCACGATCAGGTCGTCGGGCTCGGCGTCGTGCAGCCCGTTGAACAGGTAGCTGCGCTGGTAGTTCTCGTTCTTCCACGGATCGGGCGCGCCCGGCGGCAGGTGATCGATCGCGAGATAGCGGATCTTGCTGCGAAAGCGCGCGAAGCGTTCCATGTCGAAGTTCAGCGGCTTCTCGTCACCGACCTGCGTGTAGCGCGATTCCGCGATCACGAAGTAATCGACGTGATCCCACAGGATCTCGAGCCGCAGCTCGAGCAGCATGTCCTCGTTGAAATAGCAGAAGCAATCGTAAATCTTCGGGCGGCGCGTCGAAGTCATCGAGCAGGACCGTGGCGGAAACAGGAAAGGGGAAAGCGGAGCCCGGCACGCCGGGCGCTCAGTTCCATTCGAAATCGTGGTGCCGGCGCACGCCGTGCAGCGTCATGCCGTAGTCGGCGAGTTCGCTGGCGCGCCACGCGCGGCCGCGCCGCGTGCGCTCGAGCTTGTCGAGCTTGCGCGACAGCCAGCTCTGCCCGAGCAACTGGTAGTTGTTGCGCATCCCGAGCCCCTGCCGCGCGGACAGGCCGCGCTCGCGCTTCATCTCCGACTGCGTGATCGAACCGTAGTGATGCAGCCACGCCGCGCCGACGATCTCGGACGGCACCCGTGCCTTCGCGAGTTCATGAAAGAACAGCGTGTCCTCGAAGCCGAGCAGCTGCGGCGAGGCGCGGAAATAGCCGACCTCCATCCAGACGCTGCGATGCACGAGCAGGCAGACCGCGTGGCAGGTGCCGACACGCCGCGCATCGCGCATGGTGTGGCTCCAGACCGGCGCCTGCCGATTGAAATCGTAGTCGAGCGAGCCCTCGATCAGCGCGGGCGAAGCGACCCGCACGCCGTGGCGCACCGCGGTGCCGATCAGGTTCTCGATCCACTGCGCCGACACCAGCACGTCGTTGTTCATCACCACGGTCCACTCGGACTGCCGGTGCAGGATGCCCTGGTTCCAGGCCGCGCCGCAGCCGAGATTGTCGTGATTGAAGATCCGGCCGCCGAGCGGCAGCGTAGCCAGATAGTCACGCGTGCTGTCCGACGAGGCATTGTCGACCACCACCACGCGATCGAGCGGCATACCGTGGCCGATCAGGCTGTCGATGCACTGGCGCGTGTACTCGATCTGGTTGTGGCAGGCAAACGTGACCGAATAATCGTGGATGTTCACGCGGCGGTTCCCCGTTGTCTGCTGCACGACGAGGCCGATCGATCGACGGTGCCGGAAGGCGTGAGCTTCACCACGCCCGATCCTGCGGCATGGACGGGCTTGCCCCGGTGCGCCCCGCGCGAGTGAAGCCGATTGCTGGTAGTGACATGAAAAACGCAACAAGCTTACAAATAACCATCGATCAAGACAGCGAGTTCCGGATGCCCGGCACGCATTCCCGCGCCGCCTCCGTCCGGACTGCTGATGTCGGGCATGCGTCGCCCAGCCGCAGATTATGCCTTGTCGAAAAAACGCCCGCATGGCGTACGTATCACTCAATATTTCAAACGCCATGCAGTGGGGCGGATGCGCCCGGGCGCGTCGGCCCGGCGCGCTCAATCGCGGCCCGCGTCGAACGCGGCGAGCTCGCGCCAGTGCCGGCGCAGCGGCGCGGCCACGGCGACGGGACCGGCGCGCGACAGCCGGACCGGCGCGCGCGGCATGGCGCGGGTCGCGCTGGCCGCCTTCGGATCGAGATAGCCGCACCCGCGTGCTGCCGCCGGCATCGTCGCGAAGCGGGACGGTTGCCGCCACGGGGCGGACGGCAGGCCCGAGCGCTGTCACGGCCGATCGCGCCCGGCCGTTCACCATTGCGGCGGCACACCGCCCGCACCGGTAAGCACCCGCCGACGCTCGCGGCCGGCCCGCCGCGCGCAGTACAATACGCGGTCTCGCCGCGCCTCGCTCGCGGCCGCGCCGCCGTCCAGTCACGGCAGCGCTCCGGTCCGCACCGGACCCTCCGTCGCCCCTCGCCGCCGCGCGCGGCGCGGCGACGGCCCCAACCTTGACGAGTTCCACTGACGCAGATGGCCCAATACGTATTCACGATGAACCGGGTCGGCAAGATCGTGCCGCCCAAGCGCCAGATCCTGAAAGACATCTCGCTGTCGTTCTTCCCCGGCGCGAAAATCGGCCTGCTCGGCCTGAACGGCTCGGGCAAGTCGACGCTGATCCGCATCATGGCGGGCGTCGACAAGGACATCGAGGGCGAAGCCACGCCGATGCCGAACCTGAACATCGGCTACCTGCCGCAGGAGCCGCAGCTCGACCCGACCAAGACCGTCCGCGAGGCGGTGGAGGAAGGGCTCGGCGACGTGTTCGGCGCGCAGAAGAAGCTCGACGAGATCTACGCCGCCTACGCCGAACCCGACGCCGATTTCGACGCGCTCGCGGCCGAGCAGGCCAAGTACGAGGCGATCCTCGCCACCGCCGACGGCGGCAGCCCCGAGCAGCAGATCGAGATCGCGGCCGACGCGCTGCGCCTGCCGGCCTGGGATGCGAAGATCGAGCACCTGTCGGGCGGCGAGAAGCGCCGCGTCGCGCTCTGCAAGCTGCTGCTCGAGAAGCCCGACATGCTGCTGCTCGACGAGCCGACCAACCACCTCGACGCGGAATCGGTCGAGTGGCTCGAACAGTTCCTGACGCGCTTCCCGGGCACCGTGGTGGCGGTCACCCACGATCGCTACTTCCTCGACAACGCGGCCGAGTGGATTCTCGAACTCGACCGCGGCCACGGCATCCCCTGGAAGGGCAACTACAGCAGCTGGCTCGACCAGAAGGAAGAGCGGCTGAAGCAGGAAGAGGCGTCCGAATCGGCGCGCCAGAAGGCGATCAAGAAGGAACTGGAGTGGGTGCGCCAGAACCCGAAGGGCCGCCAGGCGAAATCGAAGGCGCGGATCGCCCGCTTCGAGGAACTGAGCAGCCAGGAATACCAGAAGCGCAACGAAACGCAGGAAATCTTCATTCCGGCGGGCGAGCGCCTCGGCAACGAAGTGATCGAGTTCAAGAACGTCAGCAAGGCCTACGGCGACCGCCTGCTGATCGACGACCTCAGCTTCAAGATCCCGGCCGGCGCGATCGTCGGCATCATCGGGCCGAACGGCGCGGGCAAGTCGACGCTGTTCCGCATGCTGACGGGCAAGGAGCAGCCGGATTCGGGCGAGATCGTGCACGGCCCGACCGTCAAGCTCGCCTACGTCGACCAGAGCCGCGACGCGCTCGCGGCCGAGAAGACCGTGTTCGAGGAAATCTCGGGCGGCGCCGACGTGCTGACGGTGGGCAAGTACGAAACGCCGTCGCGCGCCTACATCGGCCGCTTCAACTTCAAGGGCGGCGACCAGCAGAAGATCGTCGGCAACCTGTCGGGCGGTGAGCGCGGGCGCCTGCACCTGGCCAAGACGCTGATCGCCGGCGGCAACGTGCTGCTGCTCGACGAACCGTCGAACGACCTCGACGTCGAAACGCTGCGCGCGCTGGAAGACGCGCTGCTCGAATTCGCGGGCTCGGTGATGGTGATCTCGCACGATCGCTGGTTCCTCGACCGGATCGCGACGCACATCCTCGCGTTCGAGGGCGATTCGCAGGTGGTGTTCTTCGACGGCAACTACCAGGAATACGAAGCGGACAAGCGCGCGCGCCTCGGCGAGGAAGCGGCCAAGCCGAAGCGGATCCGCTTCAAGCCGATCAGCCGCTGAGCGGCCCACGCCGGCAGGCGACGCGGCAACGAAAAAAACGGGCGAATTCGCCCGTTTTTTCATGAGCGGCGTCGCCGGGACAAGACGCCGGCACTCGCAGGTCTCAAGCCGGCAGGCCGAGTTCGCGCAGCCGCGCCTCGGTGGCCGCCACGCCCGTATGGTGGATGCCGTGCCAGCCGAGCGCCGTGGCCGCCTGCGCGTTGCGCGGGTTGTCGTCGACGAACACGAGTTCACCCGGCGCGATGCCGGGCAGCTGCGCGGCGATGCGCGCGAACATCTCGCGGTAGATCGCCGGATCGGGCTTGGCGAGCTTCACGCGCCCCGACACCACGATGTCGCGAAAGCGCCGCAGCACCGCGTAGCGCTCCCAGGCATGCGGGAACGTCTCGACCGACCAGTTGGTGAGCCCGAACAGCGGCACGCCGGCCGCGTCGAGCCGCTCGACCAGCGCGACGCCGTCGTCGAACTGGCCCGCCACCATCTCGGGCCAGCGCGCGTAGAACGCGCGGATCAGCGCCGCGTGCTGCGGGAACTCGGCGATCTTCTCGGCGGTGCCGTCCGCGATGGTCTGGCCCGCGTCCTGCCGCACCACCCAGTCCATCCCGCAAACCTCGGTGAGAAAGCGCCGTCGCGCCTCGGCGTCGGGAATCAGCTGCCGGTACAGATACTCGGGGTTCCAGTCGATCAGCACCCCGCCGAAGTCGAACACGACCGCCCGGATGGCAGGCATGCGTTCCTCCTCAGAATCCGGCCCGGTGCGTCAGAGCGGCTGGGTGCGCGCCTCGAGCCAGGTTTTCGCCGCCCCCGTGACGAGCGGGCCGACGCGCTCGCGCACCGTCGCATGATAGTCGTCGAGCCAGGCGCGCTCGCCCGCGTCGAGCAGTTCGGCCAGCACGCAACGCGTGTCGATCGGGCACAGCGTCAGCGTCTCGAACTCGAGGAAATCGCCGAACGGCGTCTGCCCGGCCGCGCGGTTCAGCACCAGGTTCTCGATGCGCACGCCCCACTGCCCCGGCCGGTACACGCCCGGCTCGTTCGAGGTGATCATGCCCTCCTCCATCGCCGTCTGCGGATCGGCCGCCGCGTAGTGCGCGATCACCTGCGGGCCTTCGTGGACGTTCAGGAAATAACCGACGCCGTGCCCCGTGCCGTGGCCGTAGTCGAGCCCGGCGGCCCACATCGGCGCGCGTGCGATCGCATCGAGCATCGGCGAGCGGATGCCGCGCGGGAAACGCGCGCGCGACAGCGCGATCATCGCCTTCAGCACGATCGTGAAGTCGCGCCGCTGCGCCTCGCTCGGCGTGCCGACCGGCACCACCCGAGTGATGTCGGTGGTGCCGCCCACGAACTGGCCGCCCGAGTCGATCAACAGCAGCCCGTCGCCCTCGATCGTCGCGTGCGCCTCGGGCGTCGCGCGATAGTGCGGCATCGCGCCGTTCGCGTTGAAGCCGGCAATGGTCGCGAAGCTCGGCGACACGAAGCCGGGCTGGCGCGCGCGCGCGGCGGTCAGCTGCTCGTCGATGGTCAGCTCGGTGAGGGTCTCGTGGCCGAGCGCAGCCTCGAACCAGGCGAAGAATTCGGCCAGCGCCGCGCCGTCGCGCGCCATCGTCTCGCGCACGTGGGCGATCTCGGCCGGCGTCTTGCGCGACTTGGCGAACGTCGACGGGTTGACGGCCTCGGCCAGCCGCACCGTGTCCGGCACCGCCTGCAGCGAGCCGAACGTGACACGGCGCGGATCGATCAGCAGCGTGCTGCCGGCCGGCAGCGCGGCCAGCGCCGCCGCGGCCGCCTCGTAGGCGCGCACCGTCACGCCGTCGGCCGCGAGCGACGCCTGCAGCGCCGCGTCGAGCTTGCCGTCGACGATGAACAGCGTCGCCTGGTCGGCCGTGATCAGCGCGTGCGCGACGAACACCGGGTTGTAGCTGACGTCGGCGCCGCGCAGGTTGAACAGCCACGCGATGTCGTCGAGCGTCGAGATGAAATGCAGCCCGGCGCCCTGCGCCCGCATCGCCTCGCGCACCTGCGCGAGCTTGTCGGCGCGCGCGGTGTGCGCGTGCGGCGCGACGTGTTCGAACACGGGCGCCACCGGCAGCGCGGGACGCTCCGGCCAGATCCGTTCGAGCAGGTCGAGGTCGGTGCGCAGCACCACGCCGCGCGCGCCAAGCGCCGCGGCCAGCGCGCGCGCGGCGGCCACGCCGAGCACCGCGCCGTCCACGCTGACCGCGGCGCCCGCCGGCACGTGCTCGGCAAGCCACTCGACGTGCGGCTGGGTCTGCTGGCCGCCCATCATCTTCATCAGTTGCACGCCGGTGCCGTCGAGCTGCGCGGCGGCCTGCACCCAGTAGCGGCTGTCGACCCACAGGCCGGCGAAGTCGGCCGTCACCACCAGCGTGCCGACCGAGCCCGTGAAGCCGGACAGCCAGCGGCGCGACTGCCAGTGCTCGGGCAGGTATTCCGACAGGTGCGGATCGGCCGACGGCACGAGGCAGGCGGCGACGCCCTCGCGCGCCATCGCGCTGCGCAACAGGGCAAGCCGGGCGGGGACGGGCGAGACGTCGGGATGACGGGCGTTCATGTTGGATTCCATCGGTGTGGGTTCAGCGGCGGGCGAGCGCGCCCGTGGTCAACGTGACGGCGGCGAGCGCCGTGGCGGCGCAGACGGGCCATTCGAGCGTGCCGCCGTCGTGGAACAGTCCGGTGAGATTGCCGCCCAGCCGGGCGGCGGCCGCACCGGCCAAGCCCGCGACGAGCGCCGCGCGCCAGCCGCGCCGGCCGGCCCGGGCCGGGTGCAGCCACCAGCCGAGCCCGCCCACGGCGAGCCCCAGGACGACGATTCCCAACCAGTTCATCCCGCGCCTTCTTTTGAATTTTCGATCGCCATTGCCCCGGGCCTGAACGAAACGCGCGGCATCGCGGGCTTGCGCCCCGGGGATGACGAGGATTCGGATTGTATTGAGATAGCGCTGACGAAATTGCCCCCGCGCAGCGGACGAGTTTAGGGGTCGTCTTATCGTTAGGCAAGTCTACATAAATACGCTGGTGCGGCGGGGCGGGGCCGCGCCTGTCGCATCGCGTCACGATCCTGCGCCGTGTTCAGCGGCTTGATTCGGCACCGCGATGCGGCACCGATTCCCGACGCCACGATGCGACGCCGCCGACGCACGCGCGTCCGACTCGTCCGGCCCGCATCGATTGATCCGTCACTTTTTCCACCGCTTCAGCCATATGGCCCGTCCAATCCCAAACATCAGGCAAAAACAGCGCGAATTCCGGGCAAGCCCGGTTGTCAAGCCGGCGATTCCGGCGCATCGTACCGCCAAGCTGCTGCGACCTGCCGTCGCGCCTCCCCGCGCGGGACGGATTTTTCGGCCGAAGGCACGCCGGGTCGCACCTGCCGGAATGCCGCGGCAGCGCCGTCCGACGGGCGCGACGGGCTGCCGCGCGGGATGCGTCGGCTGGTCGATCGGCCAGCGGCACGGCTGCCGGTGACAAAAGCGGTAAGACGCTATAATGCGAACCTAAACGATAGCCCCCGGATATGCAGCTCCTCACGATCGGAATCAATCATCACACTGCGCCTGTCGCCCTGCGCGAACGCGTGGCGTTTCCGCTCGAACAGATCAAGCCTGCACTGTCCACGCTGAAGGACGTCTTCCTGGGCCGCCAGGCGCCGAACGCGCCCGAAGCGGCGATCCTCTCCACCTGCAACCGCACCGAGCTGTACTGCGCCACCGACGATCGCGCCGCGCGCGACGCGGCGGTGCGCTGGCTCGCCGAATTCCATCGCATCCCGGCCGACGAACTGGCCCCGCACGTCTACGCGCTGCCGCAGTCCGAAGCCGTGCGTCACGCGTTCCGGGTCGCCTCCGGGCTCGACTCGATGGTGCTCGGCGAAACCCAGATCGTCGGCCAGATGAAGGACGCGGTGCGCACCGCCTCGGAAGCCGGCGCGCTCGGCACCTATCTGAACCAGCTGTTCCAGCGCACCTTCGCGGTGGCCAAGGAAGTGCGCAGCACCACCGAGATCGGCGCGCAGTCGGTGTCGATGGCCGCGGCCGCGGTGCGTCTCGCGCAGCGGATCTTCGAGAACGTGGCCGACCAGAAGGTGCTGTTCATCGGCGCGGGCGAGATGATCGAGCTTTGCGCGACCCACTTCGCCGCGCAGAAGCCGCGCGAGCTGGTGGTCGCGAACCGCACCGCCGAGCGCGGCGCGAGGCTCGCCGAGCGTTTCGGCGGCCGCGCGATGCCGCTCGCGGACCTGCCCACCCGCATGCACGAGTTCGACATCATCGTCTCGTGTACCGCGTCGACGCTGCCGATCATCGGCCTGGGCGCCGTCGAGCGCGCGGTGAAGGCGCGCCGCCGCCGGCCGATCTTCATGGTCGACCTGGCCGTGCCGCGCGACATCGAGCAGGAAGTCGGCAAGCTCAAGGACGTGTTCCTCTACACCGTCGACGATCTCGGCGCGATCGTGCGCGAAGGCAACGCGTCGCGGCAGGCGGCCGTGGCGCAGGCCGAGACCATCATCGAGACGCGCGTGCAGAACTTCATGCAGTGGCTCGACACGCGCAGCGTGGTGCCGATCATCCGCCACATGCATACCCAGGCCGACGCGCTGCGCCGCGCCGAGGTCGAGCGCGCGCAGAAGATGCTCGCGCGCGGCGACGATCCGCTCGCCGTGCTCGACGCGCTGTCGCAGGCGCTCACCAACAAGCTGATCCACGGCCCGACCTCGGCGCTGAACCGCACCAGCGGCACCGAACGCGACCAGCTGATCGACCTGATGCGCGGCTTCTACGCGCACGGCCCGCGCGCCGACAACTAGCGCCGCCGCGCCCTCGGCCATTCGGCCGGCCCCGCCTTTCCCCTTTTCGATTCCTCGCCCGGGAGCGTCGCTCCACATCATGAAAACGAGCATGCAAAGCAAGCTCGACCAGCTCTCCAGCCGGCTGGTCGAACTGAACGAACTGCTGAGCCGCGAAAACGTCACCGCCGACCTCGACCAATACCGCAAGCTCACGCGCGAACACGCCGAAATCGGCCCGGTGGTCGAGCAGTACGCGCAATGGCGCCTCGCGCGCGGCGACGAAGCCACCGCGCAGGAACTGCTCGGCGACGCCTCGATGCGCGACTTCGCCGAGGAGGAGATCGGCGAGGCGCGCGAGCGGATGGCGCGGCTGGAGGCCGAGCTGCAGACCATGCTGCTGCCGAAGGATCCGAACGACGATCGCAACATCTTCGTCGAAATCCGCGCGGGCACCGGCGGCGACGAGTCGGCGCTGTTCGCGGGCGACCTGCTGCGCATGTACCTGCGCTACGCGGAGCGCCAGCGCTGGCAGGTGGAGATGATGTCGGAGAGCGGCTCGGACCTGGGCGGCTACAAGGAAGTGATCGTGCGCATCGCGGGCCACGGCGCCTATTCGCGGCTCAAGTTCGAATCGGGCGGGCACCGCGTGCAGCGCGTGCCCGCCACCGAGACGCAGGGCCGGATCCACACCTCGGCCTGCACCGTCGCGGTGATGCCCGAGGCCGACGAGATCGCCGAGGTCGAGATCAACCCGGCCGACCTGCGCATCGACACGTTCCGCGCCTCCGGCGCGGGCGGCCAGCACATCAACAAGACCGACTCGGCGGTGCGCGTCACCCACCTGCCGACCGGCATCGTGGTGGAGTGCCAGGACGACCGCTCGCAGCACAAGAACAAGGATCGCGCGCTGAAGGTGCTGGCCGCGCGCATCAAGGACAGGCAGTATCACGAGCAGCACGCCAGGGAGGCCGCCACGCGCAAGAGCCTGATCGGCTCGGGCGACCGCTCGGAGCGGATCCGCACCTACAACTTCCCGCAGGGCCGCATGACCGACCATCGCATCAACCTGACGCTGTACCGGCTCGAGGCGATCATGGACGGCGACCTCGACGAGCTGATCGCCTCGCTCGCGAGCGAGCACCAGGCCGAACTGCTCGCCTCGCTCGGCGACGCGGACTGACACGGGCGGCGCCGATCGTCATGAAGGCCTCTCCCGCCACCGCGGCCGACCTGCTGCGTGCCAGCCCGCTCGACGCCGTCGACGCGCGCATCCTGCTCGCGCATGCGTTCGGCTGGAGCCGCACCCAGCTGATCACGCGCGCCGACGCGCCGCTCGAGGCCGCCGCCGCCGAACGCTATCTCGCGCTCGAGGCGCGGCGCGTGGCCGGCGAACCGGTCGCGCAGCTGGTCGGCTCGCGCGAATTCTTCGGACTCGCGTTCGAGGTCACGCCCGACGTGCTGATCCCGCGCCCCGAGACCGAGCTGCTGGTCGAGGCCGCGCTCGACGCGCTCGACGGCATTGCCGCGCCGGCCGTGCTCGACCTCGGCACCGGCAGCGGCGCGGTGGCGCTCGCGATCGCCGACGGGCGGCCCGACGCGCGCGTCACCGCGCTCGACCGCTCGGCCGCCGCGCTCGCCGTGGCGCGCCGCAACGCGGCACGGCTGCTCGACGGCGCGCGCCCCGGCGGCGCCGTGACGTTCCTCGAAAGCGACTGGTACGCCGCGCTCGACCCCGCGGCGCGCTTTCATGCCATCGTCAGCAATCCGCCCTACATCGCGCGGCACGATCCGCATCTCGACGCCGGCGACCTGCGCTTCGAACCGCGCGGCGCGCTGACCGACGAGGCCGACGGCCTCGCCGCGATCCGCCGGATCGTGGCCGGCGCCGGCGCGTTCCTGCTGCCGCGCGGCGAACTCTGGATCGAGCACGGCTACGACCAGGCCGAGGCCGTGCGCGAACTGCTGTCGCAAGCCGGCTTCGAGGAGGTGGCCTCGCTCGCCGATCTGGCCTCGATCGAGCGCACCACGGGCGGCCGGCTGCCCGGCTGAGCGAACGGCCAACCAAGGAGACCGCAACGGAGCCGCGCCGCAACGGCCGGACCCGGCGCCATTCAGCCCCACCCCGGCCCGCGCCGCGCCCGGTCGGCCCGGCCGAAATCCAGTATCATTTCCGTTCTCACGCCCCGCACCCGCAAGGTTCATCATGGATACCCAACAACGCATCAAGCATATCGTCGACGAACACCCGGTCGTCCTCTTCATGAAGGGCACCGCCCAGTTTCCGATGTGCGGCTTCTCGGGCCGCGCGATCCAGGTCCTGAAGGCCTGCGGCGTCGACCAGATCAAGACCGTCAACGTGCTCGAGGACGACGAAATCCGCCAGGGCATCAAGTCTTTCTCGAACTGGCCGACCATCCCCCAGCTCTACGTGAAGGGCGAGTTCGTCGGCGGTTCGGACATCATGATGGAGATGTACCAGTCGGGCGAACTGCAGCAACTGTTCGCCGCGGCCTGAGCGCCCGATGCCGGCAGGCCCGGTGCCGCCGCGGCGCCTGATCGTCGCGATCACCGGCGCGACCGGCGCGGTCTACGGGGTTCGCCTGCTCGAACTGCTGCGCGCGGCGGGCGGCGTCGAGACCCACCTGCTCGTGTCGGCCGCCGGCTGGCTCAACATCCAGCACGAACTGAAGCTGTCGAAGGACGAGGTCCACGCGCGGGCCGACGTCGTCCATGCGGTGCGCGACGTCGGCGCCAGCATCGCCTCGGGATCGTTCGCGACCGACGGCATGGTGATCGCGCCGTGCTCGATGAAGACGCTCGCGAGCGTCGCTCACGGGCTGTCGGACAATCTCGTCGCGCGCGCGGCCGACGTCACGCTCAAGGAGCGGCGCCGGCTCGTGCTGATGGTGCGCGAAACGCCGTTCAATCTCGCCCATCTGCGCAACATGACCGCCGTTACCGAGATGGGCGGCGTGATCTTCCCGCCGCTGCCGGCGTTCTATGCCCTGCCCGCCTCGATCGACGAACTCGTCGACCATACCGTCACGCGCGTGATCGACATGTTCGGCATCGGCGCGGCGCGCACCGCGCCCTGGACCGGCCTGCCCGACGCCGGCTGAGCCGCGCGCTTCTCTACCTCGCTCCTCCGCCTCGCTTCGCGGCTTCACCTTGCCGGGCGCCCGCCTGGTTCACGCCCATCCGCGCCGCGCCGCCTCCGGCGCCGTCCCCTG
The DNA here is from genome assembly GCF_001411805.1 of Burkholderia plantarii. NCBI lineage: Bacteria > Pseudomonadati > Pseudomonadota > Betaproteobacteria > Burkholderiales > Burkholderiaceae > Burkholderia > Burkholderia plantarii. The sequence continues at coordinate 438,969 of NZ_CP007212.1, read as the reverse complement.
CGCCGATCGCTTCGAGATGGCATCGCCGTCGCTCGATTGCAAACCGGCAAGAATCAATCAAATCCTTCCGCGCCGATTTATCAAAAGACCGCGAACACCTATAGTCGACGCCAATACGATACCCGGTCCCCCGCCATGAACCGCCTGCCCTCGCTCTACCTGTCCCACGGCGCGCCGACGCTGCCGATCGATCCGTCGCTGCCGGCCCCGGCCTTCACGCGGCTGGGCGCCGAGCTGCCGCGCCCGCGCGCGGTGCTGATGCTGTCGGCGCACTGGTGTACGCTCGCGCCGGTCGCCAGCGTCGCGACGCGGCCCGAGACGATCCACGATTTTCACGGCTTCCCGCGCGCGCTCTACGAATTGCGCTACCCGGCGCCCGGCGCGCCCGAGCTGGCCCGCCAGGCGGCGGCGCTGCTCGGCGAGGCCGGCATCGCCACCGCCACCACCGAATACGGGCTCGATCACGGCGCCTGGGTGCCGATGCTGTTGATGTTTCCCGAGGCCGACATCCCCGTCGCGCAGCTGTCGATCCAGCCGCGCTCGGACGCCGCGCATCACTTTCGGGTCGGCCGCGCGCTGCGTTCGCTGCGCGACGAGGGCGTGATGGTGATCGGCTCTGGCCAGATCACGCACAACCTGCGCGAGGCCGACTTCGGCGCGACGCCGGCCGATGCCGATCCGCGCGTCGACGAATTCACGGGCTGGTTCGAGGAACGGCTCGCGCAGCGCGACATCGACGCGCTGCTCGACTATCGCCGCCAGGCGCCGCACGCGGTGCGCATGCATCCGTCCGACGAGCACCTGCTGCCGGTGTTCGCGGCGCTCGGCGCGGCCGACGACGACTACCGGCTCGGCATCCAGGCACTCGGCACCTACCAGCGCGTGCTGGCGATGACGAACTACGTGTTCGCGCCCGGCGCGGCCTGAGCGCCGCACCATGAAAAAAGCCCGCCCGGCATGACCCGGGCGGGCTTTTTCCTTGCCGCCGCGCCTGACGGCGGGGGCGGCGAACGCGGCGCTTACGCGCCGATGTTGTCGAGGATCTCGTCGTGCGACTCGCGCTCTTCCAGATACTGCGTGCGATAGCCGGTGTTGACGCCCCAGAAGTAGAAGCCGAGGGAAATCAGCGCGACGATCAGCATGTCCCAGCCGTAGGGCAGCACGCCCGAGCCGCCGAACTGCTTGCTGCCGATCAGCGACAGGATCGCCATCACCGGCAGGTAGGCCACCAGCCACCAGGCGGCCTTCAGGTCGCTGCCCCAGCCGCCCCAGCCCGACTTGGCCTGGAAGTAGAAGTACACCGGCAGCGCGACGACCATCAGCAGGATGATCTCGCCCGTCAGCGGCCACTTGGCCCAGTACAGGATCAGCGAGGCGCAGACGAACGCGAACGGCGCGATCAGCTTCATGCCCGGAATCGACAGCGGGCGCTCGAGGTCCTGGGCCGAACGGCGCAGCGCCATCAGGCTGATCGGACCGGTCAGGTACGAGATCACGGTGGCCACCGAGATCACGGCCGCCAGCGAGCTCCAGCCGCGGAAGAAGAACAGGAACACGAACGACACGAACAGGTTGAACCACATCGCGTTGCGCGGCACGCCGTAGAGCGGGTGAACCGTGCCGAACATCTTCGGCATCGTGTTGTTGCGCTCCATCGCGTAGATCATCCGCGTGGTGGTGGCCATGTAGGTCGTGCCGGTGCCGCTCGGGCTGATGAACGCGTCCACGTAGAGCAGGACCGCGAGCCAGTTCAGGTTCAGCGCGATCGCCAGTTCCGCGAACGGCGAGGCGAAGTTGAACTGCTTCCAGCCCTTCGCGACGTCGGCCGGATCGACCGCGCCAATGTAGGCAATCTGCAGCAGCACGTAGATCACGAGCGCGATCAGGATCGAGGTGATCACCGCGAACGGCACGCTGCGCGCCGGGTTGCGTGCCTCACCGGCGAGGTTCACCGGGCTCTGGAAGCCGTTGAACGCGAACACGATGCCGCTGGTGGCCACCGCGGTCAGCACCGCCGACCAGCCATACGGCGCGAACGTGTCGCTGGTGGTCATGCCGAGGTTGTCCGAGTGGAAGCTCGTGAACAGCAGGCCGAGAATCGTCAGGCCCGGGATCAGGAACTTGAACACCGTGATCGCCGAGTTGGCGCGCGCGAACAGCTTCACGCCCCAGTAGTTCAGCATGAAGTAGATGACCACGAGCACCGCCGACAACAGCAGCCCCGGTGTCGTCAACGAGCCGTCCACGAACAGGCTGTGCGCCCACTGGTACGGCCAGGTGCTCATGTACTGGATCGATGCCTCGGCCTCGATCGGGATCACCGAGACGATCGCGATCCAGTTGGCCCAGGCGCTGATGAAACCGACCAGCGAACCGTGCGAGTAGCGCGCGTAGCGCACCATGCCGCCCGACTCGGGGAACATCGCGCCGAGTTCCGCGTAGGTGAGCGCGATCGCCAAGATCACGACCGCGCCGATGATCCACGCGCAGATGGCGGCGGGACCCGCGATTTTCGCGGCTTTCCAGGCCCCGAAAAGCCAGCCGGATCCGATGATCGATCCGAGACCCGTCAGCATGAGCGCGATCGGGCCAATGTTCCGTTGAATAGAACTGTTCACAACCTCTCCTATGTCTCTCAAAAAGCCTTGTCCTGGCGAGGCCGAAGATCGTTCGGCTCCGCCGCGCCGGCATATTTGGGTGGCCGGGTTGCCCGGTCCGGGACAACCCTGCCGTGCGGCGCGTAGTGTACTCGGTTGCACCTCGCGCTTGTCGGCAAAATCGTGCGTCCCCTACAAAAAAATGGACTCGCCAGCAAGCTTTGTAAGCGTGATGCCTGGAATTTTTCGGGGTTTCCCTAGGAAATTCGGTTTGAAGGTTGACCGCGGGGGCAATAGGACGTATAACGGCCGAGCAGGATTTCAAGTGGCGAGTGAATAGGTACTTTCGTAGTTCGCCCATCAACGGTACTCCGGTCGGCCCCATTACCCCCTTCCTTGATTTTCATGCACCTCCCGGGCGTTTCGCCCTGTCTCACCATTTTTAGGAACAAGTTATGGCAACCGGCACCGTCAAGTGGTTCAACGACGCTAAGGGTTTTGGCTTCATCACGCCGGAAGGCGGCGGCGACGATCTGTTCGCGCACTTCTCGGAAATCCGTGTCGACGGTTTCAAGACGCTGCAAGAAAACCAGAAGGTCGAATTCGAAGTGAAGACTGGCCCGAAGGGTCTGCAAGCAGCGAACATCAAGCCGCTGTAAGTTCGCGCGATATCTTCGCCTGAATGAGAAACCCCGCTTCGGCGGGGTTTTCGTTTTCTCCGTCCCGTTTTCGCATCGGCCGGCATTTGTTCCGAAATCGATTCGCGGGTTCGCGCCGGACTGGCGGAAATCGGCCGCGCGCGGATGGCGCCGACATGCGCATGTCATGAAAGCGGCCGCTCATGGCGGCCGCAGGGCGTCCCGCGATGACCACGCGGGCTTCGATGGCGGCGTGCGGGCCGCGTGGCCCGCCGGCCTCAGCCGAACAGCCGCCGCGCGTGGATGCCGAGCCCGGTCGCCACGCTCGCGAGCCGGTCGCCGAACACCGGCTCGGCGTCGGGAAACGCGGCCGACAGCGCGCCCGACAGGAACGCCAGGCCGGTCGAGCCGCCCGTGAAGTAGAGCGCGCCGACCTCGCGCGGCGCGATGCCGGCCAGCCGCACCGTCTCGCGCGCGGCCTCGACGATGCGTGCCGTGTCGTCCACGCTGGCCTCGATCAGGCGCGCCGCATCGAACGCGATCTGCAGGTCCTCTTCCACGTCGTTCAGGTCGATCAGGGTCTGGCCGCCGGCCGCCACGCCGATCTTCGCCTCCTCGGCGCGCGCGGTCAGCGCGTGGCCGAGGCGCTGGTCGACCACGCGCACCAGCCGGTCGAACTGGCGCGTATCCACGTACAGGTGCTTCATCAGCTTCAGCTCGGCCAGCCGCTTGGGCGTGTAGACCGTGTTGATCAGGTGCCAGGTGGCCAGGTCGAAGTAGATCCGGTTCGGCAGCTCGCGGCCTTCCGGGTCGAGCGAGCGGTAGCCGAACGCGGGCAGGATCGACGCCAGTTCGACGCGGCGGTCGTAGTCGGTGCCGGCGACGTGGACGCCGTGATGGGCCAGCACGTCGTCCTTGCGCTCGAGCCGCGCCATGCGCTCGGGGCCGACGCGCACCAGCGAGAAGTCCGAGGTACCGCCGCCGATGTCGGCCACCAGCACCAGCGACTCGGCCGACAGCCGCGACTCGTAGTCGAACGCGGCCGCGATCGGCTCGTACTGGAAGCACACCTCCTTGAGCCCCACCGAACGCGCGGCCGCGGCGAGCTGCTGCTCGGCCAGCCGGTCGGCGCGCGGATCGTCGTCGACGAAGAACACCGGCCGGCCCAGCACCGCGCGCTCGATCGCGCCGCCCGCGCACGCCTGCGCCTTGCGCGTCAGGTGCTGCATGAAGATCGCGATCACCTCGGTATAGGCGATGCCGCTGCCGTCGCCGAGATCGGTGGTGGTCTCCGCGAGCGGCGAGCCGAGGATGCTCTTCATCGAGCGCATCAGCCGGCCGTCGAACCCGTCGATGTAGGACGCGAGCGCGGTGCGGCCGAACTCGCGCGAGCCTTCGTCGTTGTTGAAGAAGATCGCGGTGGGCAGGGTCCGGTGCTCGCCCTCGACGGGCGCGAGCCGCATCGCCCCCGGGTTGGCCGGGTCCGGCAACGCGACGGCCGAATTGGAGGTGCCGAAATCGATCGCGCAATAAGTCATGGGGAGAGGTCGCCGACTGGGCGGGCGCGAAGCGGAAAGGGGGGCTTTTTTATCACAGAAGCGCGGGCCGCTACAACGGGGCCGGCGCACGAGAAATACGGGGACGGGTCGGCCCGGCGGCCGGCGCCCGCGTACCGGCGCCGCAGCGGGGGAGGAAAACCGGCGCCGAAGCGGCTATTGCGCCGCGGCGTACCGCACTCGGACTCGAACCCGGCCGCACCGACAGTGTCGCGCCGGACGCGCGCCGATACGTACGCGCACGTGCGCGGCCGGCTCGCTCAGCGTCCCGCGAACGGCACCTTCCAGCCGCCCTGATAGACCACCTCGCCGATCGCATGGCGCGTGCGCGGCGCGCGTTCGCGGTCGCGCAGCACGGGATCGAGCTTCTCGGCGTCGCCGTAGTGGCCGAGCGAGATCATCGCGACGATCTCCACGTCGGCCGGCACCGCGAACGCCTCGCGGAACGCCTTCGGATCGAAGCCGCTCATCTGGTGCGCGGCGAGGCCCAGCGCATGCGCCTGCAGCACCAGCGACATCCCCGCCGCGCCGGCGTCGTAGAGCGCCGTGCTGCTCGGCTCGCCCTTCGAGGTCAGCGTGTGCGCGGTCACCGCGATCAGCACCGGCGCCGGCGCGTTCCAGCCCTGGTTGAACGGCACCAGCGTGGCGAACGCCTTCTTGAACGCGGCCTCGTCGCGCGAGCGGTCGAACACGACGAAGCGCCACGGCTGCGCGTTGTAGGCGGACGGCGCCCAGCGCGCGGCCTCGAGCACCGCGTGCAGGTGCTCGCCGCTGATCGGCTGGTCGGAATAGGCGCGCGGACTCCAGCGGCCGGCAAGCAATTCGTGAATCGGCACGGCGGTGGGTGCAAGGTTGACGGACATGCGTGGCCTCGTAGGTCGAAAAAGGGCGCTAGCCCCGGAGAACCGCCAGCATACCCGTTCACTGCCCCCGGCGGGTGACGCGCGGCGGCCTCGTCTTCGTGCCGCGCGTGGCCTCGGCAAGGCCCGCTCGCGGGCGCCCGGCGGGCCATGCCGGAGCGGGCTGGATGTCAGCGCGCCGCCGGCCAAGCGGCCCTGCCCGGCGGGCTCAGGCTGCCTGCGGCACCGCTTGCGCGCGGCCGCGCTTGATGCGCAGCACGATCACCGCGCCGACGATGCAGAGGCCGCCCGAAATCATCGAGGCGAGCGTGTAGGTGCCGAGGCTCGCGCGCAGCAGCCCCGCGCCGAGCGTGGCGAACGCGGCGCCGAGCTGGTGGCCGGCGACGATCCAGCCGAACACGATCGGCGCGCGCTCCTTGCCCCAGATGTCGGTGGCGAGGCGCACGGTGGGCGGCACGGTGGCGATCCAGTCGAGCCCGTAGAACACCGCGAACAGCGGCAGCCCGAAGAAGTCGATGCCGAACGCGTGCGGCAGGTAGATCAGCGACAGCCCGCGCAGCCCGTAGTACCAGAACAGCAGCACGCGGCTGTCATAACGGTCCGAGAGCCAGCCGGACAGCGTCGTGCCGATCAGGTCGAACACGCCCATCGCGGCGAGCAGCGAGGCGCCCTGCACCTCGCTCATGCCGTAGTCGCTGCACATCGCGATCAGGTGCGAGCCGATGTAGCCGTTGGTGCTCGCGCCGCAGATGAAGAAGCTGAAGAACAGCAGCCAGAAGTCGCGCTTGCGGGCCGCGTCGAACAGCGCGTTGAACGCCGTGGCGAGCGGGTTCTGCTTCGCGGCCTCGGGCGCGCGCGGCGCGTCGTCGGGCTCGCCGTAGGGGCGCAGCTGCAGGTCGGCCGGGCGCTCGGGCAGCAGGAAGATCACGAGCGGCACCACCACCGCGAGCGCCACCGCCACCACCAGCACCACCGGCCGCCAGCCGTGGTGCTGCGCGATCGCCGCCAGCATCGGCAGGAACACCAGCTGCCCGGTGGCCGAGCTGGCCGTCAGCATGCCCATCACGAGCCCGCGCCGCGCCACGAACCAGCGGTTCACGAAGGTGGCCGACAGCGTCAGCGCGGCCACGCCGGTGGCGCTGCCCACCATCACGCCCCAGATCAGCACCATCTGCCAGGTGGCCGTCATCATCGACGACAGCGCCACGCCCGTGCCCATCACCACCAGCGCGACGAGGACCGTCGGCCGCAGCCCGAAGCGCTGCATCGCGGCCGCCGCGAACGGCCCGGTCAGGCCGTACAGCGCGATGTTGATCGAGATCGCGAGCGAAATCGTCGCGCGGCTCCAGCCGAGTTCGTGCTCGAGCGGCACCATCAGCACGCTCGGCGTGGCGCGCGTGCCGGCCGCCGCGAGCAGGACCAGGAACACGACCGCCGCCGCGATCCAGCCGTAGTGGAAGCGCCCCCGGGCGCCCGCTGCCATCCAGTTCATTCCCCGTACTCCCGTAGCGGCCGCGGCGCGCCCGGCATGCCGCCGGCCCCCGACCCGTTGATGACGACCGCCAAGGTTACCGTTCGGTCACAAGAGCTTGCGATCGTAGTGACCGGCCAGTAACATGTCAAGCATCGTCAAAATTGACCCCAAGCCGTCGAGGTGATTGATGCCTGCTTCCTCCTCCAAACCCGCGCCGTCGCGCCGTTCGCCAACCGCCGGCGCGGACGCGCACACGCAGCTGCTCGACGCGGCCGAGGCGCTGTTCTATCAGGAAGGGGTGCGCGCGGTCGGCGTGGACGCGGTGGTCGAGCGCGCCGGCGTGAACAAGATGAGCCTGTACCGGCAGTTCGCGTCGAAGGACGAACTGGTGCTTGCCTATCTCGAACGCAAGAAGGCCAGCTACTTCCACCGCTTCGACGCCGCCGCCGCGCGCCTGCCCGGCGATGCGAAGGCGCAGTTGCTGCAGCTCGTGGACGATCTGGCGCAGCGCGCGCGGCAGCCGACCTATCGCGGCTGCCCGTTCATCAACGTCGCGGTGGAGTTTCCCGATGCCGCGCATCCGGCGCGCGCGTCGGTGGCAGAGAACAAGCAGGAGCTGATGCAGCGGCTGGTCGCGCTCGCGACCGAAGCCGGCGCGCGCGACCCGAAACTGCTGGCCGACGGGCTCGCGCTGGTGGTGGAAGGGATCTACGCGGCCAGCCAGACCTATCGCGACGAACACAGCCCGATCGGCGGCGCGCCGCGCGTGGTGCGGATGATGATCGAGGCGGCCTGCGCCTGAGATCCCCGAGCGCCTGCCCCCTGAGCCCGGGCCGCGCGGCCGGGCCGGGTTCGCGTTTCACACTTCACATGCGGCGGCGGCGGGCGCGCTCACGCGCCGCGCGCGGGCGGGGTACGTCGCGCCGGCGGGCCCGCTACAATGCCGGTCGCCGCATTGCCGCCGCCTCGACCATGAACGATCCCCATCAAGACATCCTCGCCGCCACGCGCCACTGGCTCACGCGCGCCGTCATCGGCCTGAACCTGTGCCCGTTCGCAAAGAGCGTCCACGTGAAGGAACAGGTGCGTTACGTCGTCAGCGAGGCGGCCTCGCTCGAGGACGCGCTCGACGATCTCGAACGCGAGTTGCGCACGCTCGACGCGGCCGCCCCGGAAGCGATCGACACCACGCTGCTGATCTATCCGCGCGCGTTCGCCGGGTTCGACGATTTCAACGACGCGCTCCATTTCGCCGACCGCCTGCTGCGCCAGTTGCGGTTCGAAGGCACCCTGCAGATCGCGAGCTTCCATCCGCACTACCGGTTCGACGGCACCGACGCCGACGACATCGAGAACTACACCAACCGCGCGCCCTACCCGATCCTGCATCTGCTGCGCGAGGCGAGCATCGACCGCGCGGTGGAGGCGTTTCCGGACGCCGCCGACATCTACGAGCGCAATCAGGCGACGCTGCGGCGCCTCGGCCACGACGGCTGGCGCGACTGGATGGCGGGCGGCGAACGCGGGCCGGAGACGCAGAAGGGCGGGGATTGACCGAAGGCCGGCGCGGCTGGTCGGCGGGAGTCGGCCTGCGTGACGGCCGGTGACGGCCGGTGACGGCCGGTGACGGCGGGCGCGGCGATCGGGGCCGCGGGCGAGGCGGACGCGATGGACTCGCGGCGCCTGGGGCGGCTCGGCGGCCGGATCCTCTTCCGGCTCGACAGCCGGATCGTGGCCCGCTTCGTTGATCGGACCGTCGCCCGCTCCGGCGGTCACGCCAACCCGCCATCCGGTGCGAGCAGCGCCGAGCGGGCGCCGCGCGCCACTCAGGCGTTCGTTTCGGCCGCTTCCCCCGTCGCCTCGGGCGCGAAGAAGCGCTCGTTCAGCTCGGCCAGCCCGAACATCGCGAGGATCTCGCCCAGGCGCTCGCCCGGCTTGCGGCGCGGCAGGTTCTTGTACTGCGCGATGATCAGTTCGTTCTTCATCGAGTGTTCCCACCCGACCAGTTCCGTCACGCTGACCTGATAGCCATGCGCCTCCAGTTGCAGGCAGCGCAGCACGTTGGTGATCTGGCTGCCGAACTCGCGCGTATGCAGCGGATGGCGCCAGACCTCGGTCAGCGCGCTGGCCAGCGACCTGCCCTTGTTCCGGCGCAGCACGCCGGCCACCTCGGCCTGGCAGCACGGCACCAGCACGATGTGCCGCGCGCGCTTGGCCAGCGCGAAGCGGATCGCGTCGTCGGTGGCGGTATCGCAGGCGTGCAGCGCAGTCACCACGTCGACGGTCCCGGGCAGCTTCGGCGAACGGATCGAGTCGGCGACCGACAGGTTCTCGAACGACATCGCGCCGAAGCCGAGCCGCGCGGCCAGCGCGGTCGAGTGCTCGACCAGTTCCTCGCGCGTCTCGATGCCGTAGATGTGCGAGCCCGCCGCCGGGCGCGACTTGAAAAACAGGTCATAGAGGATGAAGCCGAGATAGGACTTGCCGGCACCGTGGTCGACCAGCGTCACGCCGCCGCGATCGGCGGCGACATTTTCCAGCAGCGGCTCGATGAACTGATAGAGGTGATAGACCTGCTTCAGCTTGCGGCGGCTGTCCTGGTTCATCTTGCCGTCGCGCGTCAGGATATGCAGCTCCTTGAGCAGCTCGACCGATTGCTCGGGACGGACTTCGTAGGTCTTGTTCGACATCGTGCGGACGGCCGGCCCCGCACCGGAAAAACCGGCGCGGCGTCGGCGGGAAACGGGTGGAATGACGAGAGTTTACCGAAAATCGCGGCGGCGGCCCGGGCGCGGTGCGAATCCGGCCGGAACGGCCCGGGGCCGGCGGCCTCGCCGCGGCGTCGGGAACGGCGCCGCGGCTTCGGCGGCACCGCCAGCGCCGCGCTTCAGACGCCTGTCAAGCCGCCATCTCGCCGCGCGCGCCGAGCCGCCACAGCGAGGTGAGTTCGGCCGAACGGGCGCGGTGCAGCGGATCGTCGGCGTCGCTGGACTTCGGATGGACCGGCCGGATGTCGTCGCGGCCCAGCACCACGAGGCCGGCCGCCTCGATCCAGCCGAGCAGCGCCTCGCGCGTGCGCAGCCCCAGGTGTTCGGCGAAATCGGACAGCACGAGCCAGCCCTCGCCGCCCGGCGTCAGATGCGCGGCGAGCCCGGCCAGGAAGCCCTTCAGCATCCGGCTGTCCGGATCGTAGACCGCGTATTCGATCGGCGAACCCGGCCGCGCCGGCACCCAGGGCGGATTACAGACCACCAGCGGCGCGCGGCCCGCCGGGAACAGGTCGGCGCGCTGCAGCTCGACGCGCGCGCCGTAGCCGAGCCGTTCGAGATTCTCGGCCGCGCAGGCCAGCGCGCGCGGGTCCTGGTCGGTGGCCACCACGCGCTCGACGCCGCGCCCGGCCAGCACCGCCGCGAGCACGCCGGTGCCGGTCCCGATGTCGAACGCGAGCGTCGCGGCGGGCAGCGGCGCGCGCACGACCAGCTCGACGTATTCGCCGCGCACCGGCGAGAACACCCCGTAGTGCGGATGGATGCGCGCGCCGAGCGCGGGAATCTCCACCCCCTTCTTGCGCCATTCGTGCGCGCCGATCAGGCCGAGCAGCTCACGCAGCGAGGCGACCGACGGCGCGCCGCCCGGGCCGTAGGCCTCGACGCAGGCCTCGCGCAGGTCGGGCGCGCGGCGCAGCGCGATCGAATGATCGGCTTCGAGCGGGATCAGCAGCATGCCGAGCGTGCGCGCGCGCTGCGACTGGGCGAGCCGGTGCAGGTTGAACGCGTCCACCGGGTTGTCCGCGTCCTTCTTCCTCGCGCGCCGGTCGATGCGCCGCGCGAGCGCCTGCAGCAGCTGGCGCGCGTTCTGGAAGTCACCCTGCCAGACCAGCGCCGTGCCCTCGCAGGCAAGCCGGTACGCGGTGTCGGCCGTGGTCGTGTCGTCGGCGACCACGACGCGCTTCGGCGGCGGCGAGCCGGCCTCGGAGCGCCAGCGCAGCACACGTTCGACGCCGTTCGCGTCGTGGAATTGAAGGGTCGGATAATCGGTCACGGCAACTCGGAAAGGACGGCAGACATCGGAAACGGAAACGCCGCCCTGACGGCGGCAGGCCGCGATTATCGCTCGCGACGCGGGTGAGCCCAAGCGGCAATCTCGCGCAACCGCCCGTGCGGCCTCGCTCGATTGGTTTTAGCACAGCGGGCGCGGGCCTGTCGGGATCGGAACGGTCACGCGGACACGCCGCTTCCTTCGCCATGCGTCGAGGCACGTGCTCAGTACGCGCCGCCCGATGCGGCCGGCAGGCTCAGCGAGCCGGCATCGGTGAAACGCACGCCGCCGAACGCGCCGGCCTGCAGCTTGCCGCTCAGGCGGTACGGAATGCGCCCCGCCGCCGCCGCGTCGGCGAAACCGAACGCCTGCCGCGCGGCCGCGAACGCCGTCACCGTGATCGGCACGCCGATCACCACCTCGCCGAAACGCGGCACGACCCCGCGCGCATCGCTGACGCCGCTCGCGAAGGCGCGGCCGTTCAGTTCGAGATCGAGCGCGAGGCCGTCGTAGCCGATCGGCGTGTCGTTCGGATTCTGCACGCGCAGCTTCAGCTCGAAGCGCATCTCCAGGCCCTGCCCCGCGAGCGGCGTCAGCCCCACCACGCCGACCCGCACCGGATCGCGGCCGAGCACGGCGCACCCGCCCGTCAGGAGCGGCAGGCTGCCGATTACGAGTAGGCGGACGGCGGCGCGGCGCTGCATCGGCATTCCTCCGGGGGCGGGGATCAGGGGCGACAACGCGAGGCATGCCCGGCCGCGAATCGCGATCGGGCATGCGAACTGGACCGCGCGGCTGTCGCGTAGTTCCTTGGCGGTGCGCTGCCGGGCGGGGCGGGTCGTGGTTCGCGCGGCACGGCGCGCCGCCGAACCGTCGCGTCCGGACCGGCGAGTCTCGCCATTGCGTTCCAGCCGTCGCGCGCTCGCCGCCCCGTCCTTCGTCCTTATCCCTCGCTGCCGTCCCCGTCGCCCCGCCGCTCCCGTTCCACTCCTCCCGCCTCCCGCTCCCAGGGCGGTTGCGCGAACCACTCGCGCAGGAACTCGACCAGCGCGAGCGTGCGCGCGGCGCCGCCCGCCTGCTGGCGCAGCAGGTGGATCGTCGCGTCCTCCAGCACGGGTGCCGCGCCGGCGATGCCGAGCGCGACCAGCGAACCGTCGGCGAGCGCCGCGCCGGCCAGCCAGGTCGGCAGATGCGCGATGCCGAGCCCCTCGACGGCGGCCGCCAGCAGCGCCTCCGAATGATTGCTGCGAAAGCGCGGCGCGGCGGGCGCATGACGATGCTTGCCGAACCGCCACGCGCCGGGCGGCGGCGAGCCGTGCCAGGCGAGGCAGTCGTGGCGCGCGAGCGCGTCGAGCGACGCCGGCGTGCCGCGCGCGGCCAGATAGGCCGGGCTCGCGCACAGCACGCGCCGCTGCGGCGCGAGCAGCGTCGCGACGAAGCGGGTGGCCGCCACCGGGCCGATCCGCAGCGCCAGATCGACGTCGGCGCCGAGCCGCTCGCCGGGCAAGTCCACCATGCTGTCGGTCAGCACCAGCTCGACCACGATCGCCGCGTGGCGCCGCATGAACGCGGCCACGGCCGGCATCAGGTGCAGCCGCCCGAACGGCGCCGGGCAATCGATCCGCACCAGCCCGCCCGGCTCGTCGCGCTGCCGGTGCAATTCGGCATGCAGCCCGCGGATGCCGGCCAGCAGCGCCTTGGCGCGGTCGTACAGCAGCTGCCCGGCCTCGGTCGGCCGCATCGCGTGAGTGGTCCGGTGCAGCACGCGCACGCCGAGCTGCGCTTCCAGCTGATCGATGCGCCGCGAGATCGACGAGGCGGCCACGTCGTGGCGCCGCGCGGCGGCCGAGAAGCTCTGCAGTTCGACGACGTCGACGAACACGGCCAGATGCGGGGAGAGAACGGATTCCATGGAGCGGGTAAGGGCGCGAACGGAAGGGAAGGAAACGACAGGCGGCGCGCTGCAGGACATGCCTATGCGTTTTTCGCAAAGCGATGATGCGCCTTTGCATATTTCCGCGTCAACGGCATCTGCCTAGACTGCCTCCATTCCCTCACCGAATCCAGGAGCCCCGCCATGCAGCGCATCGTCCTCGCCACCGCCGCCCGCGACATCGACTCGCTCGTCGCACCGATCCACGATGACCCGTCGCCCGTCGCGCATGACGGCCAGCTGCTGATCGACGTCCACGCCGCCGGTGTCAATCCGAGCGACGTGAAGGCCGCGCTCGGCAACATGCCGCACGCCGTCTGGCCGCGCACGCCGGGCCGCGACTGGGCTGGCGTGGTGCGGCTCGGCCCGCCCGAGTGGATCGGCGCGCAGGTGTGGGGCTCGGGGGGCGAGCTCGGCATCCGCCGCGACGGCTCGCATGCGCAGCAATTGCTGCTCGACGTCGCGCAGGTGCGCCGCAAGCCGGCCGCGCTGACGCTCGACGAGGCCGCCGGTGTGGGCGTGCCGTTCATCACGGCCTACGAAGGGCTGCGCCGCGCGGGCATGCCGCAGGCGGACGACGTGGTGCTGGTGTTCGGCGCGAACGGCAAGGTCGGGCAGGCGGCGATCCAGCTCGCCAGCGCGCGCGGCGCACGCGTGATCGGCGTCGAGCGCAGCGCGGGCCGCTATCGCGGCCACGCGAGCGGCGTGGTGTCGATGATCGACGCATCGGCCGGCGACGTCGCCGAGGCGGTGCGCGCGCTGACCGGCGGCCACGGCGCCGACGTGGTCTACAACACGGTGGGCAGCCCGTATTTCGCGGCGGCGAACGCGGCGATGGCGATCGGCGCGCGCCAGATCTTCATCTCGACGCTCGAGCGCAGCGTGCCGTTCGACATCTTCGCGTTCTATCGCGGCCAGCACACCTACGTGGGCGTCGACTCGCTCGCGCTCGACGGTGCCGCCTGCGCGCGCATCCTCGACGAACTCGCGCCCGCGTTCGAGGCCGGCACGCTGCGGCCGTTCCCGATCACGGCCGACCACGCCTACCCGCTCGCGCGCGCGCACGACGCCTATCGCGCGGTCCTCGGCGGCACGCGCGAACGCGTGCTGATCAAGCCGTGAGCGGCCCGGCACGAAACGGAGGGAGAACGACAATGATCGACTATGCGGTGTCGCTCGGCGTCGGTGCCGGCGTGGGGCTGTTGTACGGCGTCCTGAACGTGCGCTCGCCGGCGCCGCCGCTCGTCGCGCTGGTGGGACTGCTCGGCATGGTGATCGGCGAGGCGGCGATTCGCTGGCTGCGTTGATCACGCACGGCGCGCGCGGCGCGGAAAGCACGGCGGCGCGGGGCAACCCGCGCCGCGATCCCGTGCCGCGATCCCCTCGCCGGTCGCGCCGCGCTAACGATCGCCGCGCCGCCGGAACGCCCACCACGCGGCGAGCGCCGTGAACAGCGCGACGAACAGCACCATCAGCCAGAAGCCGTGCTTGTTCTCGGCGAGCGGCACGCCGCCCACGTTCATGCCGAAGAAGCCGGCGATGATGTTGATCGGCAGCGCGATCACGGTCACCAGCGTCAGCGTGAACAGCGTACGGTTGTTCTGTTCGTCGAGGCGCGAGGTGATCTCTTCCTGCAGCAGCTTGATCCGCTCGACCAGCCCGGCCAGATCGGCCAGCACCAGCGAGAACTCTTCGGTCGATTCGCGCAGCTCCTGCACGTCGGCGCCGAGCAGCCACGCGGGCGGCTTGGCGAGCAGCCGGAAGATCGAGCCCGGCTCGGGCGCGAGCATGCGCTGCAGGCGCGTCATGGTCCGGCGCATCGAGCCGAGCTGGTCGCGGTTCGCGGTGGGGCGCTGCGACAGGAAGCGATCCTCGATGCGATCGACGTCCACGCTCGCGCGCCGCACGATGTGCTGCATCACGTCGGCCTGGTCGCGCAGCAGGTGGATCAGCAGCTCGGTGGGCGAACGGAACCGCTCGCCCTGCCGCACGCTCTCGCGCAGCGTGTCGACCGAGCGCAGCGGCTTCAGGCGCGCGGTCACCATCATGCGGCGATCGACGTAGACCCACAGCGTCGAGACCTCGGCGGCCTCCATGTCGAGGCTGAACATCACGTCGTTGACGACGGCGCGCAGCACGCCGTCCTGCTGCTCGATGCGCGTCGAGTGCGAACCCTCGCGCAGGAATTCGTAGAACGTCTCGGGCAGGCCGAGGTTGGCGCGCATCCAGCGCTCGCTCGCGCCGTGCGCGAGATTGAAGTGCAGCCACTGGAATTCGCGCGGCGCGTTGCCGTCGGCCACCTCCGGCTGCAGCAGCGCGCCGGTCCCGGCCGCGTCGACCGGCACGCCGGCCGCGTCCGGCGCGAAACGGAACGCGCAGACCATGCCGGACGTGTCGGCGCCGTAGGTGGGAATGATCATCTCTGGTTTCATCGACTGTCCTGCGAATCCTTGCCCTGCCCGTCCTGCCTTGCCATGCCCATGCCGCTCACGGCGCATCCCTGATATGTCGCCGATCCACATGTCACGGTGATGGCGCGTCACGCCATCGTCATCGACGCGTCGCGCGGGGACGACGGGCGGGCCACCGGCGCGGGCGGCCCGCGCCGGGCTCCGGCGTCACCGGCCATGCCCGCGAAGGCCCGCCGCGAGCGTGACCGCGCGCCGGGCGGCACCGGCTTCGAAGCATAGCGAAAGATGCGGACAACCGCGAATGAATCCGCCGCGCGGCGCGCGTGGACGGCCGCGCGCCATCGCACGAATGACGGGAAGGCGGGAAGCGGGAAGCCAACAACGTGGCGGGGGAAACGGCTCGATAAACGATGGCGGTACCGGCGACCGGCGGCTGCGGAAGAACGCCTCGCCTCGTCATGAACCCGCGGGCGCGCGGCCGGCGCGATACCGGCCATTCGCATCCGGATCGATCAGGGCTGGCGGTTCTGGTTCGCCGAACTCGGGCAGGCCGGATCCTTGCCCCAGTGGCCATCACACACGCGCCAGCGGCACAGCTGGTCCTCGAAGAAGCCGCGCTGGCCGCATTCCTTCACACGCGCGGCAAGCGTGGCCTCGTTCGCGGCGACCTTCGTGACGGCGGCCTTCTTCGGCCTGGCCGAAGGCGGCGGGCCGGGATCGGCCGGCTTGGTGCGCGCCACCAGCGCCGCGAGCAGGTCGGCGTCGGGATCGTCGTGGTGCGTGTTCGCGGTAGCGGGATGGCGCTTCGCGGCCGCCTCGAGCTGGCGGTCGTGGCGCTTCTTCGCGGCAAGCTCCTGCCGCTCCTGCTGCTTTTCCTGTTTCTCGCGCCTGGCCTCGGCCAGCTTCTCGGCCTTCGTCTTCGGCTTGTCGCCTGCGGCGTCGTGCTTCGACGCGTCGGCCTTGCCGGCGACGGTGGCCGCCGCGACCGTCGCGGCCGCGCCGGCGCCCGCGAGGGCCGCGCCGCCGGCGGTGTTCGAATCGGTCGCGCCGTTGGCGAGCGCCTGCGACAGCCGGTTGCCGGGCGTGCCGCCCGCACCCGAGGCGCCAGCATCGGCGGCCGGTTCGTCGTTGACGATGGTCGCCGTCTGCGGCGTCGAGGCGGCCTGCGCGAGTTGCGCGTCGCTGGCCGACGTCGTCCCTGAAGCGGCACCGGAAGCCGCGGCAACGACGGCCGGCGCGGACGCCGCCGACGCGCCCGACACCGCGGAGGCGGACGACGCCGCGGTCACGGCAGGCGCCGCGCCCTGATGCGCCTGGATGCGCCATGCGCCCCAACCGGCCACCGCCACGATCGCGAGCACGATCAGCGCGAGCGGTCCCTTGCGGGAGCGCGAAGGCGCGGCGCTTTCGGCACTCTGTTGCGGCGACACACGCCCTTCGAGATTGGCGAGAATACGCGAAGCGTTCTGCCCGCCCTTCTGGCCCGGGTCAGAAAGCAGACTGGGTGGAGCTTTCCGATTTGAATCTTCCGGCGCACTCATTCAATGTCTCGTTGAATCCTGGTTTAATTCGCCGCAATAATATCGCCCGGCCGACTCGAAGCAGGCCTGATTCTAAGAGCAAGGCTTCTAAAAGACAATCGATTGTAAATTTCGGGGATTTCAGTGATTGCCGTCGTCCTGATCGCATATTTCGGCATCGCCGTGCTGGCCGCCGCCTTGTTGTTATTGCCGGGCGTGCGGGCCGGCCTGTTCGGCTCGGTCGCGCAGTTTCACGGAAGATTAAGCCGGCGCGTTTCCGATCGCGCGCAGCGCACTCGCGGCCACATTCTTAAATCGGCAAAATTTTCGCAGAACTCTTTAAATGATCTGCAAAATTTACTGGTCCGACGGCGCTTGCTGATTATTGGCGCGACAGGTATTCTTGCGACGCCTCCGTTGATCGCGATTGCGTTACGCGGTCGGCAATTATTCCAATACGACGACACCATACGCGTTCCCGACGAAAAGATCGCCGCGCTGCTGCAAGGCGAACAACTCGTCCCGCCGCTGCCGCTGCCGCCCGAAGTCTTCGCCACCCGCGAAGTCGAGCAGATCCGGCCCGCGCTGAAGGATGCGAGTCGCGACTGGAACTTGCTCGATCCGGATTTCCGCACGCGCTTGCTGCTCGTCTACAAGATCATGCACGAGCAGTATGGATACGAAATGGCGCTGCTCGAAGGCTATCGCAGTCCCGAACGGCAGAACCGGCTTGCCCAGATGGGCACGAACGTGACGAACGCGGCCGCGTACCAGAGCTATCACCAGTTCGGACTCGCGGCCGACAACGCGTTCCTGCGCGACGGCAAGCTGGTGATCTCCGAGAAGGACCCGTGGGCCATGCGCGGTTATCAGCTGTACGGTCAGGTCGCCGAACAGGTGGGCCTGACCTGGGGTGGCCGATGGAAGATGATGGACCTCGGACACGTCGAATTCCATAAACCCGGTTTCAAGCTGGGGCACCCGCCGCCGCAGTGACGGCGTCGCAAAACCTGAGGGCGGTATGGGGAAGATGAACGATAGCGCCGGCCGCCAGGCCGGTCAGCCACACGCCGGGGGGCGCCGCGCCGGACGCGCGGCCGCCGCCCGCACCCGCTCGCCGCAACCGGCCCGCGCCGCCCGCGCGCCGCACCCTCACGATTCCACCGGATACGCAGCGTGACGTCATCAGCCGCCGTCACACTGTCGGCGCGCCCGCGCCATCGCTTCGCCTCCTTGATTCGCACCGGAACCTGACCGTCCTATGCAACGCATCCTCAACGTGTTGACTCACCCGCGCACGCTCTCGATCCTCGGGTTCATCGCGCTCGCCGCGATCCTGTTCATCGCGGCGGACGCCCTGCAGATCAGCTTCGTGTGGCCGATCGCGATCCTCGCCGCGCTCGTCGTGCTGTGGCTGATCGTGAAGCTGATCCGGCGGCTGCGGGTGCGGCGCGCGAACCGCAAGCTCGGCGACATGCTCGAGGAACAGGCCGAGGTCGACAACCAGGTGGCGGCCACGGCCGCGCCGGTCGAGCCGGCCAAGCAGGCCGAGCTCGACACGCTGCGCACGCGCCTCGTCGACACGGTCAAGACCATCAAGAGCTCGAAGATCGGCCAGGTCTCGGGCGGCTCGGCGCTCTACGAGCTGCCGTGGTACATCGTGATCGGCAACCCGGCGGCGGGCAAGAGCAGCGCGGTGATCAACTCGGGCCTGCAGTTCCCGTTCGCCGACAAGAACAGCGCCGTGATCCACGGCATCGGCGGCACCCGCAACTGCGACTGGTTCTTCACCACCGAGGGCATCCTGCTCGACACCGCGGGCCGCTACTCGGTGCATGAGGAAGACCGCACCGAATGGCTCGGCTTTCTCGGCCTGCTCAAGAAGCACCGCCCGAAGGCGCCGATCAACGGCATCATCGTCACGGCCAGCATCGCCGAGCTGACCGGCAGCCGCCCCGAGTTCGCCATCAACCTCGCGAAGAAC
Organism: Burkholderia plantarii; assembly: GCF_001411805.1. NCBI lineage: Bacteria > Pseudomonadati > Pseudomonadota > Betaproteobacteria > Burkholderiales > Burkholderiaceae > Burkholderia > Burkholderia plantarii. The sequence goes on along the minus strand of NZ_CP007212.1, from coordinate 419,958 downwards.
CTGCGCCAGCGCGTGCAGGAGCTGACCGAAAAGCTGGAAGTGTTCGCGCCGGTCTACGTGATGTTCACCAAGGCCGACCTGATCACCGGCTTCACCGAGTTCTTCAGCAGCAGCGAGCGCGCCGAATACGACCGCGTGTGGGGCGCGACGCTGCCCTACGAGCCCGACGAGAAGCGCGACGTGGTGGCCCTGTTCGACGAGCGCTTCGAGGAGCTCTACGAGGGCCTCAAGGAGATCAGCGTCGCGCAGCTGTCGATCAGCCGCGGCAACATCCTCTCGCCGGGCCAGCTGAGCTTCCCGCTCGAATTCGCCTCGATCAAGCCGACCCTGCGAGCGTTCCTGGCCACGCTGTTCGAGAACAACCCGTTCCAGTACAAGCCGATCTTCCGCGGCTTCTACTTCACCAGCGCGCTGCAGGAAGGCGAGACCAACAGCGCGGCCGCGCAGCGCATCGCCACCCGCTTCGCGCTCGACGGCGCCGCGCTGCCCAAGCCGCACAGCGCGTTCTCGAAGAACGGCTTCTTCCTGCGCGACCTGTTCTCGAAGGTGATCTTCGAGGACCGCAAGACGGTGCGCCAGTTCGCGAGCCCCGCCAAGACCCGGATGCGCTACGTGACGTTCTTCGCGTTCGTCGCGGCGCTCGCGCTCGCGCTGGGCGGCTGGACCTGGTCGACGATCGGCAACCAGCAGTTGGTGGCCAACGTGCAGGCCGACCTCGACAACATCGCCAGGCTCGAACAGAACCGCAACGACCTGCAGTCGCGCCTGCAGGCGATGGACATCCTCGAGGACCGCATCGAGCAGCTCGAGCAGTTCCGCCACGACAAGCCGATCGCGGTCTCGCTCGGGCTCTACCAGGGCGACCGGCTCGAGGAACACCTGCTGACCGAGTATTACAACGGCGTGCGCCAGATCATGCTCGCGCCGGTGGCCGACAACCTCGCCTCGTTCCTGAAGGACGTGAACGCGCATCCGGACCAGCTCGCGCCGATGACGCGCACGCCCGAATCGGGCGCGGTGCCGGTCTCGGACAAGACCGCGCTGGCCAGCCGCGCGCAGGGCGGGCTCTATAACGACGCCTCGCCGACCAACGTCGAGGACGCCTACAACGCACTGAAGACCTACCTGATGCTGTCCGACAAGCGGCACGTCGAGCAGGCGCACCTGACCGACCAGATCGCGCGTTTCTGGCGCGGCTGGCTGGAAACCAATCGCGGCAACATGCCTCGTGACGAGATGATCCGCAGCGCCGAGCGGATGATCACGTTCTACCTCTCGCGCGTGCAGGACAACGACTGGCCGATGATCGACGCGAACCTCGCGCTGGTCGACCAGACCCGCGAGAACCTGCGCCACGTGGTGCGCGGCATGCCGGCCCGCCAGCGCGTCTACGAGGAGATCAAGGCGCGCGCCTCGACGCGCTACGCGCCGATGACCGTCGCGCGCATCGTCGGCGACGACAACGCCTCGCTGGTGGCCGGCAGCTACGCGATCCCCGGCACCTTCACGCGCGACGCGTGGTTCGACTACGTGCAGCCGGCGATCCGCGACGCGGCCACCAAGGAGCTGCAGGCCAAGGACTGGGTGCTCAACACCGCCTCGCAGGACGACCTGACGCTGGAAGGCAGCCCCGAGCAGATCCAGAAGGTGCTGGTGGGCATGTACAAGACCGAGTACGCGCAGCACTGGCAGAAGTTCATGCAGGGCATCGCGGTGCAGAACTTCGGCAGCTTCGGGCAGGCCGTCGATGCGATGAACCGGCTCGGCGACCCGCAGGATTCGCCGATCCGCAAGATCCTCGAGACCGCCTACGAGCAGACCTCGTGGGACAACCCCTCGCTCGCCAGCGTGACGCTGAGGAAGGCGCAGACCGGCGTGGTGGGCTGGGTCAAGCAGTGGTTCTCGCGCCAGCGCGGCGGCCAGCTCGCGGCCAACATCGACATCAACGGCAATCCGGTGGACGTGCCGATGGGGCCGATCGGCCAGGAGTTCATCGGGCTCGGCCGGATCGTGCAGACCCACGACGGCGGCCAGTCGATGCTGAAGGGCTACATGGATTCGCTCTCGAAGGTGCGCACGCGCTTCAACGTGATCAAGAACCAGGGCGACCCCGGCCCCGGCGCGCGCCAGCTGATGCAGCAGACGCTCGACGGCAGCGGCTCCGAGCTGGCCGATTCGCTGAAGTACGTGGACGAGCAGATGCTGACCGGCCTGACCGACTCGCAGCGCCGCTCGCTGCGCCCGCTGCTGGTGCGCCCGCTGATGCAGGCGTTCGCGGTGGTGATCCAGCCGGCCTCGGTGGAAGTCAACAAGGTCTGGAACGCGCAGGTCTACCAGCCGTTCCAGGCGTCGCTGGCGAGCAAGTATCCGTTCTCGCCGGGTGCCAAGGTCGAGGCCGCCGCTTCCGAGATCGCCCAGGTGTTCGGCCCGGACGGCTCGATCGCGAAGTTCGTCGGCACCACGCTCGGCCCGCTCGCGGTGCGCCGCGGCGACACGCTGACCGCTCGCACCTGGGGCGACATGGGCCTCGCGCTGACGCCGGACTTCACCGGCGGCTTCGCGAGCTGGGTCGCGCCGCTGGCGGGCGGCGCCGCCGCCAGCAGCGCCTCGTCCGAACCGCAGACGGTGTTCCAGATCCTGCCGCAGCCGAGCAGCGGCACGACCGAGTACACCATCGCGATCGACGGCCAGCAGCTGCGCTACCGCAACACGCCGCCGCAGTGGACCAACTTCGTCTGGCCGAACCCGTCAGGCTCGCCGGGCGCCACGCTCACCGCGACCACCTTCGACGGCCGCACGCTGCAGCTCGTCAACGAGCCGGGCCGCTACGGGCTGGAGAAGCTGATCAACTCGGCGCAGCGCACGCGCCGCCCGGACGGCACCTTCGACCTGACCTGGACGCAGGGCAGCGTGAACGTGTCGGTGACGATGCGCATCATCAGCACCTCGCAGCCCTCGGGCGGCGGCAGCGGCGGCGGCGATGCCCCGCAGCAGCAGAGCCTGCGCGGCATGCACCTGCCCTCGTCGGTGGCGAACACCAGCGCGAGCGGCGCCGTCAACGCGACGGCACAGGCACCGGCCGGCACGTCCGGCGTGACACCGGCCGCGGCCGCCGCGGGCACGGCCGCCAATGCATCGAACGCACAGGGGGCGCAATGACGCAAACGGTCCAGGCGCAGATCGCCTACTTCGGCAAGATCCCGTCGCGCGGCGACTTCGTGAAGAGCGCGCACAACCCGCAGCTGCTGCAGACGCTGGACAGCTGGATCGCGCAGGCCATGGAACTGCTGGCCGACGACCCGCGCTGGAAGATCGTCTACGAGAGCGCACGGCCGATGCATTTCGCGTTCATCGGCACGCGCAGCAAGCTCGCGATCGCCGGCCACATGGTGGCGAGCCACGACGCCTCGAACCGGCGCTTCCCGTTTCTCGCCGCCACCGCGCTCGAGGTCGACCGGCCGCTCACCTTCGTCGCGCGCAGCCCGCTCGCGTTCGCGCGGCTCTGGCAGCGCGCCGCCGCGCTGATGCGCCCGCTGCTCGGCCGCGACGAGCCGCCCGGCGCGCTGCAGGCGCTCGGCGACGCGCAGGTGCCGATCGACACCGGCGGCCCCGGCAGCGCGCACGACGGCACCTTCAACGATTTCGTCGAGCACCAGTCGCTGTTCGGGCTCGAGCAGATGCTGCTCGCGAGCGGCCATCCGGTGAAGCTGCGCGGCGCGATGCTGGCGCTCGGCTCGCTGCTGCGCCCGGTGATGCAGAGCGGCTCGTCGCACATCGAGCGCGGGCTCACGCTGCCGCTGCCGGTCGATCCGTTCTATCGCAGCCTGGTGGCCGCGTTCTGGATGGAGCTGATCGCGCCGTTCGTCTCGCAGGCCGATTTCGAGCTGGCGATCTTCATCGGCACCATCGCCGAGCGCGAGCGCCTGATCATCGGCTTCAACGGCGCCTCGGCGCGCACGCTGCACAGCGTGGTCGACCCGCAGACCTATTCGCAACACAACATCGACATCGACGACCCGGAATGGGTCGATGCCCATGCGCAACACGATCCCGCGACCAGCAAGCTCATCAGCTACCTCGAACAACCGCAACTGTCGCTGCGCGTGGCGATCGACACGTTCCGCGAAGCCTTCGTCGGAGGGGCCTGACGCCATGACGACCTCCGCGTTCCCGCCGCGCCCGCGCCACGTGGCCACCACGCTTGCCACCCTCTGCGCGCTTGCCGCCGGCGCCGTGTTCCGCGCGGGCGGCCTGGCCCTGCTTGCCGTGCCCGCCGGCGCGTTCGCCGACAACGCCGGCCCCGCCACCGTGACGCGCGTGGACCCGAGCGGGGTGGCCGTGCGCAGCACCGTGATCCCGCCGTCGGGCGCGCCCGCGCAGGCACCGTCGGGCGGCCTCAGCGCCCCGCCGCCGGCCGAGGGCGGCACCAGCCAGAACGGCACCGTGCTGACCGGCACCAACGTCGCGGGCGGCGCGGGCGCCGGCCCGGTGACGGGCGCCGGCACCGGCGCGACCGTCTCGGCGCCGCCGCAGGCCAGCGCCACGCCGGGGCAGGTCGTGGTGGGCGGCAAGGTGCCCGACGAGGCGACCAAGGCCGCCGTGCTGCAGAAGCTGCGCGACACCTACGGCGCCGGCAACGTGGTCGACCAGATCGAGGTGGGCGACGTGGCCACTCCGCCGAACTGGAGCAGCAACGTGCAGAAGCTGATCGGCCCGCAGTTGAAGCAGATCAGCAAGGGGCAGCTGCGCATCGACGGCACCTCGATCGACGTGAAGGGCGAGGTCCGCAACGAGGCGCAGCGCCAGCAGGTGGCGAGCGACATGGCGAACCAGCTGAACCCGACCTACACGATCCGCAACGCGCTGCGCGTGAGCGCCTCCGAGCAGGGCCTGCTCGACCAGACGCTCGCCAACCGCACGATCGAGTTCGAGACCGGCAGCGCCACGCTGACGCCGCAGGGCCGCGCGATCCTCGACCAGATGGCCGACGCGATGGGCCGGATGGCGAACCGCTCGGTGGCGATCATCGGCCACACCGACAACTCCGGCAACCGCGCCTCGAACATCGCGCTGAGCCAGGCGCGCGCCGACGCCGTGAAGGGCTACCTGGTGGCGAAGGGAATCCCGTCGCAGCAGCTGTCGACCACCGGCGTCGGGCCGGACCAGCCGATCGCCTCGAACGACACCGCCGACGGGCGCGCGCGCAACCGGCGCATCGAGTTCCGCGCGGGGCAGTAGGCGCGCGGGCGGCAAATCAGGCAGTCAGCGACAACGGCGCCGCCGGGTGGACACCCGCGGCGCCGTTGTCATTTGCGGCGATGCTGAAGGGCAGCCGGGCGTGGACGCCCGCCCCCTCAACCGTTCTCGTCGCGCTTCACCCCGAGCAGCTCGCGCAGATGCGCGAGCGAGCCGTCGTCCTTCACCACCGATTCGAGCCACAGATGCAGCGGCATGTCGGCCCATTCGGCCGCCTTGTCGGCCAGATAGGCGACCGGGCTGTGCGGCTCGGTGGCGCGGAAGTACCTGGCCACGGCGCGCAGCTGCTCGACCGCCTGCGCGCGGTTCTGGATCCCGGCGATCACGATCGGCGCGGGGACGTGGACGGCGACGGGCTGGGCGGTGGGCATCGGCGTGAGCGGTTCGGGCGTGAGCGGGGTCTTGAAACTCGGTTCGCTGCGTTCGATCGGGCCGCCCTGCGCGACGGGCGGCGGCGGCGCGACGGGCTGCGCGTCGGGCGAATAGCCCTGCTCCCGGGCGAAGCGCTCGGCCAGCAGGCGCACCGAATCGTAGGCGTCGCGCGCCTGCCGGAAGCTCGGCGCGGCGTTGCCGGCGCGCCGTTCGAGTTCGTCGTCGAGCGCGTCGAGCGCCGCGCGGAACGCACTCAGGCTCGCCAGCAACCCGGCGTAGAAACCCACCGAGGTCATCCGCTTCGAGGCCTCGATCTGTTCGACGGCGGGCTTGTTGCGCGCGATCTCGCCGGCGTTGTCGGGGTCGCGCCGCACCGCCTGCGCGACGTGCTGCGCCACGTCCCAGTCGAGCGCGCTGTAGGCGCTGCCCGAGCCGTCGGTGAGCGGCACCATGCGCAGCAGCTCGGCGGTGCGGCCCGACAGCCAGCCGACGTTGCCGAGCCGGTATTCGATGTCGTCGCCTTCCGGCAGCGGATGAACGGTGTCCCACCAGGTGCGGCAGAGCCCGGCCAGCAGCTCGTAGCCCTGGGTGAGCCCGGCCACGCCCTCCTGGATGCCGAGCGCCTCGGTGAGCCAGACCGCGAGCCTCAGGTCCTTGGTGCGCGTGCCGAGCAGCGCGACCGACTGATCGACCACGAAGCCCCAGTCGGCCTCCTTGATCTCGGTGATCCACTCGCCCTGGTCGAGCGAGGGATCGTCGAACTTGCGCGCGTGCTGGATCGCGTCGAATTCGGACGAGAACAGCAGGTCGTCGCCGCAGGGCGACGCTTCGTTCAGGGGCGCGAGCAGCGCATTGACGTGAATCGGCATGGTCGTCGTGACAGCTGGATGATCGGTGAGGCGGCGCGCGCGGCGCGGGCTCGATGGGCCCGCCCGCCGCGCGCGCCGCGCGGGTTACGGCCTTACTTGACGGTGTACTCGAACTCGCCCGCCTCGCTCGCGCGCACGGCGATACGCTCGATCGCGCTGCCCTCGGCGAGCCGTTCGAGCACGTGGCCGGCGACCTCGGGCAGCAGCGTGCCGTTCAGGATGTGATCGACATTGCGCGCGCCCGAATCCACCTCGGTGCAGCGCGCCAGCACGGCGTCCACCAGCGACTCGTCCCATTCGAAGACGGCCTTGTGGTTCGCCTCGATGCGCCGCGCGATCCGTTCGAGCTTCAGCTCGATGATCTCGGCCAGCACGTCGTCCGGAATCGGATAGTACGGCACCACCTTCATGCGGCCGAGGAAGGCCGGCTTGAACGCCTTGTAAAGCGCCGGGCGCAGCGTCTCGGCGAGCGCGTCAGGCTCGGGCAGTTCCTCGGCCGGCTTGTTGAGGCAGGCCTGCATCACCGCGGTCGAGCCGACGTTCGAGGTCAGGATGATCAGCGTGTTGCGAAAGTCGATCTCGCGGCCTTCGGCGTCGTCCATCGCGCCCTTGTCGAACACCTGGAAGAACATTTCGAGCACGTCCGGGTGCGCCTTCTCGACCTCGTCGAGCAGCACCACCGAATACGGATTGCGCCGCACCGCCTCGGTCAGCACGCCGCCCTCGCCGTAGCCGACGTAGCCGGGCGGCGAGCCCTTCAGGCCCGACACGCTGTGCGCCTCCTGGTACTCGCTCATGTTGATGGTGACCATCTTGCGCTCGCCGCCGTACAGCACGTCGGCCAGCGCCAGCGCGGTCTCGGTCTTGCCGACGCCCGACGGCCCGACGAACAGGAACACGCCGCGCGGCTTGTCCGGATCCTCCAGCCCGGCGGTGGCGGTGCGCACGCGCTGCGCCACGGCGTCGAGCGCGTGGTCCTGGCCGATCACGCGCGCGCCGAGCAGCGTCTTCAGGTTCATCACGGTCTCGATCTCGTCCTTGACCATGCGGCCGAGCGGAATCCCGGTCCACGCGGCGACGATCTCGGCCACCACGTGCGCGTCCACCTGCAGCGGCACCATCGGCTCGACGCCCTGCACCGCCTTCAGCGCGGCCACGCGTTCGGCCAGCTGCGCGCGCACCGCGTCGGCGTCGATCCGCTCGCCGTCGGCCGAGGCCTCGCGCGCGGCGTCGATCCGTGCGCGCAGCGCGACGATCTCGGCGACGATCGCCTGCTCCTCGGCATGGCGTGCCTCGGCCGCCGCCAGCGCGGCCAGATCGGCCTCGCGCGCCTCGCCCAGCGCGGCGAGCCGCTCGTCGTGCGCGGCACCGCCCGCCACCTCGCGCTCGAGCGCGGCGATCTCGGCAGCCGTGCGCTCGAGGCGCTTCTTCAGGTCGTCGATCGCCGCCGGCGTCGCGCTCTGCGCCAGCGCGACCTTCGCGCAGGCGGTGTCGAGCACGCTGATCGCCTTGTCCGGCAGCTGCCGGCCGCTGATGTAGCGATGCGACAGGCGCACCGCCTCGGTGATCGCGTCGTCGAGGATCCGCACGTTGAAGTGGCGCTCCATCAGCCCGGCCATGCCGCGCAGCATCGCGGCGGCGAGCGGCTCGCTGGGCTCCTCGATCTTGACCACCTGGAAGCGCCGCGCCAGCGCCGCGTCCTTCTCGAAGTATTTCTTGTACTCGCTCCAGGTGGTGGCCGCGATGGTGCGCAGCTCGCCGCGCGCGAGCGCCGGCTTGAGCAGGTTGGCCGCGTCGTTCTGGCCGGCCTGGCCGCCCGCGCCGATGATGGTGTGGGCCTCGTCGATGAACAGGATGATCGGATGCGCGCTCTTCTTGACCTCGTCGATCACGCTCTTCAGGCGGTTCTCGAACTCGCCCTTCACGCTCGCGCCGGCCTGCAGCAGCCCCATGTCGAGCACGTGCAGCGCCACGCCCGCGAGCGGCGGCGGCACGTCGCCGGCGGCGATCCGCAGCGCCAGCCCTTCCACCACGGCGGTCTTCCCGACGCCGGCCTCGCCGGTCATGATCGGGTTGTTCTGGCGGCGCCGCATCAGGATGTCGATCGCCTGGCGGATCTCGGCGTCGCGGCCGATCACCGGGTCGATCTTGCCGTCGCGCGCGCGCTGCGTGAGGTTGGTGGTGTAGGTGTCGAGCGCGGGCGTCTTCGACGGGCCGCCCGCGGCGGCGCCCGCGGCATCGGCCTCTGGCCCGTCGTCGTGCGCGGCCTCGGCGCCGCGCGGCTCGGCCTCGTTCGAGCCGGCCGTGATCTCGTCGAACTTGTGCTTGAGGTCGGTCACGCGCACCTGCGCGAACTGCGGCGACATGCGCTGCGCGAACTGCGCGAGATCGGGCGCGCTCAGCAGCGCGAGCAGCAGGTGGCCGGAGCGGATCCGGCCGATCTGCGCGTCGAGCGAGGCGATCAGCCAGGCCTGCTGGAACAGCTCGCTCAGATGCACCGAGAACACCGGCGTGCGCGTGTTGCCGCTCCTGAGCGTGTCGAGCTCGCGCTCGAGGTCGCGGCGCAGCGCGTGCGGATCGACGCCGCTCGCGCGCAGCACCACCGGCATGTCGCCCGAGGTCTCGTCGAGCAGCGCGACGAACAGATGCTCCAGATCGACCTCGTAGTGGCCGCGCGCGAGGCATTGGCTGGCCGCGCGTTCGGCCGCCTTGCGGCAGGTCGGGTTCAGTTTCGCAATCAGGGTTTTGAGGGGCGTGCTCATGACGTCGGTCGCTCTCGGGTTCGCTCGGTCGTTGGATTCGGGGGCTTGGCCGGCTCGGGCGCGGCGCTCAGTGGATCACGTGCAGCTCGTAGCGCGCGTCGGCGCGATCGTGCCGCGCCTCCTGCGTGCAGAGGAACGCGTCCCAGCCGAGCCGGCCGCCGGTGTTGAGGATGGTCGGGCCGACCTCGGCGCGCTTGAGCACCAGCCGGACCTCGTATTCGAGCGTGACGCCGGCCAGCAGCGTCAGCATCCGCTCCAGCGCGACCGCGCGGTCGCCGCCGGGCAGGAACGCCTCGTAATCGCGCTTCGACAGCGGGCCGACCACCAGCCTCGCGCGCATGTCGCGCTGCCAGACGCGCTCGCCCACCAGCGCGGTGGCGCCGAGCGTGGCGTTGATCTCGCCGAGCACGCTCAGCTGGTCGGGCGGCACGTCGTACCACTTGCCGACGAACTGCTCGACGCGGATCGCCACCTTGAAGTAGTCGGACAGCGTGCGCTGCAGGTAGGCGGCCGATACCGGCCGGTGCCGCGCGGCGAGCGCATGGCCGGCGATCGCCTCGTCGATCACGGCGCCCGTGCCTTCCTGCATCGCGCGCCGCGCGCCGCGATGCGACACGCCGGCCAGCGCGAGCAGCAGCGGCAGGTAGCGCTCGTCGCGGTCGAGTTCGTAGTGCAGCGGCAGCCGGTACTTCTTCCAGGCCGAATAGAACAGCGCGGTGGCGCGGTTCGAGAACACGTCGAAGAACGCGCGCGCCGCGTGATCGCGCTTCAGGTGCTCGCGCGCCACCACCTGCTCGGTGTAGTGGTGCGGCAGCGCGCCCTGGCCGCCCAGCAGCCCGAAGAACGCCGGCATGATCGACACGCGGTCGATTGCCTCGCCGTCGATCGCGGCCGCGCGCGCCTCCTCGGCCACGCGCTCGCCGGCCGCGTCGAACGACTGCGCTTCCTCGATCTCGCTCGGCGGGAAACCGAGCGAGATCGAGTTGCGGAACGCCACGCGCCGCTCGACGATCTCGCCGGGCCGCAGCGCATCGGGCTTCTCCGGGTCGCGCCGCGCGAACCAGGTTTCGAGCAAGCGCACCGCCTGGAAGAACTCGAAGCGATACGGCTCGTCGAGGAACTGCCCGACTACGCCAGGATCGATTCGCCGCTTCGCGGTTGGCATCGCATGATCTCCTCGCCGGTGCGCTTGGACACGACGATCAGTTGCACAAAGCTGTTGAGGTGGACGTACAGCCCGAAGAACGTGTCGAGCATGCGCGCGAACGCGGCCAGGCTGGTGCCGACGAAATGCTCCTCGTCGATCGTGAGGCGGATCTCGATGCCGCGCACGAAGGTCGCGAACGGCTTGCCGGGCAGCCACTGCACGGCGCCGCGCTGCTCGACCGCCACCAGCCCGTCGATGTGGCGCGTCGAGACCGCCGAGCGGCGCAGGTCGTAGAGCGTCAGCAGCTCCTTGAGCGGCGCGAGGCCGTCGGCCACCAGCGAGACGTGGTTCAGCGCGAGATGCGAGATCAGCCGCCAGTGCGCGGCGCGCCCGCGCGCGAAGCGCACGCTCGCGGTGGGCCGGCGCAGCATCGTGATGTCGCCGAAATCGGCGCCGCCGTCGGCGAACAGGTCGCCGCCCGCGAGGCCGGTGGCGAGCCCGGCCGGCAGGTCGCGGTTGGTGCAGGTCAGGCGCAGGCTCAGCGTGTCGGTCTGCGGCGCGGACGGCTCGAAATCGATGTCGACGATCGACAGCTCGGTCTCGTAGCCGGGGCTGTGCTGCGCGACCCACTCGTTGCGGCGCGCGAACCAGTAGTGGCCGACGTGGCCGGCCTCGCCGTGGTGCAGCGAGTAGAACGGCCGGAACTCCACCACCGCCTCCTCGTGCGCGGTCTGGCGGACCAGATGCACCGAGTCGATCGAATAGACCTCGTAGGCGAACGCGCGGCGCGCCTCGGCGATCACCGGGTACGCCACGCTCTGGTGATCGACGCGGATCGGCTCGCCGTTCTGCTTGAACAGGTTCACCACCGGCGTGCAGAACAGGCGCAGGTGCGTGGCGCCGAGCATGTCGAGCAGCCGCGCCACGTGCGAATCGCTGCGCACGTCGCTGAGCACGATGTGCAGCGTCAGGCGGTGGCACGGCCCCGCGCGGCGCACCATCGCGGCCAGGTCGAAATCGACGAAATCGAACTTGTCGGGAAACGCGAAGTATTCGGTCAGCAGCCGGTAGGCCGGATGCGAGCGCGCCGGATAGTCGATCAGCGCGTCCTGTTCGTCGAAGCCGGCCTGCGTGACGGGCGAGCGGCGCAGCGCGGTCCAGCGGCCGTTGCGCTCGGGCTCGACGTAGGTGGCCAGCGTGTTGATGAACAGGCAGTCGGCCAGCGCGGCGACGAACGACTGCTCGCCGTGCAGATGCGCACGCAGCGTGTCGAGCTTCAGCGCGCCGAGATCGAACTGCGGCGCGAGCGATTCGAAGGTGATCGAGATCACGCCGGTGGCGTTGCCGGGCAGCACGGTGGCGGCCGGCGCGGCGGCGATCGACGCGTAACGCGCCTCGCTGACGCGGATCGGCGCGATCGTCACGTCGTAGGCGGTGCGGAACTGGCACTGCACGCCGCGGATCGCGCGGCTTTTCAGCTCGGTGCCGCGCGCCACGCGATGCGGCGCGGTCAGCTGCGAGACCGCCGAGGTGGGTGCGAACTGCGCGATGGTGCAGGACGGGAACGGCCGCAGGTAGTGCGGATAGAGCACGTCGACGAGCGCCTCGGTGAACTCCGGGTAGTCGTCGTCGAGCTTCTTGTTGATGCGCGCGCCGAGCAGCGCGAACGATTCGATCATGCGCTCGACGTGCGGGTCGTCGCAATGCTCGCCCGTCATCGCGAGCCGCGCCGCGATCTTCGGATAGCGCCGCGCGAACTCGTGCGAGTAGCGCCGCAGAAACGACAGTTCGCGCTCGTAGTACGGCAGCAGCTCTTCCATCCTGATCCCCGAGAAGCCTGGCGCCCGTCCACCACCGGCGGCCGGGCCTGGTCGCCGTCGCGCCGCGCGCGGCGAAACGATTGAATTTATGTCTTGGCGGCGCGGCCGCGCGTCACCGAATACTGCAGGGTGGACGGCTGCAGCATCGCGTCGAAACTGACGGGCTCCTGCGCCGGATGCACGACCAGCAGCGCCCGGATCGCGAAATTCAACGAGTTGGTCGATTGCTCGTTGAGTTCGAACGATACCGCCACCTGGCGCAGGCGCGGCTCGTGCCGGTCGATCGCCTGCTGGATCGACTTGCAGATGAACGCGCGGTCGTAGTGACTCGCGAGGCTCAGGCCTGCGAAGTCGTTGAGGCCGTAGGTCAGCACCGACTGCTGGCACTGCGGCAGCGCCGTGAGGTCGTCGTCCGTCAGCGCGATGCGCGTGTTCAGGATCGATTCGACGTCACGGGCGACGGTGTTCTTCAGTTCGTCCAGCGACAGTTGCCGCATCGCGGGCGAGGCCGGCAGATGCGGTTCGTCGTCGAACAGCTTGTCGAGGAAACTCGGCTCGAAACGTTTCATGGAACGGCGGGCAGCGGTGAAGCAGGACGCCGGGCGGGGCAGCGCACGCCTCGCCCGGTGGGTGTCACGACGCGCTCAGACCGCGTAGGTCTTGTCGTTCTTCGTGAGGCTCCAGGCGCCCTGCGTGTTGCCGCCCTGGTTGCCGCCGATGTTCTGCTTGGTCTGCTTCCACTGCACCGCGGCGTACTTCAGCGAGAACTGCTCGACCGGCAGGCCTTCCTTCTGCACGCTCGGCGTGACGCTCGAGATGATCACGTACTTGAGCTTGATCTCGAGGTACTTGACGCGCTTGCCGTCGCCGTCCGAACGCATGAAGTCGATCGACACCTCGTCGAACGTCGTGCCGCCCGATGCGTGCTGGTACAGCAGCGGGCTCGCCATGTCGAGCTCCTTCGTGAACACCATGTCGCTGTGTTCGCAGCGCTCGGCGGTGTGGCCGCCCGAGGTGGACGAGGTGGCCGAACGCGGCTGCGTGACCGACCAGTCCCACGACTTGAGTTCGATCCAGCCCGAGTGGTCCTTGTCCTGCGACTCGCCCTTGATGGCCGGATTACCGAAATTGAGATAGATATCTAACATGACGCATCGACTCCCCAAAGAGGTGGTTTTCCCATTTCTGCCCGGGCGGCCCGCCCGGGCGACTTCGACTCAAACGCTCATGAATTTGCCGACTTGGGCAGATCCGCGACCAGGCGCAGCGAGATCGAGAGTTCGTCGAGCTGGAAGTGCGGACGCAGGAACGCGACCGAACGATACGAGCCCGGCTTGCCCGGAATCTCGGCCACCTGGACCGACGCTTCGCGCAGCGGAAACTGCGCCTTCTGTTCCTGGGTCGCGTTGTCGTCCAGCAGCACGTACTGGGAGATCCAGCGATTCAGGAACGATTCCACGTTCTGCGCGGAGGCAAAGCTGCCGATCTTGTCCCGCATCATCGCCTTCAGGTAGTGCGCGATGCGCGATACCGAGAAGATGTACTGGAGCTGAGCGGACAGCACGGCGTTCGCGTTCGCGCTGTCGGTGTTGTATTTCTTGGGCTTCTGCACCGACTGGGCGGCGAAGAAGGCGGCGTAGTCGGAGTTCTTGCAGTGGACGAGCGGAATGAAGCCGAGGTCGCTCAGCTCCTTCTCGCGACGGTCGGTGATCGCGATCTCGGTCGGGCACTTCAGCGCGATCTCGCCGTCGTCGGTCTTGAAGGTATGGGTGGGCAGGTCCTCGACCAGGCCGCCGCCTTCCACGCCGCGGATCGCCGCGCACCAGCCGAAGTCGTCGAACGCGGCGGTCAGGCGCGCCGCGAACGCCCAGGCGGCGTTGCACCACAGATATTTCGAATGATCGGTGCCGTCGACGTCCTCGACGAAGTTGAAGCTCTCGGCGATCTGGCCGTCCTTCGGATGGAACGGCAGGCGGCCGAGGAAGCGCGGCAGCGTGAGGCCGACGTAGCGGGAATCCTCCGCGTCGCGGAACGACTTCCACTTCGCGTATTCGACCGTGTCGAACACCTTGCCGAGGTCGCGCGGCTTGCCGAGATCGGCGAACGATTCCAGACCGATCAGCTCGGGCGAGGCCGAGGCGATGAACGGCGCGTGCGCGGCGGCCGCCACGTGCGACATCTGCTCGATGAAGTACATGTCCTCGGGCTGGCGCGAGATCTCGTAGTCGCCGATCAGCGCGCCGAACGGCGCGCCGCCGAAGGTGCCGAACTCTTCCTCGTAGACCTTCTTGAACAGCGCGCTCTGGTCGAACTCGGTGGCCGCCTTGAAGTCGCGCACCAGCTCGCGCTTCGGTGCGTGCATCGCCTTGATCTTGATGGTCGAGCCGGTGTTGCTCTCCGAGACCAGATAGTCGAGGCCGCGCCAGGTGCTTTCGAGGCGCTGGAATTCGGGCGCGTGCATCACCGCGCTCATCTGCGCCGAGATCAGCCGGTCGAGCTCGGCCACGCGCGCGTCGATGGTGGCCGACAGGTTGTCCGAGACGATCACGGTGCCGTCGAGCACCTGATGCACGAGTTCGCCGATCAGGTCCTTCGCACGCGCGTGCTCGGATTGCGATTTGGCCACCTTGCTCTTCTCGACGATCTCGTCGAGAAGCGATGTTTCGGCGCCCTCGAGGGCGCCGGACTGCTGGGCCGCAGCCGTTTGCTGGTTCATCTCACCCCCGTGGCTCATTCGCCGCTGTGCTTGCCGTCGTCCGGCTTGCCGTCCACCTCGCCCGACTGCTTCGCGAGCGCCTCGAGCTGCTGCGTGTTGCTGAGCACCTCGCTCAGCAGATCCTCGAGCTTGTCGTTGCCGGCCAGCTTGTTGCGCAGGTCGGCCAGCTTCGAGCGCGCCTCGATCAGGCGGCGCAGCGGATCGATCTGGTTGACCACCTGGTCCGGATCGAAATCGTCGAGCGAGCGGAACTTCAGGTCCACGGCGAACTTGCCGCCGTCCTCGCTGAGCTTGTTCTCGACCTGGAAGGCCGCGCGCGGCTCGATCGCCTTCATCACGTCGTCGAAGTTGTCGCGATCGATGTTGACGAACTTGCGGTCGCGCAGCTTCGGCATCTCGACCTCGGACTGCCCGGCCAGGTCGCCGACCACGCCGACCACGAACGGCAGTTCCTTCACCTCGATCGCGTCGCCGCGCTCGACCTCGTAGGTCAGCTGCACGCGGGGCGGCCGCACCTTTTGCAGGCGTTTCTGGATACTTTCTTTTTTCGCCATGACGGCTCTCCCGATAACGTGTGGTGGTGGACGTGCGGGGTGCTCAGCGCAGCGCGCTGAACGGGTCGGCGCCGCCCTTGGCCGGTGCCGGTGCCGGTGCCGGTGCCGGTGCCGGTGCCGGTGCCGGCGCGGCCGGCTTGGCGGCGTCGGCGGCCGGCGCGGCGGCGTTCGCCGCCTCGTGCGTGACGCGCTTGCGGTAGACCTTGCGACGCTTCGGCTGCGGCTTGTCGGCCTGCTGCTCGGGCGGGAACAGCGCGTCCTCGCCGAGCGTGTCGCGCAGCTGCTTGGCGAGCACCAGCGCGTCGGACTTCGCGTCGCCGGCCAGCGACGAATCCTGGCGCAGCTCGCTCAGCGACTCGGTGGCGATGCGCAGGCCCGCCACGGCCAGCACGCTCTTCGACTGGCGGTCGGTGTTGTCACGCTGCAGCGCTTCCTGCGCCGCGACGATCGCCTGGCCGTAATGGCCCTGCTGGAACTGGATCTGGGCGATGCGCGCCCACGGCTCCTCGCGCGTCGGATCGGACTTCGCGAGCTGCTGGTAGAGGCCGATCGCCTTGTCCTGGTCTCCCGCCTTCGCGACCGCGTCCGCGTCGTCGAGCGACTTGTTGAACGCGTCGGGCGTCGGCGGAGCCGGCGGCTGCGTTGCACAGCCGGCCATCACGCCACATGCCATCACCACTGCGGAAAGTTTTGCGAACAGTCGGTCTTTCATCGTTTTATCACCGGGCGCGGAGTTTTAAATCGTCGAGTTTCAGTAGTTTTGCTTTGATGCTAGTGCGCGGGTATAGTACCGATCAATTTTTCATAATTCAATGACTGCGACGCGAGCGCCGATTTAAATCGGCGCTGAGGCCCGCCGGATATGGCTGAACACAATCCCTTCTGCAAAGTGGATAGTAATTTGACGGGCAACATTTACTTGGATTTTCGTAAATGCGACTGAATTGAAGAAAAAATTTCCGAACGATTGATGCGAGTTGCGGGCAGCCGTTACCGGGTGCTGGACGGACCCGCAACATAAACCACACACGCTACCCAGGCATTTCTGACAGGAACCGACTCGCGTCGCCCTCGATCCACGATGACTCCGTTTCTCTCCCGCCTCGCGCTGCCGCTCGCGGCCTGCGCGCTTCTGGCAGGCTGCGCGGCGGCGGTGCCGCTGCTCGGCTCGGCAAGCAGCGCCGCGCTGCAGATGGTCGGCATCGGCAAGCCGGACGTGCCCGACGCCCAGAAGCCGCCGCGCAATCTGGGCGTGACCCTCTACGCCGCGCCGAACCTGAACGCCGCCAACGACAACAAGCCGCTCGCGTTAGTGGTAAGGCTCTACACGCTGAAGGATCCAACCTCGTTCCAGCAGGCGCCGTTCGACGCGTTCACCGATCCGGCCAAGGAAAAGGCCGCGCTCGGCGCCGACCTGCTCAGCGTGCGCGAGGTGACGCTGATTCCGGGGCAGCACTACAACGCCACCGAAAAGGTATCGCGCGAGGCGCAGGCGTTCGGCATCGTCGCGCTGTTTCGCGCGCCCGCGCTGCAACGCTGGAAACTGGCATTCGATCCGGCGAAATCGGAGAAATCCGGCATAATCATCGGCCTGCACAACTGCGCGATGACCGTGACCGGCGGCAACGTCATCGCGCCGCAACAGGGCATGCCGGTGCAGCAGCTCAATATGCTGTCGTCGGTAAGCTGCGGTGGCTGACGGACTCGATGACGATTCAAAGTCAATTAGACAAGTTTGACATTTACGTGACGCGGCGCGCGATTAACCACGGCCGCCACGTAATCACATTCAGGGTTTGAGATGAGTTATTCGGCCAAGGTGCTATGGGGTGAAGGCCTGTTTCTGCGGCCTCAGCACTTTCAACGTCAGGATGCCTATCACGAGGCGCGCCTGTTCGAGTCCGTGCAGGCGATCCAGCCGTACAACTGGGGCGTGCGCTCGGTGAAGCTGGACCGCGACGCGATCAGCAGCAACGTGTTGCGGCTCTCCGAACTGTCGCTGATCTTTCCCGACGGCGCGCTGTACTCCGCGCCGCAGGCCGACGACCTGCCGCCGCCCGTCGCGCTCGACACGCTGCCCGAGGGGATCAACGAATTCACGTTCTATCTCGCGCTGCATCCGCTGCGCGAAGCCGGCTCGAACTACGTGGAAGACGCCGACGGCGGCTTCGCGAGCCGCTTCACGAGCGAGAACAACCCGATCGCCGACCAGTTCACCGACGCCGCCGAAGCCGACATCACGTTCCTGCGCACCAACGTGAAGCTGATCGCGCACAGCGAGCCGCGCGACCAGCTGCTCGCGATCCCGCTCGTGCGGGTGCGCCGCACCGCCACCTCCGGCTTCGAGTTCGACGACGCGTTCGTGCCGCCGTGCCTCGCCATCGAGGCCTCCGGCATCCTGATGCAGCGGCTGCGCCAGCTAATCGACGCGCTGCAGGCCAAGGTCAACGCGTTGTACGGCTTCCACCGCGAGCCGACCAAGAACATCATCGAGTTCCGCTCCGGCGACATCGCCTCGTTCTGGCTGCTGCACACCGCGAACGCCGCGTTCGCCTCGCTCGCGCACCTGTACCAGCATTCGGCGCTGCATCCCGAGCGGCTGTTCCAGGAGCTGCTGCGCCTGGCCGGCCAGCTGATGACGTTCTCGAAGTCCTACGCACTCGCCGACCTGCCCGCCTATCGCCACGACGATCCCGGCCCGCCGTTCGCGCGCCTCGACACCATGCTGCGCGAGCTGCTCGAGACCGTGATCTCGACGCGCTACTTCGCGATCACGCTCGAGGAAGTGCGGCCGTCGTTCCATATCGGCCGGCTCGACTCCGGCAAGATCGACGACAAGACCGAGTTCTACCTCGCCGTGTCCGCCGACATGGCGTCGGTGGAGCTGGTGGACGCCGTGCCCGCGCGCTTCAAGGTCGGCGCGCCCGACGACGTCGACAAGCTGGTGCTGTCCGCGATGCCGGGCGTGCGGCTGTCGTACACGCCGCAGGTGCCGCCCGCGATCCCCGTGCGCCCCGGCGCCTGCTACTTCGCACTCGACGCGCGCAGCCCGCTCTATGAGCGCATGCTGCAATCGCAGTCCGCGATGATCTACGCACCGTCGGGCATCAACGACCTCAAATTCGACCTGATCGCCGTCACATCATGAGCTACGCGCCCTCCCTGTTCGGCGGCAACACGCCGCCTCCCGCCCCGCATTCGGCCTCGTCGACCGACGCCAGCTTCCAGGCGCGTTCGCTGCTCGACCTGCTGTATGACGGCTTCTTCATGATGTTCCTGCTGAAGAACGGCCGCGAGCCCGGCGAGGCCAACGAGTTCCGCACCCGGATCCAGGAGTTCCTCGCCGATTTCGAGCGCGGCGCGAAGAAGCTCAACGCCGGCGCCGACGACGTCTATGCCGCCAAGTTCGCGTTCTGCGCCGCGATCGACGAGGCCGTGCTGTCGTCGCAGTTCAAGGTGCGCGCCGAGTGGGAGCGCCGGCCGCTGCAGCTCGTGCTGTTCGGCGAGCAGCTGGCCGGCGAGAAGTTCTTCCAGTACCTCGAGGAATGCCGCGCACGCGGCGCCGCGCGCCTGCAGTCGCTGGAGGTGTTCCACATGTGCCTGCTGCTCGGCTTCCAGGGCAAGTACCTGCTCGAGGGGCCGGAGAAGCTCGCCTACCTGACCGCGCGGATCGGCGACGAGATCGCGCAGATGAAGGGCAAGCGCGCGCCGTTCGCGCCGCACTGGGCGCTGCCCGACCAGATCGCGCACCGCCTGAAGCGCGAGGTACCGCTGTGGGCGATCGGCGCCGTGTTCGCACTCGTTGGGCTGCTCGCGTTCATCGGGCTCAACGCGTACCTGCGCGACCACACGCTGAAGGCGCTCGCGCCGTACTCGCAGATCATCAAGGTCGGGCCGGAATCGGCGAATTTGACGATTTCGCTGCCTTGAGGGCGATCAGGGCCGGTTTGGCGGGTTGAGGCCGGGCGGCTGCCGGGGCGGCGGCTGTCTGGCCGCCCGGATCACGGCAGCCCGAGGTTGTATCCCGACGGCGGCCTTGCGCCGTCGCGTTGGTGTCGTTGCCCTTCTTTTCTTCTCTTGCTGGCCGGCTGGCCGCGCGCTTCATGCGTTCTTGCGTGCGCTGCCTGCCCTGCCCCGTTCGCCGTGCGTCCTGCGCGGCGGCTTTCCCGACATTCAAGCCGATTCGAACTGCGCGATCGCCGATTGCGACAGGCCCGCGTGTGCGCAGACGCGGTTGCGGCCCGAGATCTTCGCGTCGTAGAGCGCGCGGTCGGCGCGTGCCGACAGCTGTTCGAAGGTTTCGCCCGGCATGCGGCTCGCGAGGCCGCCGCTGGCGCTGTACGAGCAGAGTCCCGCCGTGGTTTCCACCGTATGCCGGTTGACCTCGTCGCGCAGGCGGTCGGCGATGCGCAGCGCGTCCGAGAGCGTCGTGCGCGGCAGCAGGATCGCGAACTCCTCGCCGCCCAGGCGGCCCAGTGCGTCGCCGCCGCGCAGCTTCTGCAGCATCAGCTCGGCGAATTCGCGCAGCACGCTGTCGCCGCCCGCGTGGCCGTAGGTGTCGTTGATTGACTTGAAGTGATCGAGATCGATCAGCAGCAGCGACAGCGGGGTGCCGTCGCGTTCCGCGTCGCGCACGCGGGCGCGCGCCACCACCTCGAAACGCTGCCGCGACAGCGCGCGCGTGAGGAAGTCGTGGTCGATCACGCGACGCGCGGCCTGCTGCATCGAATCGTGGACCATCATGATCGCGCACATCGACATTACCGGCATGATCGCCGCGCCCACGCAGAGCAGGCTGATGTTGAACGTCGTCAGGTACACCTGCGCGCCCGCCGGCCCCGGCAGCATGACGAAATAGGCGCCGCGCAGCACCTGGCTGATCGCGAACAGCGTGGCGAAACCCGCGGTGGCGACGTAGGGGTAGCGCGACTGGCCCGAGCGATAGCGCCGGATCACGATCGCCGCAATCGCGAAGCAGACGATCGCCGTGTAGAGCGTGGTGATGCCCACGCGCATCGGGATGCTGTCGGCCACGTAGTGCCAGTAGACGAGGGCCGGCAGCGTCAGGCCCGTGAGCAGCCCGAGCCAGGGCCAGCGCGGCGGCAGGTCGAGGAAGCGCGCGTAGCCGGCGTAGAGCGTGACGCCCGACAGCACGAACATGCCGTTGCCCAGCACCACCGTGAAGACGTCGGGAATCCGGCCGCGCGCGAGCAGCAGCGCGAGTGACAACGACAGCAGCAGATTCGCCGCGAACCACTCGCGCACGCCGGCCACGCCGGTGCGAACCAGCGAGCCGAGCAGCACGAGCATCACGAGCCCGAACAGCGCGGTGGTAGCCAGAGCAACGGTGATGGCGGACATGGCAGGGGCGGATACTCGGCACGGCGGCGGACGGCGCGCGGTACACGGACGGATCGACGGAGACCGGAATTTAACAGCTTCGGGAAAAATCGAATGTGAAATAGGATGGCGCGCGGCGGGGGTTGGCGCGGCTGGGACGGCACGAAAAGGTTTGCGGGGCGGGGGTGGGGGGTGGCGCGATGACGTGGGAACGGTTCCGGGATTGAAGGTTGGGTGACGCCGGGCGGCCAGATTGCAGGACTGGCGTGGGAAAGCGGGCGGCTTGGGGGTGTTGCGCGGTGGGGTTGGAAAGCTGCGGGGAGAATACGGGTTTATCCCTAGACGGGGATTTACCATTTTTGTCACATTGGTGTGGTGAGAAAGGTGAAAGGGGAAGAAAAGGGACGTGGGAAATCGATGTGCTCCCCGGATCTCCGGCATTCGTCGGGCCTGACGCCGCGGCGGGCCATCCGGGCACGACACGCGTTCCGAGTACCGGAGGGCGAGCCGGACGGTGCCAATCTTAACGTTTTCAGTACAAACATCTTTCAGTAATCGCAAGTGCCTCATCCAGGACAACGATTGACACCACGAGACGGCAAAGTCATCAATATCCGCTTCATTCATCATCAAAGGACCACTTCGGTTTTTGAAACAATGCATCAAAGAAGCAATGGACGGACGTTTTTAAGTTGTTTGTGCGTCGGCACCATATCACTCCGATGACATTCCGCTCGCCAACCCCGATTTACAAAGACGCTTCATCACCATCGACTTCGAATTCCAGGACGCAAATTCCCCATGAAAATAGCCCAATTGATTTTTCCAGGATAATGTTGAAAGTCGAGCCGGGTCTTATGTTGACATGTGCCATCGAAGCAGGTGAATTCCGCTAGTCCAGGCAATCCACATGCCCGAATGCTTGCCCTGATTCATCGCTCGCGATGCTTGATCAGCGACAGTTTCAATTCGATCAAAAACTCATCAAAATGTCGGCAGCCGAATATCGAGCACCGATACCTCGATCACGAAAGAAAAGCAGAAGAGAAGTTCGAAAATAGCTGACACCAAATTATCAACCGACTGCCTGAGCACGGTGACCACGTAAAATCGGACCGCCGGATAAATGAATTTAAGCGGCACGCTCATTCAGGCAGAATTGTCGAGTGCAAAGTAATGATTGACTGTGATCATGCGTTGCCGGCTTCGCAGCGGGGCCGTCTGATTGGTATCGCGACATCGAACGTGTTTTAGCGGGCGAGACCTGTCGGAGAAGCCAATCAACAACGGACGCGCTTGGCGCGGCAACGCGGCCGTCGAGCCAGCGTGGTGCAGCGTCAAATACGAGGAGGCCCATCGAGAGCCTGCCCGATCAAGTGCAGGAGCGAGAGAGAAAGCCCGGGACGATCGGCGTGAACACGGGGGTGGCGATTACATGCCAATTGCAAGGACGCAGAAATGAACAAGGGGTTACGCGAAAAATTCACGTAACCCCTTGTGTGTACTGGTGCCGGCTGCAGGACTCGAACCCGCCACCTGATGATTACAAATCAACTGCTCTACCAGATGAGCTAAGCCGGCATAGCCGCGAATTCTACCTCATTTCACGATCTTGAGGCGGGGTCGGTTGCTCTTTCCGGACGCACCATCGTCGTCGGGCGACGGCGTGGATGAGGACGAAGCCGAAGCCGAGCCCGAAGGCACATCCGCGCCCTCCGACAGCTCAGCGGCCCCATCGGCAGCCGAACGCGAGGCACCACCCGCACCAGCCCCCGCCGCGCCACCCTCACCCTCATCCGCCTCCACCAACGTCGTCTCGCCCGGCTCGTCCGCCGCCAGATCGACCTGGAACGCCATCCCCTGCCCGTTCTCGCGCGCGTAGATCGCGAGCACGTTCGCCACCGGCACCTCGAGCTTGTGCGCCTTGCCCGAGAAACGCGCGGTGAACTCGATCCATTCGTTGCCCATCTGCAGCGCGGTGGTCGCCTCGAAGCTGATGTTCAACACGATCTCGCCGTCGCGCACGTACTGCCGCGGCACGCGCGTCGAGTTGTCGACGCGCACCGCGATGTGCGGCGTATACCCGTTGTCCGTACACCACTCGTAGAGCGCGCGCAGCAGATACGGCTTCGTGGAAGTCTCTTGCATCACTGTCCTCGTACAGGCACGCGCGCGGCAGGCAGCGCCGCGCGCGCACCGTTGGCCGCAGGCCGTTTAACGACGCATCACCTTTTCCGACGGCGTCAGCGCCTCGATGTAGGCCGGGCGGCTGAAAATGCGCTCGGCATACTTCATCAGCGGCGCCGCGTTCTTCGACAGCTCGATGCCGTAGTGATCGAGGCGCCACAGCAGCGGCGCGATCGCGACGTCGAGCATCGAGAACTCCTCGCCGAGCATGTACTTGTTCTTCACGAAGATCGGCGCGAGCTGCGTGAGCCGGTCGCGAATCGCGAGGCGTGCCTTCTCGTGGTTCTTCTCGGCCGCCTTGCCCTTCTCGTTCTCGAGCGTGCTGACGTGAACGAACAGTTCCTTCTCGAAGTTCAGCAGGAACAGGCGCGCGCGCGCACGCTGCACCGGGTCGGCCGGCATCAGCTGCGGGTGCGGGAAGCGCTCGTCGATGTACTCGTTGATGATGTTCGATTCGTACAGAATCAGATCACGCTCGACGAGAATCGGCACCTGACCGTAGGGATTCATCACGGCGATGTCCTCGGGCTTGTTGAACAAGTCCACATCGCGAATCTCGAAGTCCATGCCCTTTTCGAACAGCACCAGCCGGCAGCGCTGGGAGAAGGGGCACGTCGTGCCGGAATACAGAACCATCATAATTAACGTTTCCTCAAAAAAGCCGATGGCCGGCGCGCGGATCGACCTGCCAGCAGGTCTCACCTTGCGCCGGCCTCACGCCGGTCTTGGCGTGTTTACTTGATATCTTTCCAATAGGCGGCGTTGAGCCGCCAGGCGAAAAAGCTCAGGATGCCGAGGAACAGCAGCACCCAGACGCCCACGCGCTTGCGGGTCTGCTGCTCGGGCTCGGACATCCAGCCCAGATACGCGACGAGGTCGGCCACGGCAGCATCATAATCCACCGGAGACAACGTCCCCTGCGTGACGGCCTGGAAACCGACGAGCCTGCGCACCTTCTCGCCCGTCTCCTCGTTCGTCGTTTCCTCGTATTTCGGCACGCGCTGCCCCTGCAACTGCCAAAGCACATGGGGCATGCTGACGTTCTCGAACACCGCGTTGTTCCAGCCCGTCGGGCGCGACTCGTCGCGGTAGAAACTTCGCAGATACGTATAGAGCCAGTCGCGGCCGCGCGCGCGCGCCTCCACCGAGAGGTCGGGCGGCGTCACGCCGAACCAGCGCTTGGCGTCGTCGGGCCGCATCGCCACCGACATCGGGTTGCCGACCTTGTCCGTCGTAAACAGGAGATTCGCCTCGATCGCCTTCTGGGATATCCCCAGATCCGTCAGACGGTTGTAGCGCATCAGGTTCGCGCTATGGCAATTCAGGCAATAGTTTACAAACAATTGCGCGCCATGTTGCAGGGCAACGAGATTTTCCGCGTTATCGGGCGCCCGGTCGAGCGGAAAATTACCCTCGTCGGCTCGCGCCGCGCCGCCCAGCAGCGCCAGCGACGTCGCACCAATCAGCAGGAACGTCTTCAATAGCGTCCTCATCATCGTGTTCTCCTCGCTCGCATTAATGGGGCCGGAATTTGACGCGCTCGGGCGGCTGCTTGAATGTGCCAAGCGGCGTCCAGAGCGGCATGCCGAGGAAAAACGCGAAGTAGACGAGCGCGCACACCTGCGCGATCAGCGTCTTGGCGGGCGACGGCGACTGCGTGCCGAGGAACCCGAGCGTCAGGAACGCGACGACGAAGATCCCGAGGAACACCTTGTGGAACGTGGGCCGGTAGCGGATCGACTTCACCGGGCTGCGATCGAGCCAGGGCAGGAAGAACAGCGAAATCACGGCGCCGCCCATCACCACCACGCCCCAGAACTTCGATTCGGTCAGCGCCATGAACACGATCAGCACGACGGCCAGCACCGGCAGGCCGATGCGCCATTTGCCGCGGGCCCGCCAGAGCGCGACCAGCCCGAGCACGGCGATCACCACCATCAGCACGATCTTGAACGGATCGGTGGTGGCGCGCAGCATCGCGTAGAACGCGGTGAAGTACCACACCGGCGCGATCTCGGGCGGCGTCTGCAGCGGGTTGGCGGGCACGAAGTTGTTGGCTTCGAGGAAGTAGCCGCCCATCTCCGGCGCGAAAAACACCACCAGCGCGAAGATCATCAGAAAAACACAGACCCCGAAGTAATCATGCACGGAGTAGTAGGGATGGAACGGGATGCCGTCGAGCGGAATGCCGTGCTCGTCCTTCTTCTCCTTGATCTCGATGCCGTCGGGGTTGTTCGAACCCGTCTCGTGCAGCGCGACCAGGTGCGCGACCACCAGCCCGACCAGCACCAGCGGAATCGCGATCACGTGGAACGCGAAGAAGCGGTTCAGCGTGACGTCGGACACCACGTAGTCGCCGCGGATCCAGAGCGAGAGGTCCGGCCCGACGAACGGGATCGCCGAGAACAGGTTCACGATCACCTGCGCGCCCCAGAACGACATCTGGCCCCACGGCAGCAGGTAGCCGAAGAACGCCTCGGCCATCAGGCACAGGAAGATCGCGCAGCCGAAGATCCATACCAGCTCGCGCGGCTTGCGGTACGAGCCGTACATCAGCCCGCGAAACATGTGCAGATAGACCACGATGAAGAACATCGAGGCGCCCGTCGAGTGCATGTAGCGGATCAGCCAGCCCCACGGCACCTCGCGCATGATGTACTCGACCGACGCGAACGCGAGCGTCGAATCGGGCTTGTAGTTCATCGTCAGGAAGATGCCCGTGACGATCTGGTTCACCAGCACGAGCAGCGCGAGCGAGCCGAAGAAGTACCAGAAGTTGAAGTTCTTCGGCGCGTAGTACTCGGTCACGTGCTTCTTGAGCGTGACCGTGAACGGGAAACGCGCATCGATCCAGCCCATCAAACCCGTCGTGGCGACAGTCTTGTTGTCGGTGGCCATCACGCTTCTCCTTTCTCGTCCTTGCCGATCACGACCGTGGTGGCCGAGGTGAACATGTAAGGCGGAATGTCGAGGTTCTGGGGCGCGGGCTTGTTCTTGAACACGCGGCCGGCCAGATCGTAGGTGGAACCGTGACACGGACACAGGAAGCCGCCCGGCCAGTCGTCGGGCAGGTTCGGCTGCGGGCCGGGCGTGAAGCGCGAGGTGGGCGTGCAGCCGAGGTGCGTACACACGGCCATCACGACGAGGATGTTCTGGCGATCGGCCCGCGAGCGATATTCGTTCGCGCAGTACGCGGGCAACGGCATCGAATAGGTGGATTTGGACTGCGGGTCGGCCAGCTCGGGATCGGCCTTTTTCACGTCGGCCAGCATCGCGTCGGTGCGGTTCAGGATCCAGACCGGCTTGCCGCGCCAGGCCACGGTGACGAGCTCGCCCGGCTTCAACCCGCTGATGTCGACCTCGACCGGCGCGCCGGCCGCCTTCGCCTTGGTCGACGGCGCGAGCGACGCCGCGAACGGTATGACCGTAGCGACCCCGCCGACTCCGCTCGCTACGGATGTCGCAATCAGCCAGGTACGGCGGCCGCTGTCGACGCGTTTCTCTTCTTTATCTCGCATCTCACGCCCCACTTCTGAGTTGGATTCACCGTCACGACTTCGCATACCGCCGCTAGTGTGCGCGAACGAGGCCCGCATTTTCAAGGCCCGATTCATAAAATCGACGCGAAGTCATTGATCGGCAAGGGTTTTCCCCCATCGCCGCGGAACCAGCTCAGATCATCTTTTAAGCAGATGCTTCATTGCGTTTCGTGGGTGCGCCGCCGCAATTCCGGGCGTTTCAAACGGGGTTCGGGATGTCGATGAACGTGTGTTCGAGGCCGAAATGTTCCGACAAATGGCGGCCGAGCGCCTGGATGCCGTACCGCTCGGTGGCATGGTGCCCCGCCGCAACGAAGGCCACGCCGCTCTCGGCGGCCGCGTGCGTGACGAATTCGGACGCCTCGCCGGTCAGGAACACGTCGGCGCCGGCCTCGATCGCGGCATCGAAATAGCCTTGCGCGCCACCCGTACACCAGGCCACGCGGCGCAGCTGCTGATCGCTGTCGCCGAGCACGAGCGGAGTGCGGCCAAGCGTGTGCTCGACCTTGGCGGTGAAGTGCTCGAGCGAGACCGGCATCGGCAGCGTGGCCATCCAGCCGAGGTCCTGCTCGCCGAAACGCGCGTCGGCGATCAGGCCGAGGCGTTCGCCGAGCTGCGCGTTGTTGCCGAGATCGGGATGCGCGTCGAGCGGCAGGTGGAACGCGAACAGGTTCAGCTCGGCGCCGATCAGCAGCTTCAGGCGCTGGTACTTGCGCCCGGTGACCTGCGCCGGCTCGTTGCGCCAGAAATAGCCGTGATGGACCAGCACCGCGTCCGCGCCCCATTCGATCGCGCGTTCGAGGAACGCGGCCGAGGCGGTCACGCCGGTGGCGATCCGCTCGATCCGGCGGCGCCCCTCGACCTGCAGCCCGTTGGGGCAGTAGTCCTTGAAGCGCGCGGTTTCAAGGGTATTGTTCAAGTACAATTCGAGTTCGATCCGGTCCATATAATCCCCTAATCTCTTCAAATGCTTAGACGCTTCTGGCTGTTCTTCGCACAGGCGGTGACGGTGCTGCTCGCGCTGATGTTCATCGTCGCGACCCTCAAGCCACAATGGCTGCAGCGCCAGGGACAGCTCGGCAAGCAACTCGCGGCACCGATCGTGGCGTTGCGCGAAGTCACGCCGGGCGGTGCCGGCGCGCCGGCGCAGACGTCCTACGCGGATGCCGCGCAAAAGGCGATGCCGGCCGTGGTCAACGTGTTTTCGAGCAAGGACGGCTCGCTGCCGCCCGACCCGCGCGCGAAGGATCCGCTGTTCCGCTACTTCTTCGGCGACCGCAATCCGCGCCGGCAACAGGAGGAACCGGCGTCGAACCTCGGCTCGGGCGTCATCGTGAGCCCGGAAGGTTACATTCTAACGAACCAGCACGTGGTGGACGGCGCCGACCAGATCGAGGTGGCGCTGGCCGACGGCCGTACCTCCACGGCCAAGGTGATCGGCAGCGACCCCGAGACCGACCTCGCGGTGCTGAAGATCAACCTGACGAACCTGCCGACCATCACGCTCGGCCGCTCGGACCGCGCGCGCGTGGGCGACGTGGTGCTCGCGATCGGCAACCCGTTCGGGGTCGGCCAGACGGTGACGATGGGCATCATCAGCGCGCTCGGGCGCAACCACCTCGGCATCAACACCTTCGAGAACTTCATCCAGACCGACGCGCCGATCAACCCGGGCAACTCGGGCGGCGCGCTGGTGGACGTGAACGGCAACCTGCTCGGCATCAACACGGCGATCTACTCGCGCTCGGGCGGCTCGCTCGGGATCGGCTTCGCGATCCCCGTCTCGACCGCGCGCACGGTGCTGGAGAGCATCATCACGACGGGCGCCGTCACGCGCGGCTGGATCGGCGTGGAGCCGCAGGACGTCACGCCCGAGATCGCCGATTCGTTCGGGCTCGCGCAGAAAACCGGCGCGATCGTGGCCGGCGTGCTGCAGGGCGGCCCGGCCGACAAGGCCGGCATCAAGCCCGGCGACATCCTGACCACCGTCAACGACGAGCCGATCACCGACACCACGAAGCTGCTCAACGTGGTCGCGCAGATCAAGCCAGGCACGCCGACCAAGGTGCAGGTGGTGCGCAAGACGCGCAGCTTCGAGGTGACGGTGGTGATCGGCAAGCGCCCGCCGCCGCCGAAGCAGGCCAACGACGACCAGAACGACGACGCCGAATGAGCGCGTGAGGCGCGGCGCCCGGCGAGGCGGCCGGCGCGCGCTCGCCCAGGCAGCGGGGAAGTTGCGGGGCGTGCGACGGCCGGCCTCGGGGCCGGCAAGCGGGGCGTGTTGAGCGGCGATGCGCCGATGGCGACCGCATCGGGATGGCTACCATCACGCCCCCGTCCCGCCGCATTGCATCGAATCCATCACGCTTACGCCATCCCCGCCGCCCGCGCGCCGAACGGCCGCGCACCGCCACGCCAATACAACGCCCCGCCCGCTTCCTCCCGCAACGAAAAAGGGCGGCCCATGCCGCCCTTCCCGATGATTCGACCACCGCGCACGCCGACGCGTCAGCCCGTCGCCCCGGACTCCTCGTCCTTCTTCACGGCCGCGCCGTGCCCGACGAAGATCCGCGCGGCCAGCAGCCCGACTTCGTAGAGCACCACGAGCGGCAGCGCCAGCATCAGCTGCGAGAACACGTCGGGCGGCGTCACCACCGCCGACACCACGAACGCGCCGACGATCACGTAGGGCCGGATCTCCTTGAGCTTCTTGAGCGGCAGCACGCCCATGCGCACCAGCAGCACCACGATCACCGGCACCTCGAACGTGACCCCGAACGCGAGGAACATGCCGAGCACGAAGCTCACGTAGTTGTCGATGTCGGTCGACATCTCGGCGCCGAGCGGCGCGTTGTAGTGCGCCATCACGCGGAAGATGGTCGGGAACACCACGAAGTAGGCGAACGCCATCCCGCACAGGAACAGGAAGTAGCTGCTGCTGACGAGCGGCAGCACCAGCCGCTTCTCATGCTGGTAGAGCCCCGGCGCGACGAACGCCCAGATCTGGTAGAGCACGATCGGCAGCGCGATCACCAGCGCGACGAGCATCGTGACCTTCATCGGCACGAAGAACGAGCCCGTCACGTCGGTGACGATCATCTTGCCGTCCTTCGGCAGGTTCTGCATCAGCGGCCGCGCCAGCAGCCGGAAGATGTCGGGCGCCCAGTAGACGAGCCCGACGAACACCACGAGCACGGCGCCGCCCGCCCGGATCAGGCGGTCGCGCAGTTCGACGAGATGGGAGATGAAGGTTTCTTCCCGGCCTTCTTCCGGATTGTGCTGGGGGTCGCTCACGCAGGCCCTCGGTTCAGGTGATGGGCACGCATCGTCGGCATCGTCAGACGCTCAGAAGAAGCGCACGGGCCGGCGCAGGCTGGCCGGCTGATGGCGCGCGACGCGCGCGGCGCCGGACTGCACGTGGGTGCGGCGCAGCGAGGCGCGCTTGTACCAGGCCGGCGTCGCCGACTGCCTGACGCGCCAGTTGCGGCGTTTCGGCGTGAAGCCGGTACTGGCGCCGCCGCCCTGCCACGACGTCGAGCCGAAGCCCGAGGCGCCATCGGCCGACACCGAAACCGGCGACGACGCGGCGTCGCCCGAGACGGCCGAACTCCAGGCGTCGTTGAGGTCCGCCTCATGCTGCCGCAGGTTGTCGTGAATCGTGTTCTCGACGTTGCGCGCGGCGCTCTCGAAGTCGGTGCGCATGGTGCGCAGCGCGTCGAGTTCGATCTCGCGCGAGACTTCCGCCTTCACGTCGTTGATGTAGCGCTGCGCGCGCCCGAACAGCGCGCCGGCCGTGCGCGCGACGCGCGGCAGGCGCTCGGGGCCGAGCACCACGAGCGCGACGACGCCGATCAGCGCCATCTTGGAAAGACCCAGATCCAGCATCGCGGCGTCCCGTCAGCGCGCGTTCATCACGCCTTGTTCGAATCGGACGAACGCGCCGCTTCCTTCGCGTCGACGTTCACCGAACCGGTGCGCGGCAGCTGCTGCGCGTCGGCCGGGGTCTCGTGTTCCTTCATGCCGTCCTTGAAGCCCTTCACCGCACCGCCCAGATCGCTGCCGATGTTGCGCAGCTTCTTCGTGCCGAACACCAGTGCCACGATCAGCAAAACGATCAGCCAGTGCCAAATGCTCAATCCGCCCATGATGCCACTCTCCTCAACCTCGCCGCCGCGGCGGCGTCAACTGCCGGCGACGCCGGCCTCTTTCCCGATGCGGGCCGGCGCCGGTGCGGCGCGGCCCGCGATGATCTTGCTTTCCTGCGGGGCCCGATTCACCCCATCCGCTTCCACGGGCGCGGGCCCGCGAGCAGGTGCGCGTGCAGGTGGAACACCTCCTGCCCGCCGCCCGGCCCGGTATTGATGACGGTCCGGAACCCGGTTTCGCCGCCCGTATACGCGCAGCCGAGCTGCTCGGCCAGACGCGCGACGAGGACCAGCATTCTACCAAGCAGCGGCGCGTCCTCAGCCGTGGCCGCCGACAGCGTCGGCAGATGCCGGCGCGGAATCACCAGCACGTGCGTGTCGGCCGCCGGATGAATGTCGCGAAACGCGACGAACTCGTCGTCCTGGTGGACCTTCTCGCTCGGAATCTCGCCCGCCGCGATCTTGCAGAACAGGCAATCCGGATCGTGACTCATCGTGCTCTCCGCGCCGCGCGGCCCCCGACCTCAGAACCAGGCCTTCGGATCGAGCGGCTTGTCGTCGTTCAGGAACAGCCAGCCTTTGATGATACGGTACAGCGTCCAGACCCACGTCGCACCGAGTACAAAAAAGCCGACCACGACGAAGCTCAGCATGACGCCGATCAGGTAGAGGATCAGCGCGCGCCAGAAGGTGCGGATCTGCCACTCGAAATGCTGCTGGTAACGCGTGCCGACCACGTCGGGCCGCTTCACGTAGTTGATGATGATCGCGATCAGGCCGGTGATGCCGCCCGTCAGCCAGTGGACCGCGTAGAGCGCATACAGCACATGCGTCAGCGTGCGCAGCGAGCCGTCACGGCTGCCCGCCGGCGCGGCGCCGGGATAGGCCGGATAGCGATCCGGAACGGAAGCGTCGCCGGGGCGCCACGAAGGATCTTCCACGATGCTACCTCCCTTTGATGACATCACCGGAGCAGGGCCCGCACCCGGACGTCGCCGCCCGGCCGCCGCCGCTCACCCGTCCCCGTTCTCGCGCTCGCGGCGCTTGCGCAGCGCCTTTTCCTCGAGACCCGACAGGCCCTCGCGGCGCTCCAGCTCGGCCAGCACGTCGGCCGGGCTCAGCTCGAAGTGCGACAGCATCACGAGGCAATGGAACCAGAGGTCGGCAACCTCGCCGACCAGCGCCGTCGGCGCGCCGCCCTGGCGCACGTCCTTGGCGGCCAGCACGACCTCGGTCGCTTCCTCGCCGATCTTCTTGAGCACCGCGTCGTCGCCCTTGTGGAACAGGCGCGACACGTAGGATTGCTCGGGATCGCCGCCCTTGCGGCTGTCGATCACGGCCGCGAGGCGCAGCAGCGTGTCGTTGGTGGTCTGCGTCATTTGTAGATGTGCTCGGGATCTTTCAGCACCGGCTCGACCGCGACCCAGTCGCCGCCCTCGGCGGTGCCCTCGAATTTCTGGAAGAAGCAGGAATGGCGGCCGGTGTGGCAGGCGATGCCCGACACCTGGTCGATCTTCAGCAGCACCACGTCCTCGTCGCAATCGAGCCGCACTTCATGCACGTGCTGCACGTGCCCCGATTCCTCGCCCTTGAACCAGAGCCGCTGGCGCGAGCGCGAATAGTAGACCGCGCGCCCCGTCTCGACGGTCTTCGCGAGCGCCTCGCGGTTCATCCACGCGAACATCAGCACGTCGTTCGTGCCGAGCTCCTGCGCGATCACCGGCACGAGGCCGTTGGCATCCCAACGCACCTTGTCGAGCCACGCGGGGGAAACTGTCGCCGGTATCGTCGTCATGATGGGAGCCTCACCGGAATGCCGCGTCCGGCCATGAAGCGCTTCGCCTCGCCGACCGTGTGTTCGCCGTAATGGAAGATGCTGGCCGCGAGCACCGCGTCGGCATGGCCGTCGACGATGCCGTCGGCCAGGTGCTCGAGCGAGCCCACGCCGCCCGAGGCGATCACCGGCACCGGCACCGCGTCGGACACGCCGCGCGTGAGCGCCAGGTCGAAACCGGACTTGGTGCCGTCGCGGTCCATGCTGGTCAGCAGGATCTCGCCCGCGCCGAGTTCGGCCATGCGGCTCGCCCACGCGATCGCGTCGAGCCCGGTGGCCTTGCGCCCGCCGTGCGTGAACACTTCCCAGCGCGGCGCCTCGCCGTCGGCCGAGACGCGCTTGGCGTCGATCGCCACCACGATGCATTGCGAGCCGTACTTGTTCGCCGCGTCGGCGACGAGCTGCGGATTGGCGACCGCCGACGAATTCATGCTGACCTTGTCCGCGCCCGCGTTGAGCAGGCGCCGCACGTCCTCGACGGCGCGCACGCCGCCGCCCACCGTCAGCGGAATGAACACCTGCGAGGCCACCGCCTCGATGATCGGCAGGATCAGGTCGCGCTGGTCGGAGGTGGCGGTGATGTCGAGGAAGGTCAGTTCGTCGGCGCCCTGGTCGTCGTAGCGTCGTGCGATTTCGACGGGGTCGCCCGCGTCGCGCAGCTCGACGAAATTGACGCCCTTCACGACGCGCCCGGCGGTCACGTCGAGACAGGGGATGATGCGTTTAGCTAGAG
Organism: Burkholderia plantarii; assembly: GCF_001411805.1. NCBI lineage: Bacteria > Pseudomonadati > Pseudomonadota > Betaproteobacteria > Burkholderiales > Burkholderiaceae > Burkholderia > Burkholderia plantarii. Next base: position 386,684 of record NZ_CP007212.1, on the reverse strand, counting down.
CCATGATGGTACACAGGTGCCGCAGGTGACGCCGCCCGCGGCGCGGGCGGCTTGGGCGATGACGCCGGCGGCGCTCGGCCGCCGCGGGTCAGGCGTCGTCGAGTTCGCCGTTCAGCTCGTCGGCGCGCTTCTGCGCGACCGAGAAGTCGAGATCGCCGGAGTAGATCGCGCGGCCGCAGATCACGCCCTCGATTCCCTCGCCTTCCACGCTGCAGAGCTGCTCGATGTCGTTCAGGTTCGACAGGCCGCCGCTGGCGATCACGGGAATCCCGACCGCCTGCGCGAGCTTCACCGTCGCCTCGATGTTGATGCCCTGCAGCATGCCGTCGCGGCCGATGTCGGTATAGACGATCGATTCGACGCCGTAGTCCTCGAACTTCTGCGCGAGGTCGATCACCTCATGGCCCGTCAGCTTGCTCCAGCCGTCGGTGGCGACCTTGCCGTCCTTGGCGTCGAGCCCGACGATGATGCTGCCCGCGAACGCCGTGCAGGCGTCCTGCAGGAAGCCCGGGTCCTTGACGGCCGCGGTGCCGATGATCACGTAGGACAGACCCGCGTCGAGGTACTTCTCGATCGTCTCGAGGCTGCGGATGCCGCCGCCGAGCTGGACGGGGATCTCGTCGCCGACCTCGGCGAGGATCGCCTCGATCGCCTCGAGGTTCTTCGGCTTGCCCGCGAACGCGCCGTTCAGGTCGACCAGATGCAGGCGCCGCGCGCCGAGATCGACCCATTTGCGGGCCATCGCCGCAGGATCCTCGGAGAAAATCGTCGCCTGGTCCATATCGCCCTGTTTGAGGCGCACACACTGACCGTCTTTAAGATCGATGGCCGGAATCAGCAGCATAGCAATCGGAAGTCGTCTGAAAAGAAGAAGGGGTGACGCGCCGTTGCCGGCCCAACCGGCACCGCGCCGTCTGCTAGTTTAGTACAAGTCTTTCAGGGTTTTGACGCGCGAGCCCCACGCCACGGGCATGTCTGGCCCGTTCGCCGTGGCGTGCGCGCGACGTTCAGGGCTGCCAATGCACGAAATTGCGGTAAAGCCGCAGCCCGACCTCGGCGCTCTTTTCCGGGTGAAATTGGGTCGCGAAGATGTTGTCGCGCGCCACCGCCGAGACGAACGGCTCGCCATACAAGGTCTCGCCCGCCGCGTGCGCCGCGCTCCCGGGCACCACGTAGTAGCTGTGGACGAAGTAGAAGAACGCCTCGTCCGGCACGCCGGCCCAGAGCGGATGCGCGAGCGTCTGGCGCACGCGGTTCCAGCCCATCTGGGGCACCTTGAAGCGCGAGCCGTCGTCCTGCACGCGGCCGGCCAGGTCGAAGCGCAACACCTTGCCCGGCAGCAGCCCGAGGCCCGGCGTGTCGCCCTCCTCGCTCCAGTCGAACAGCATCTGCTCGCCGACGCACACGCCCAAGAGCGGCTTGCTGCGCGACGCCTCGATCACCGCCTCCTGCAGCCCCGATTCGCCGAGGCAGCGCATGCAGTCGGGCATCGCGCCCTGGCCCGGCAGCACCACGCGGTCGGCCGCGCGGATCGCCTCGGGACGATCGACGATCGCCACCTGCGCATCCGGCTCGGCCTTCATCAGCGCCTGGGCCACCGAACGCAGGTTGCCCATCCCATAATCCACAATCGCAATCGAAGTTTTCATTTCAGTGCAGGCAGCAAAGCCTTCAGTCCGTCGACGATGAATTCCACCGCCAGCGCCGACAGCATCAATCCCATCAGCCGCGTCGCAATATTAATGCCGGTGCGGCCGATCCAGTTCGCGATCGGCTCGGCGAGCCGCATCGCGAGGAAACAGAGCAGCGCGAGCACCGCGCCGATCGCGATCAGGCCGATCCGGTCGTACCAGTGGGCCACGCTGGCCGAGTAGACGATCACCGTGCTGATCGAGCCAGGGCCCGTCAGCAGCGGGATCGCGAGCGGCACCACGGCGATGCTGTGCTTCGATTCGGCCTCGTCGCGCTCTTCCGGGGTCGAGCGCGTGTTGCCCATCTGCGCGTTCAGCATGTTGATCGCCATCAGCAGCATGATGATGCCGCCGCCGACTTCGAGCGAGGCCACCGAGATCCCGAAGAAACGGATGATCTGCTGGCCGAGCAGCGTGGTGACCGCGATCACGCAGAACACCGACACCGCCGCGATGCGCACCGTCCTGCGCCGCTCGGCGTCGGTCAGCGCCGCCGTCAGGCTCAGGAAGAACGGCACCGCGCCGAGCGGGTTGATCAGCGCGAGCAGCGATATGAACGATTTGAGCAAGTCCATCGTGCGGTGTCGGAGGCGGCGCGGCGCGCGGCGGAATCTACGGCCGGCGGGCCGCGGTCAGACCCGCGGGGCCGCCGGCGCCGGTCCGGATTCGCTCAGAGGCTGCCCTTGGTCGACGGAATCTGCCCGGCCGCGCGCCCGTCGATCTCGACGGCCATCCGCAGCGCGCGCCCGAACGCCTTGAACACGGTCTCGAGCTGGTGATGCGCGTTGAGGCCGCGCAGATTGTCGACGTGCAGCGTGACGCCCGCGTGGTTCACGAACCCGCGGAAGAACTCGATCGACAGGTCCACGTCGAAGGTGCCGATCCGCGCGCGCGTGAACGGCACGTGGAATTCGAGGCCGGGCCGGCCCGAGAAGTCGATCACCACGCGCGAGAGCGCCTCGTCGAGCGGCACGTAAGAATGGCCGTAGCGACGGATGCCCTTGCGCTCGCCGATCGCCTTCGCGACCGCCTGGCCGAGCGTGATGCCGACGTCCTCCACCGTATGGTGGTCGTCGATATGCGTATCCCCATGCGCTTCGATGTCGAGATCGATGAGACCATGGCGCGCGATCTGGTCGAGCATATGGTCGAGGAACGGCACGCCGGTGGCCAGTTTCTGCTGGCCGGTGCCGTCGAGATTGATCTTCACACGGATCTGCGTTTCGCTCGTATCGCGAACGACTTCCGCCACGCGCATGGTGATTCCTTGAAAGGACTGGGTAATGGGGGACAAGCGAGGCAGCGGCGGCCGCCCGGCGGCGGGCGGCCCGCGCTAGCGCAGCACCAGTCGCAACGCGGCGAGCAGCGCGGCGTTCTCGTCAGGAGAACCGACCGTCAGCCGCACGCAGTTCGCGAGCAACGCGTGCATTTTACTCACGTTTTTGATCAAAACCCGCTCGGCGAGCAGCGCGTCGAACAGGGCCGGCGCGTCGGGCACCCGCACCAGCAGGAAATTGCCGGCGCTCGGGAACACCGTCGTGCCGGGCAGCGCGGCCACCGCCGCGGCGAGCCGGCCGCGCTCGGCGCGCAGTTGCGCGGCCTGCGCGTCGAGCACGTCGAGATGGTCGAGCAGGTAGTCGACGCAGGCCTGGGTCAGCACGTTGACGTTGTAGGGCGGGCGCACCTTGTCGATTTCGGCGAGCCAGGCCGGCGCGCCGACCAGATAGCCGAAGCGGACCCCGGCCAGGCCGAGCTTCGAGACGGTGCGCATCACCACCACGTTGTCGAATTCGGGCACGCGCGCGAGCCAGCTGCGCTCGGCGAACGGCTGGTAGGCCTCGTCGATCACCACCAGGCTCGCGCGCGCGGCGGCGATCACGCGCTCGATGTCGGCGTCGGCGTGGAGCGTGCCGGTGGGATTGTTCGGATAGGCCAGATGGATCAGCGACGGCTGGTGCTCGTCGATCGCCGCGAGCAGCGCGTCGACGTCGAGGGACATATCCTCGCGCAGCGGCACGCCGACGAATCCCATCTGCGCGAGGCGCGCGTACTGCTCGACCATCACGAAGCCGGGCACCGGCATCAGCACCTTCGCGCCGGGTCGCGCGCAGGCCACCGACAGCATGCCGATGATCTCGTCCGAACCGTTGCCGAGCAGCACCTCGCAGCCGTCGGGAATCCCCATCGCGGCGCGCAGCCTGCCGATCAGCGCGGCGGGGCGCGGCGACGGATAGCGGTTCAGCGCGACCTGCGCGAGCCGCTCGCCGAGCCCGGCCGCGAGCGGCGCGGGCAGCGTATACGGGTTCTCCATCGCGTCGAGCTTCACGAGCCCGGTCGCGTCCGGCACCGGATAGCTCGTCATCGCGAGCACGTCGCGGCGGATGATGTCTTGTGGCGTCGTCATGGTGGGTTCGCGGCGTGCCTCGCGCCGCCCGTGTCGGCGGCCCGGAGGGTCCGGGCCGCGGGTCTCGATGCCGCCGCCCTGCCGCGGCCGGTCTCGTCGCTGTTGCCGTTGCTTTTTGCTGGTGCGCTTCACCGCCGCCGCGGCCGCTCAGTTGCCGTGGTTGCGCATCCGGTATTCGGCGCTTCGCGCGTGCGCCTGCAGCCCCTCGCCGTAGGCCAGCTCCGAGGCGATCTCGCCGAGCGTCTGCGCGCCGTCGGCGCTGACCTCGATCAGGCTCGAGCGCTTGATGAAATCGTAGACGCCGAGCGGCGACGAGAAGCGCGCCGTGCGCGAGGTCGGCAGCACGTGGTTCGGCCCGGCGCAGTAGTCGCCGAGGCTCTCGCTCGTGTAGCGGCCGAGGAAGATCGCGCCGGCGTGGCGGATCAGCTTGCCCCATTGCTGGGGCTCGAGCGCCGAGATCTCGAGGTGCTCGGGCGCGATCTCGTTGGCGATCTTGCAGGCCTCGGCCATGTCGCGCACCGTGATCAGCGCGCCGCGCCCTTCCAGCGAGGCGCGGATCACGGCCTCGCGCGGCATGGTCGGCAGCAGCTCGTCGATCGCCTTCTCGACGCGCTCGATGAAGGCCGCGTCGGGGCACAGCAGGATCGACTGCGCGAGCTCGTCGTGCTCGGCCTGCGAGAACAGGTCCATCGCGACCCAGTGCGGATCGGTGGTGCCGTCGCAGAGCACCAGGATCTCGGACGGCCCGGCGATCATGTCGATGCCGACCGTACCGAACACGCGGCGCTTGGCCGACGCCACGTAGGCGTTGCCGGGGCCGCAGATCTTGTCGACCGCCGGCACCGTCCCGGTGCCATAGGCGAGCGCGGCCACCGCCTGCGCGCCGCCGATCGTGAACACGCGATCGACGCCGCCGAGATAGGCGGCCGCGAGCACGAGGTCGTTCTTCACGCCGTCGGGCGTGGGCACCACCATCACGATCTCGCCGACCCCGGCCACCCGCGCCGGAATCGCGTTCATCAGCACCGACGACGGGTAGGCGGCCTTGCCGCCCGGCACGTAGAGGCCGACGCGGTCGAGCGGCAGCACCTTCTGGCCCAGCACCGTGCCGTCCGATTCGGTGTACTGCCAGCTATGGCTGCCGCATTCGAGCTTCTGCTTCTCGTGATAGCCGCGCACACGCGCGGCGGCCGCTTCCAGCGCCGCGCGGCGCTTCGGCTCGAGCGTATCGAGCGCGGCCTCGAGGGCGTCCTGGCGCAGCTCCAGCGCGGCCACGCTCGACGCGTCGAGCCGGTCGAAGCGGTTCGTGTAGTCGAGCACAGCCGCGTCGCCGCGCGTCTTCACGTCGGCGAGAATCGCGGCGACCGAGCGCTCGATCGCCTCGTCCTCGCTCGCCTCGAAGGCGAGCACCGCGCGCAGCGCGGCGCCGAAGCCCTCGCTGCGCGAATCGAGTTTGCGAATCTTGATGGGCATGATGCTGTTCATTCCGGTAATGCGCCGGTGCCGGGAGCGGTCAGCTCCCGCTCTGCTTCGACGCGCGTTCGAACGCGTCGAGGATCGGTTTCAGCGCGGCGCGCTTCAGTTTCAGCGCGGCCTGGTTCACGACGAGGCGCGACGAGATCGGCATGATCTCCTCGACCTCGACCAGATTGTTCGCCCGCAGCGTGCCGCCCGAGCTGACCAGGTCGACGATCGCGTCGGCCAGGCCGACCAGCGGCGCGAGTTCCATCGAGCCGTACAGCTTGATCAGGTCGACGTGGACGCCCTTGGCCGCGAAGTGCTCGCGCGCGGTGGACACGTACTTCGTCGCGACGCGCAGCCGCGCGCCCTGGCGCACCGCGTTCGCGTAGTCGAAGCCCGCCTGCACCGCCACCGACATCCGGCAGCGCGCGATGTCCAGGTCGATCGGCTGGTAGAGCCCGCCGCCGCCGTGCTCGATCAGCACGTCCTTGCCGGCCACGCCGAAATCGGCCGCGCCGTACTCGACGTAGGTCGGCACGTCGGTGGCGCGCACGATGATCACGCGCACGTTCGGGTCGTTGGTCGGCAGGATCAGCTTGCGCGACGATTCGGGATCCTCGGCCACCTCGATGCCGGCGGCCGCGAGCAGCGGCACGGTTTCCTCGAAGATACGCCCTTTCGACAGCGCGAGGGTCAGCGGTGCGGTCATGCGGCACTCCCGGTGATGCGGCGCACGTCGGCGCCAACTGCGTTCAGCTTGGCTTCCATCCGATCATAGCCGCGATCGAGATGGTAGATCCGGTCGATGACGGTCTCGCCGTCGGCGCACAGCCCCGCGATCACGAGGCTCGCCGAGGCGCGCAGGTCGGTGGCCATCACGTTGGCGCCCGACAGCCGCGCCACGCCCGTGACGAGCGCCGTGTTGCCGTCCACCACGATGTCGGCGCCGAGCCGGTTCAGCTCCTGCACATGCATGAAGCGGTTCTCGAAGATGGTCTCGACCACGTGCGCGGTGCCTGCGGCCACCGCGTTCAGCGTCATGAACTGCGCCTGCATGTCGGTCGGGAACGCCGGATATTCGGAGGTGCGGATCGCCACCGCGGCCGGGCGCCGGTCCATCGTCACGCGCAGCGTGTCGGCGCGCTCGTCGAGCGTCGCTCCCGTCTCGCGCAGCTTGCCGAGCACCGCGTCGAGCAGGTTCGCGCGCATGCCGCGCAGCGTGAGCTCGCCGCCCGCCGCCGCCACCGCGCAGAGGAACGTGCCGGCCTCGATGCGGTCGGGCACCACCGCGTGGCTCGCACCGTGCAGCCGCTCGACGCCCTGGACCACGAGCCGGTCGGTGCCGATCCCGTCGATCCTCGCGCCCATCGCGACCAGCAGGTTGGCGAGGTCGGTCACCTCGGGCTCGCGCGCGGCGTTCTCGATCACGGTCTCGCCGTCGGCCAGCGTGGCGGCCATCAGCAAGTTCTCGGTGCCGGTCACCGTGATCATGTCGGTGACGATCTGCGCGCCCTTCAGGCGCGTGGCGCGCGCCTCGATGTAGCCGTGCTCGATGGTGATCTCGGCGCCCATCGCCTGCAGCCCCTTGATGTGCTGGTCCACCGGTCGCGCGCCGATCGCGCAGCCGCCCGGCAGCGACACCTTCGCGTAGCCGAAGCGCGCCAGCAGCGGGCCGAGCACGAGAATCGACGCACGCATGGTCTTGACCAGTTCGTAGGGCGCCACCGGCTCGCTCACGCTGGCCGCGTCGAGCGTGACGCGCGCGCCGTCCACCTCGCTCTTCACGCCCATCCCGCCGAGCAGCGCGAGCATGGTGCGCACGTCCTGCAGGTCGGGCACGTTGTCGAGCCGCAGCGGCTCGGCGCTGAGCAGGCCCGCGCAGAGGATCGGCAGCGCCGCGTTCTTCGCGCCCGACACCTGGATTTCTCCGGCGAGCCGCGCGCCGCCGGTGATCACGAGCCGTTCCTCATGCCCTTGCGAAGCCCGGCCGGCGGCCGGGTTCGCCGTCGCGACGTGGCTTACCGCGTCGCGTTCCTTTACTGAAACTTGCACGAAGGATGTCCGTTCTTTATGCGTTCTGCCATTCGGCGGGCGTCAGCGTCTTCATGCTGAGCGCGTGGATTTCCTGCTTCATGCGGTCGCCGAGCGCCGCGTAGACGAGCTGATGGCGCTGGATCGGACGCTTGCCTTCGAAATGCTCGGAGACGATGGTCGCGAAGAAATGCTGGCCGTCGCCTTCGACTTCCAGATGCGTGCAGGCAAGCCCGCCCGCGATGTATTGCTTGACCTGTTCGGGAGTCGGCAACATGAGAAATGCTCCAGTCGGTGCGTTCAGTGACGCAGCTTGTAGCCGGTCGCGAGCAGCCGCATCGCGACGAGCGCGAGCAGCACGAAGAAACCGGCGACGATCGCGAGGCTTTCATACGGGTTGATGTCGGCGACGCCGAAGAACCCGTAGCGGAAGCCGTCGATCATGTAGAAAAACGGATTGAGACGCGACACCTCGCGCCACAGGGGCGGCAGCGAGTGGGTGGAGTAGAACACGCCGGACAGGAACGTCAGCGGCATGATCAGGAAGTTCTGGAACGCGGCGAGCTGGTCGAACTTCTCGGCCCAGATCCCGGCGATCAGGCCGAGCGTGCCGAGAATCGCCGAGCCGAACAGCGCGAACAGCACGATGAACAGCGGCGAGGCGAAGCCGACCGGGATGAACCAGACCGTCACCACGAACACGCCGACGCCCACCGCGAGGCCGCGCACCACGGCCGCGAGCACGTAGGCCGAGAAGATCTCGGCATACGACAGCGGCGGCAGCAGCACGAACACGAGGTTGCCGGTGATCTTCGACTGGATCAGCGACGACGAGCTGTTGGCGAACGCGTTCTGCAGCACGCTCATCATCACCAGGCCCGGCACCAGGAAGCTCACGTACTCGACGCCGGGATAGACGTTGACGCGGCCCGACAGCGCATGGCCGAAGATCGTCAGGTACAGCAACGCCGTGACCACCGGCGCGAGCACGGTCTGAAACGCCACCTTCCAGAACCGCAGGATTTCCTTGTAGAACAGCGTGCGAAACCCGCTCATGCCAGCCCCTCGATCACATCGGCTCCGTTCATCACCTGGACGAACACGTCTTCGAGGTCGGCCTTGCGCACCTCGATCTCGTCGAACCCGCAGCCGGCCGCGCGGCAGGCCGACAGGATCGGCTCGACCTCGTCGTAGCTGGTGAGCCGCAGCAGGTGCTCGCGCGCGCCGGGCACGGCGGCCTCGGTCTGCAGCGCGCGCAACTCGGCGGGCAGCTCGCCCCGCGCGAGACGCAGGTACAGCTGCAGGCCCGCGAAGCGCTGCAGCAGCGCGCTGGTGCGCTCGAGCGCGACCACCTCGCCGCGCCGCAGCATCGCGATGCGGTCGCACAGCGACTCGGCTTCTTCCAGGTAGTGGGTGGTCAGCACGATCGTGTGGCCTTCGCGGTTCAGGCGCGAGATGAACTTCCAGAGCGTCTGGCGCAGCTCGACGTCCACGCCGGCGGTCGGCTCGTCGAGCACGATCACGGGCGGCCGGTGGACCAGCGCCTGCGCCACCAGCACGCGGCGCTTCATGCCGCCCGACAGCGCGCGCATGTTGGCGTCGGCCTTCTCGGTCAGGTCGAGATTGGCCATCACCTCGTCGATCCAGTCGTCGTTGCGGCGCAGCCCGAAATAGCCGGACTGCAGCCGCAGCGTCTCGCGCACCGAGAAGAACGGATCGAACACGAGTTCCTGCGGCACCACGCCGAGCGCGCGCCGCGCATCGCGGAAGTCGGTCACGACGTCATGCCCGCGCACCGAGATGCTGCCTTCGTCGGCGCGGGCGAGCCCCGCGAGGATGCTGATGAGGGTCGTCTTGCCGGCGCCGTTCGGGCCGAGCAGACCGAAGAACTCGCCTTCCTCGACGGACAGGCTGACGCCCTTCAGCGCCTGGAGCGACGCATAGCGCTTCTTGACGTTTCGGATTTCTATGGCTGACATGACTGAGCGCGGCACGGGCGCCGCGACGCCTGATTCTGGTCGTGAAGTCGAATGGGGAAAAATGGGGGCCGATTGGAAGCCCCGCAAAACGGTTGATTATAGGGCAAACCGGGCAGCCGGATCGGCGCGGTCGAGCCGCCGCGATCCGGGACGCCAGGGCGCGCGGCGCCGGGCGTCAGGCGGCGAGCGTCAATGTCGCTCGCCGAGGAGGGAGTCGATGCCGTAGGCCCGCGCGAGGCTGGCGAGTGTGGGCGGCAGGTTCAGGATCTCGAGCGCGGTGCCGCGCGCCCGGGCGGCACGCTGCCACGCGAGCAGCACGGCGAGCGCGGCCGAGTCGAACTGCGCGAGTGCCGCGCAGTCCACCGCGGTCGCGCCGCCGGCGATGCGGCCGAGCCCGTCGTCGAGCGCGGCCTTCGCGCTCGCGTGGGTCAGCGAAGCGCCGGTGGCGAACTGGCTCACGATGCCTTGCCGGCCGCGAGTTGCTGGTTGCGCTGCGTGAGGAACTGGATCAGGCCGTCCACGCCGCTCTGCTGGATCTTCTCGTTGAACTGCTGCTGGTAGGTCTGGATCAGCCAGGCGCCGAGCACGTTCAGGTCATAGACGCGCCAGCCCTGCTGCGTCTTGTAGAGGCGGTAATCGATCTGCACCGGCTGGCCGTTGTTCGAGGCCAGCGTGCGCACCACCACGTCGGTCGCGCCCGGATCGGCGCGGAACGGCGGGTACTGGATCTGCTGGTCGGCCTTCAGCTGCGAGATCGCGCCCGAATAGGTGCGGATCAGCAGCATCTTGAACTGCTCGATCACCTTGTCCTGCTGGTCCGGCGTCGCCGCGCGCCAGTTGCGACCCATCACGAGCTGCGTGGTGCGGCGGAAATCGGTGTACGGGAGGATGTCGCGATTGACGATGTCGGTGATCCGGCCGATGTCGCCCGGCTTGATCGACTGCGTCCGGACCTCGTTCATCACCTGTTCGGTCGCGGTCTTGATCAGCGCCTGCGGGTTCGACTGGTCGACCTCGGCATGGGCGGCGCTGCCGAACGAGAAAAACGCGGCTACCACGGGAATCAGAAACAGTTTTTTCATGAGATGTCCTGCGAAGTGAGTCGATGCTGCATTTTGAACCAGCGGCGGACTTCGTGTTGCATCCGCCGCCGTCACAAACGTTTCCGGCTGTAACGAACCGCGCGGCGCGATCAGTGCAGCCGCAGGCTCGGCCAGTGGAAACCGTTCGGCGCCGGCGGCACCACGTTCTGCGCCGGCACGTGGGTGGCGCTGGCCGGATTCGGCATGGCCGCGGCTGGCGCCGAGGCGGCCGAGGCGGCATCCTGGGCCGGGGCCGTCGCGCCCGGCGACACCGCCGCGCCGGCTGCCGTACCGGCCGCGCCCGCACCCGCGGCACCCGCCGCCGGCGCCGCGCCGTCATCGGGCAGATCATACTTCGGCAGCGTTTCCGCGCCGTAGTCGGGCACGTTCGCGGCCGCCTTGCCGCCGGGGCCGCCCGAGGCGGCGATCAGCGACTGGCGGCGCTGCAGGTAGGCATTGCGCACGAACGAGTACTTGTCGATCGCGGCCGCGTCGAGCACGTCGCCGGCGCCGAGCAGGTTCGCGCGCGTATTGACCAGGTTCACGCCGAACAGGCCCCAGCTCACCGCATCCGAATTCACCCAGGTGAGCGGGTTGCCGACGTAGTCGACCCCGAGGCCCGCCGTGTCGCGCACGGTGCTCGGCCCGAGGAACGGCAGCACCACGTACGGGCCGGGCGGCACGCCGTAGTGGCCCATCGTGATGCCGAAGTCGTTGGTGTGCTTCGGCAGCTTCGCCACCGTCGCCACGTCGAACAGGCCGCCCACGCCGAACACCGTGTTGATCACCACGCGCATGATGTCGCCCACGCCGTCGGCGATGCGCAGCTGCACGAGGTTGTTGGCGGCGATGTAGACGTCACCGATGTTCGAGAAGAAGTTCGTCACGCTGTCGCGCACCGGCTGCGGCACCGCCCACTGGTAGCCCTTGGCGACGGGCTTCAGCGCATAGGTGTCGACGGTGTCGTTGAACTTGTACATCGTCCGGTTGAAGCCTTCGAGCGGATCGCCCTTGGTGGGCGTCTGGACGGTGGCGCAACCGCTCATCGCGGCAACCGCCGCGAAGGTCAAGGCCGTGTTCCTGAGGCGCATGGTCTGCATGATCGTGTTCCTTCTTCTCTTTTCTCTGTCTGTTGCCTCGCCGGTGGGGACGGCGCGAGCACTCAATGGGCAGCCGCCCCCGACGCCGCGGCCGGCTTGCCGCCGCCCGCGTCCGCTGCCTTGCTGTACAGGAACTGTCCGATCAGGTTCTCGAGCACGATCGCCGACTGCGTCATCGAGATCGTGTCGCCCGCCTTCAGCATCTCGGTGTCGCCGCCCGGCTCGAGGCCGATGTACTGCTCGCCGAGCAGGCCCGAGGTCAGGATCTTGGCCGAACTATCCTTCGGGAATTCGTACTGCCGGTCCAGCTCGATCGTCACCACCGCCTGGTAGGTGTTGGTGTCGAAGCCGATCGCGCCAACCCGGCCCACCACCACGCCGGCGCTCTTCACCGCCGCGCGCGGCTTCAGGCCGCCGATATTGTCGAACTTCATCTTGACGGGATAGGTCGGCTGGAACGACAGCGAGCTCATGTTGCCCACCTTCAGCGCGAGAAACAGCAGCGCCAGGAAACCCAGCACCACGAACAGGCCGACCCAGAAGTCGAGAGCAGTCTTTTTCATCGTCATCTCAGAAATAGCCGACTCAGCTGAACATCAGCGCGGTCAGCAGAAAATCGAGGCCGAGTACCGCGAGCGACGCGTACACGACGGTTCGGGTGGTCGCGCGCGACACGCCCTCGGGCGTCGGCTTCGCCTCGTAGCCCTGGTAGAGCGCCACGAAGGTAACCGCGAAGCCGAACACGACGCTCTTGAGCACGCCGTTGCCGACGTCGCTCCAGGCGTCCACGCCGCCCTGCATCTGCGACCAGAACGCGCCCGGATCGACGCCGATCAGGATCACGCCCACCACGTAGCCGCCGATCACGCCCACCGCGCAGAAGATCGCCGAGAGCAGCGGCATGGTGATGATGCCGGCCCACATGCGCGGCGCGATCACGGTCTTGATCGGGTCCACCGCCATCATCTCGAGCGCGGTCAGCTGCTCGCCCGCCTTCATCAGGCCGATCTCGGCCGTGAGCGAGGTGCCCGCGCGGCCCGCGTACAGCAGCGCGGTGACCACCGGGCCCAGTTCGCGCACCAGCGACAGCGCCACCAGCAGCCCGAGCGACTGCTCGGCGCCGTAGCGGTTCAGCGTGTAGTAGCCCTGCAGCCCCAGCACGAAGCCGACGAACAGGCCCGACACGGCGATGATCACAAACGAATAATTACCGAGGAAGTGGATCTGTTTCGTGACGAGCCGCGGGCGGCGCAGCAGCGGGAAGAATTCGAGCACGAGCCGCACGAACAGGCGCGTGGCGTAACCCGTGCGCTCGAGCCCGCCCAGCACGAAACGACCGATAGCGCTGATCATCGGCGCCCTCCGCCAAGGCCGAAGTCCGCGTCGAGCGGCGGACTCGTGTAGTGGAACCGGAACGGGCCGTCGGGCACGCCGTCGATGAACTGGCGCACGCTCGGCTCGGTCGAGGCGCGCAGCTGGTCGGGCGTGCCTTCGGCGAGCACGCCGCCGTTGCCGAGGAAGTAGACGTAATCGGCGATCGCGAACGATTCCGGCACGTCGTGCGTGACCAGGATCGAGGTCGCGCCGAGCGCCTCGTTGAGCGTGCGGATCAAGTTCGCGGTGATGCCGAGCGAGATCGGGTCGAGGCCGGCGAACGGCTCGTCGTACATGATCAGCTGCGGGTCGAGCGCGATCGCGCGCGCCAGCGCCACGCGGCGCGCCATGCCGCCCGACACCTCGGACGGCATCAGGTCGCGCGCGCCGCGCAGGCCGACCGCGTTGAGCTTCATCAGCACCAGGTCGCGGATCAGCGGCTCGGGCAGGTCGGTGTGCTCACGCAGCGCGAACGCGACGTTGTCGAACACCGACATGTCGGTGAACAGCGCGCCGAACTGGAACAGCATGCCCATCTTGCGACGCAGCGCGTAGAGGCCGTCGCGCGACTGCGCGCCGACGTCGGCGCCGTCGAACAGCACCTGACCCCGGCGCGCGCGCACCAGGCCGCCGATCAGGCGCAGCACGGTCGTCTTGCCACAGCCGGAGCCGCCCATCACGGCCACCACCTGACCGCGCCCGAAGCGCAGGTTCAGATTGGACAGCACGAGGCGGTCGCCGTAGCCGAAATCGACGTCGCGAAGTTCCAGCAGGGACTCGGAAGGAGAGCTCACGGAGCTGACAATCCTGTAACGCAGAACGCCGAATTATAGGGCCTGCTCCGGTTTGGTGTCGGGAGAGTGTGCAGCGCGGCAATTTCGGGCGCTGGCCAAACGTTACGTGATGTAACCGCGAGGGCGCCGGAAAACCGCGAGCGGCCGCCCGGCGCGGCGGACGCGGGACCGCCTGTCCCGGCGGCAAGGGGCCGCCGGGGCGGATCCGCCGGCCCCGCGGCGGCGGGCGCGACGAGGCACGACGGGGCACCCGCGCATCGGGTGCGCGGGCGCAACGCTTCGTTTCAGCGATCGAAGCAATCGGCGAGCAAGGCCACCGCGGCGCGCGGGTCCGCGGCCTGCGTGATCGCGCTGACCACGGCCACGCTGCCGACCCCGGCGGCGATCACCTCGGGCAGGGTCGCGGCCGTCACGCCGCCGATCGCGACGAGCGGCGCGCGCTGTCCGGCGAAGCGCGCGTAGCGGGCGAGCCGCGCGAGCCCCTGCGGCGGCGCGACCACCGCCTTGGTCGCGGTGGCGAACACCGGGCCGAGCGCCAGGTAGCTGGGCCGCTGGCGCAGCGCGACCAGCATCTCGTAGTAGCCGTGGCTCGACAGACCGAGCCGCAGGCCGGCCGCCGCGATCGCGCCGAGCCCGGCGTCCTGCAGGTCCTCCTGGCCGAGATGCACGCCGTAGGCGCCGGCCTCGATCGCGAGCCGCCAGTGGTCGTTGATGAACACGCGCGCATCCGGGTAGCGGCGCCCCGCCGCCACCGCGCGCGTGATCTCGGCGGCCAGCACGTCCGGCGCGGCGTCCTTGACGCGCAGCTGCACGGTGCGCGCGCCGTAGTCGAGCACGCGTTCGACCCATTCGGCCGACGGCACCACCGGATACAGGCCGAGCCGCGCCGGGCAAGGCGCGAAGGCCGGCTCGGGCGCGCCCGGCGCGCCGGCGATCGACGGAAAACGGGCCGGATCGACCGGCCACGGATCGCCGTCGGCCGCCTCGTCGCCGTCACGCCAGGCGAGCGCCAGCACCAGCGCGTCGTGCGGCTCGAATCCGCAGTCGGCGAACGCGGCCAGCGCGGCGATCCAGTCGTCGGCAAGCGGCGCGGCGGCGGTCAGCGCGTAGCGCGCGGCGGCGCCCGTCAGCGTGGCGTGCCGCTCGTCGATCTCGAGCACGGCGCCGCCGGCCGCGATCAGCTCGGCCGCGCGTCCGGCCTCGGCGTCGCCGGCCGTCACCACCAGCAGGTCGCCCGGCTGCGCACGTTCGGGTACCGCAACACAGATTCGCATCGGCGCGCGGCGCGCGGGCCACTCGCCGAGCCGCGCGCGGATCCGCTCGGCGGCGCCCGCCAGCTCGTCCACTGGGGGCCAGAACAAATCACCGAAGCGCGTGGTCATTGCGCACCTCCGTCCTGGTGCCAGAACGGCATGCCGACCACCGGCGTGCTCGCGTGCGCGGTCTCGCGCGGGTCCATCGGCCCGGCCAGCCACGCGTCGCGGCCCGCCTCGACGGCCTGCGCGAACGCGCGCGCCATCGTCTCGGGATGGGTGGCCTGCGACACGGCCGTGTTTAGCAGCACGCCGTCGAAGCCCCACTCCATCACCTGGCACGCGTGCGACGGCACGCCGAGCCCGGCGTCGACGATCAGCGGCACGTCCGGCAGCCGCTCGCGCAGCACGCGCAGCGCGTAGGGGTTCATCACGCCCTTGCCGGTGCCGATCGGCGCGCCCCACGGCATCAGCGCCTCGCAGCCCGCGTCGAGCAGCCGCCGACCGATCACGAGATCCTCGGTGCAGTACGGCAGCACCTTGAAGCCGTCCTTGACGAGCAGCGTGGCCGCCTCGATCAGGCCGACCGGGTCGGGCTGCAGCGTGTAGTCGTCGCCGATCAGTTCGAGCTTGATCCAGTCCGTCTCGAATACCTCGCGCGCCATCTGGGCGGTGCTGACCGCCTCGGCGACGGTCTGGCAGCCGGCCGTGTTCGGCAGCAGCGGCACCTCGTGGCGCCGCAGCAGGTCGAAGAAGCCGGCCTCGGCGGTGCCGGCGTTCATCTGCCGGCGCAGCGCGACGGTGACCATGCCGGGCCGCGACGCGGCGATCGAATCGGACAGCGACTGCAGCGACGGATAGCGGGACGTGCCGAGCAGCACGCGGCTCTGCAGCGCGGTGCCGTACAGCGTCAGCGAATCGGTGGAGGAACGAAGCGTCATGGGGAAGTCCTGTGAAAGGTCTGCCGGGCAGCGGCGGTCAGCCGCCCGCGACGGGATGCACGACGTCGAGCCGGTCGCCGGCCGCGAGCGCGTGCTGCGCGTGCCGCGTGCGCGCGACGAACGCGCCGTTGACGGCGACCGCGAACGGCGGCCGGGCCTGGTAGGCGGCGAGCGCGTCGGCGACGGTCGCGCCGTCGGGAAGCGTCAGCGTCTGCTGGTTGATCTGGATGTCCATGATGTCGGTAGAGGATCGGTGCCGCGCGCTCATGCGCGCACGGGGTCGGGTTGGTACTGGAACAGCGCCGGCCAGCGCACCGCGCGGCGCCATGCGGCGAGCGCGTCGCGGCCCTCGCCCGACCCGCCCGCCTCGTCGCTGCCGGTGCCATTGGTGCCGAACTCGCCGCCGAACCACGCGTGAACGAATTCGACGGCGGCCTGCGCGACTTCCGGCGCGATCATGAAGCCGTGCCGGTACAGCCCGTTGACCGCCAGCGTCGCGCCGCCGTTCCAGACGATCGCGGGCCGATGGTCGGGCAGCGTCGGCCGACACTGGGAGCCGAGTTCGAGGATGCGCGCCTCGCCGAACGCCGGATGCACGGAGAACGCCGCGCTCAGCAGCTCGAGCGCCGAGCGCACGCTGACGGGCGAGCGATCCTCGCCTTCCACCTCGGTCGCGCCGATCACGTAGAGATCGTCCTGCTTCGGCGCGATGTAGAGCGGGTAACGCGGATGCAGCAGCCGCACCGGCCGCGCGAGCCCGATGCCGGGCGCATGGATCCGCGCGACCTCGCCGCGGATGCCGCGCAGCGCCGGCAGCACCGCTTTCGCGCCGAGCCCGCGGCAGTCGATGGTGAGCCGCGCGCGCGGCTCGGGCGCCGTCTCGACGGCCGTGTTCCAGTGCGTATCGACGCCGCGCGCGGCGAGCCCCGCGGCCAGCGCGGCGAGCGTCTGGCGATTGTCGAGCTGGCCTTCGCGCGGCAGCAGCAGGCCGCGCGCGAAGCGTCCGGCCAGCGCCGGCTCGGCCGCGTCGACCTGCTCGCCCGCCAGCGCGAGGAAACCGCCGTCGACGAGCGGTGCCGGCGCGTTGGCGCGCACGCGGCGCTCGAACAGCGGCGCCTCGGCGCGATCGGCGTGGTGCCAGACGACCAGCGTGCCGTTGCGCTGGAAAAACACCGGCTCGGGCAGTTCGGCGAGCCACGCCGGCCAGCGTTCGAGCGAGGCGGCGCCGAGTTCGGTGATCAGCAGCTCGGCGCTGGCCGCCTCGGCAAGCGGCGCGAGCATCGCCGCCGCGACCCAGGCGGCCGCGCCGGAGCCGGCCGCGTCGCCGCGCTCGTGCAGCGTCACGCCCAAGCCCGCGCCCGCGAGCCGCCACGCGATCAGCCGGCCGACGAGGCCGCCGCCCAGCACGGCGACGTCGGGACGGGTGCCGGTCGTGCCGCTCATCGCGCGGCCTTCCCGGCGAGGCGTGCCGCCGCGCGGACGAACGCGCGCGGCGCCGGGGTCCGGCCACACGGAGCGAAACCGGCGTGACAAGCGCAACCCGAGGGACGAACGAACCGGGGTACGAAACTAAGCGGTGGGACGTGAATAACGGGCATGGGCTCCTTCCGTAACGCGCGACTGCGCAATCGAACGGACGAAACCGGCGGCGGGGAGCCGACCCGGAAGCCAACGCCATGCGCCCCGTTCCAATGCGAACGACGGCGGCCGAACGACAACGGCGGGCGCGACCCGGTGGAATCGAAAACTTCCCGCGCCGGTATTACCCGGATCGGGTGCGAAGGGACTCTCTCAGCCTTGCCGCCGCGCATCCCGATGCATCGTTCACCGGACGCCGACAGGCAGCAAAGCACCCCTGTTTCGTCTGGCGGCCATTAGACCACAGAAGCGGAAACGGTCGCAAACCGCGGCGCAGCATGGCTTGTGCGGGATCGCGCCGGATCGGGAAGCGGCCCGATAGCGGCCCGCGCCGGCCACGCGGCGCGCCCCGTCTTTCCGCCTCCTGCGCGAGCCGGCGCGACGCTGGCACAATGCTGGCGTTGCGCCCGTCCATGGCGGCCCCGCGCGGAACGTGCCAGTCCGTTAAGTGCCGTTTAAGCGAGGTGCGACACAATCCGCCGGGCATCGCCATATGGCACGATTTCAGGCGCGCCGCCGCGTCCATCGGTTGGCATCGCGCGGCGCTTCGACCTTCGCGGCCCTGCGCCGCCTCACCCAGCAGGAAGTTCATGACCGCAACGTCCCCCGTCGCCCGCGCCGCGAACGACGCCTCGCCCGACGACATCCGCGTTTCCGCCTGGAGCCTCATCAAGCCGTACTGGGTGTCCTCGGAATGGAAGATCGCCTGGAGCCTGCTGCTCTCGATCATCGCGATGAACCTCGCGAACGTCTGGATCAGCGTGAGGATCAACGCCTGGTACGCGGACTTCAACAACGCGCTGCAGCAGAAGAACGCCGCGCAGTTCCCGCACCTGCTGCTGATTTTCAGCGGCCTCGCGTTCGCCTCGATCATCCTGTTCGTCTACAGCCGTTACCTGCGCCAGCTGCTCGGCTTCCGCTGGCGCCAGTGGGTCACCAACAGCGCGCTCGATGAATGGTTCGGCGATCGCGCGTTCTACCGGATCGAGCGCGACCGCCTCGCCGACAACCCGGACCAGCGGATCACCAACGACCTCAACTCGCTGGCCACCACCACGCTCGCGCTGTCGCTGGACCTGCTGTCCACCGTGGTCACGCTGTTCTCGTTCATCACGATCCTCTGGGGCCTGGCGGGCGCGCTGTCGATCCCGCTCGGCGGCAGCACGATCCAGATTCCCGGCTACATGGTGTGGGCCGCCGCGCTCTACGCGCTGATCGGTTCGTTCGTGATGCACAAGGCCGGGCACCCGCTGGTGTCGATCAACTATCAGCAGGAGCGCGTCGAGGCCGATTTCCGTTTCGGCCTGATCCGGATTCGCGAGAACGCCGAGCAGATCGCGTTCTACGACGGCATGGCCCTCGAGAAGCAGGGCGCGCAGGACCTGTTCCAGCGGATTCGCGACAACTGGTGGCGGCTGATGGCCTACACGCGGCGCCTGAACTTCGTGCTGAACTTCTACAGCCAGCTGGCGATCATCTTCCCGCTCGTGGTGGCCGCGCCGCGCTACTTCGCCGGCGCGTTCTCGTTCGGCGTGCTGATGCAGATCACCAACGCGTTCAGCACCGTCAGCGATTCGTTCTCGTGGTTCATCAACAGTTACGGCACGCTCGTGGAATGGCGCGCGACCATCAACCGTCTGCGCGAATTCATGCGCGTCACGCGCAGTTCGCACCTGAAGGAAACGCTGTCGCCCGCCACCGAGCATGGCGGCATCAATCTGCACTACGTCGATGCGCCGTCGCTGACCACCAGCGGCCTGCGCCTCGCGCTGCCCAACGGCGCGCCGCTCTCGACGATCGCCGACGTGACCATCGAGCCGGGCTCGCGCTGGCTGGTGCGCGGGCCGTCCGGCGCCGGCAAGAGCACGCTGATGCGCGCGCTGGCGGGCCTCTGGCCGTTCGGCAACGGCGCGATCGACGCGCCGGTGGGCGCGCGCATGATGTTCGTGCCGCAGCAGAGCTACCTGCCGATCGGCACGCTGAAGGCCGCGCTCACCTATCCGTCGCCGGCCACGCGCTTCGATGACGAGACCTGTCGCGCGGCGCTGCGCGACTGCGGCCTGGCCGACTACGCGACGCGCCTCGAGGAGTCCGAGCACTGGACGCGCGTGCTCTCGCCGGGCGAACAGCAGCGCCTGGCGGGCGCGCGCGTGCTGCTGCACAAGCCCGACTACCTGTTCCTCGACGAGGCCACCAGCGCGCTCGACGCCGACAACGAGGCGAACCTCTACAGCCTGATGGCCGCGCGCCTGCCGGGCGCGGCCATCGTCAGCATCGCGCACCGCGAATCGCTCGCGGCGTTCCACGACCACACGCTGGACGTGCAGCGCGAGGCGGCGCCGCTCGCGGCCTGAGGCGGCGGCACTGACCGGCCCCACCAGCAAAAAGAGCACGCCAGGGCGTGCTCTTTTTTCATCCATCCGGCGCGGCGGCGCGCCCGTCTGGGCCCGCGCCGCCCGCTCAGCGCGGCAGTTCCGAATGCCCCATCAGGAACGCGTCGACGGTGCGCGCGCACTGGCGGCCTTCGCGGATCGCCCAGACCACCAGCGACTGGCCGCGGCGCATGTCGCCGGCCGCGAACACCTTGTCGACCGAGGTCGCGTAGGCGCGCTCGCCTTCGGTGGCCGCGCGTGCGTTGCCGCGCGCGTCCTTGGCCACGCCGAACGCGTCGAGCACCGGCGCGGCCGGCTGCGTGAAGCCCATCGCCAGCAGCACCAGGTCCGCCTTCATCTCGAACTCGGAGCCCGCCACCTCCACCATCTTGCCGTCCTTCCATTCGACGCGCACGGCGATCAGCTTCTCGACCTTGCCGTTCTTGCCTTCGAGGCGCTTGGTGGCGACCGCCCAATCCCGCTCGCAGCCTTCGTCGTGCGACGACGAGGTGCGCAGCTTGATCGGCCAGTACGGCCAGACGAGCGGCTTGTTCTCGGCTTCCGGCGGCTGCGGCAGCAGTTCGAACTGCGTGACCGACTTCGCGCCGTGGCGGTTCGAGGTGCCGACGCAGTCCGAACCCGTGTCGCCGCCGCCGATCACGATGACGTGCTTGCCCTTGGCGAGCAGTTGATCGGTCAGCTTGTCGCCGGCGTTCACGCGGTTCTGCTGCGGCAGGAAATCCATCGCGAAATGGACGCCTTCGAGCTCGCGGCCCGGCACCGGCAGGTCGCGCGGCGTCTCGGAGCCGCCCGCGATCACCACCGCGTCGAAGCTTTCCTTCAGCTGCTCGGGCGTGATGGTTTCCTTCGCCATGTTGCCGATCATGTCCGGCAGCGCTTCCTTGCCGATGAACACGCTGGTGCGGAACGTCACGCCTTCGGCCTCCATCTGGCGCATGCGGCGGTCGATCAGCCACTTCTCCAGCTTGAAGTCGGGGATCCCGTAGCGCAGCAGGCCGCCGATCCGGTCGTTCTTCTCGAACACCGTCACCTCGTGGCCGGCGCGCGCGAGCTGCTGCGCGGCCGCGAGGCCCGCCGGGCCGGAGCCGACCACGGCCACCTTCTTGCCGGTCTTGTGCTCGGCCGGCAGCGGCTTGACCCAGCCTTCGGCCCAGGCCTTGTCGATGATCGCGTGCTCGATCGACTTGATGCCGACCGGATCGTTGTTGATGCCGAGCGTACAGGCCGCCTCGCACGGCGCCGGGCAGATGCGGCCCGTGAACTCGGGGAAGTTGTTGGTCGAGTGGAGGACCTCGATCGCCCGCTGCCAGTCCTGGCGGTACACGAGATCGTTGAAGTCCGGAATGATGTTGTTGACCGGGCAGCCGTTGTTGCAGAACGGGATGCCGCAATCCATGCAGCGCGCGCCCTGGATCTTCGCGTCGTCGTCGGACAGCGCCGCGACGAATTCCTTGTAGTGCTTCACACGCGTGAGCGGAGCCTCGTACGCCTCGTGGCGGCGTTCGAACTCGAGAAAACCGGTTGCCTTGCCCATAAGGTTCTCGTCTGAATCTGGGTGTATCAGGTGTGGGGAACGCGCCCGCCGGTGGCGGCGGGCGCATCCGCTATGTCGTTTCGCTGGTGCCGTGCGTTTGGGAGCGGCGGTGCCTCAGGCGGCGACGGCTTGCCTGGCGGCCTTCGCCGCCGCGATCTCGCCGAGCGCGCGCTTGTATTCGTGCGGGAATACCTTCACGAACTGGCGGCGCGCCGCATCCCAGTTTTCCAGCAGCGACTTCGCGCGCGGCGAGCCGGTGAACTGGAAGTGGCGCTCGACCAGCCCCTTGAGCAGCGCCTCGTCGGTCTGCCCGGCGTGCCAGATCGCGCGGTCGACCGTGCGCTCCTGCTCGGCCTGCTGCAGCACCGGGTCGAGCGCGACCATCGACTTGTTGCACTTCGCCGCGAACGCGCCGTCCGGATCGTAGACATAGGCGAGGCCGCCCGACATGCCGGCCGCGAAGTTGCGCCCGGTCTCGCCGAGCACCACCACCGTGCCGCCCGTCATGTACTCGCAGCCGTGGTCACCGGTACCCTCGACCACCGCCGTGGCGCCCGAGTTGCGCACGCAGAAGCGCTCGCCGGCCACGCCGCGGAAGAACGCCTCGCCTTCCAGCGCGCCGTACATCACCGTGTTGCCGCAGATGATGTTTTCCTCGGATTTGCCGCGGAAGTCGTTGGTCGGGCGGATGATGATGCGGCCGCCCGACAGGCCCTTGCCGACGTAGTCGTTGCCGTCGCCGACCAGGTCGAGCGTGACGCCCCTGGCGAGGAACGCGCCGAAGCTCTGGCCCGCGGTGCCTTTCAGCTGGATGTGGATCGCGTCGTCGGCGAGGCCGTCATGGCCGTGCTTCTTCGCGATCACGCCCGACAGCATCGCGCCGACCGTGCGGTTCACGTTGCGCACCGGCTGGATGAACGAGACATGCTCGCCGTTGTCGATCGCGGCGCGCGACTTCTCGAGCAGTGTGTGATCGAGCGCGCGCTCGAGGCCGTGGTCCTGCACGTCGACGTGGCGCGTCGAGGCGTTCTCGACCTGCGGCTGGTAGAACACGCGCGTGAAGTCGAGGCCCTTGGCCTTCCAGTGCTCGACGCCCTTGCGCGTGTCGAGCAGGTCGGCGCGGCCGATCAGGTCGTCGAACTTCGCGATGCCGAGCTGCGCCATGATCTCGCGCACTTCCTCGGCGACGAAGAAGAAGTAGTTGACGACGTGTTCCGGCTGGCCCGAGAACTTCGCGCGCAGCACCGGGTCCTGCGTCGCGACGCCGACCGGGCAGGTGTTCAGGTGGCACTTGCGCATCATGATGCAGCCCTGCACCACCAGCGGCGCGGTCGCGAAGCCGAACTCGTCGGCGCCGAGCAGCGCGCCGATCGCGACGTCGCGGCCGGTCTTCATCTGGCCGTCGGCCTGCACGCGGATCCGGCCGCGCAGCCCGTTCAACACCAGCGTCTGCTGGGTTTCGGCGAGGCCCAGTTCCCACGGCGTGCCGGCGTGCTTCAGCGACGACAGCGGCGAGGCGCCGGTGCCGCCGTCATGGCCCGCGATCACGACGTGGTCGGCCTTGGCCTTGGCCACGCCCGCGGCCACCGTGCCGACGCCCACTTCCGAGACGAGCTTCACCGAGATGCTCGACACCGGGTTGACGTTCTTCAGGTCGTGGATCAGTTGGGCCAGATCCTCGATCGAGTAGATGTCGTGGTGCGGCGGCGGCGAGATCAGGCCGACGCCCGGCACCGCGTAGCGCAGCTTGCCGATGTACTCGGTCACCTTGTGGCCCGGCAGCTGGCCGCCTTCGCCCGGCTTCGCGCCCTGCGCCATCTTGATCTGGATCTGGTCGGCCGACGACAGGTATTCCGCCGACACGCCGAAGCGGCCCGAGGCGACCTGCTTGATCTTCGAACGCAGCGAATCGCCGTCCTTGAGCGGGATGTCGCGCACGACCTCCTCGCCGATCACCGAGCGCAGCGTCTCGCCGCTCTTGATCGGGATGCCGCGCAGCTCGTTGTGGTAGCGGTTCACGTCCTCGCCGCCTTCGCCGGTGTTCGACTTGCCGCCGATCCGGTTCATCGCCACCGCCAGCGTGGCATGCGCTTCCGTGCTGATCGAGCCGAGCGACATCGCGCCGGTGGCGAAGCGCTTGACGATGTCCTTGGCCGGCTCGACGTCGTCGATCGAGATCGCCTTCGACGGATCGACCTTGAACTCGAACAGGCCGCGGAACGTCATGTGACGGCGCGTCTGGTCGTTGATCAGGTGCGCGTATTCCTTGTAGGTCTGGTACGAGTTGCTGCGCGTGGCGTGCTGCAGCTTGGCGATCGAATCGGGCGTCCACATGTGGTCTTCGCCGCGGATCCGGAACGCGTACTCGCCGCCCGCGTCGAGCATGTCGCGCAGCAGCGGGTTGTCGCCGAACGCGTCGCGATGCAGGCGCAGCGCTTCCTCGGCCACCTCGAACAGGCCGATGCCGCCGACCTTCGAGGCCGTGCCCTTGAAGTACTTGTTGACGAGCTCGCTCGCGAGGCCGACCGCCTCGAAGATCTGCGCGCCGGTGTAGGACATGTAGGTCGAGATGCCCATCTTCGACATCACCTTGTAGAGGCCCTTGCCGACCGCCTTGGTGAAGTTGTAGATCGCCTTCTCGGCCGACAGGTCGCCCGGCAGCCCTTCGGCCATCCTGGCGAGCGTTTCCATCGCGAGGTACGGGTGGACGGCTTCCGCGCCGTAGCCGGCCAGCAGCGCGAAGTGGTGCGTCTCGCGCGCCGAGCCGGTTTCGACCACGAGGCCGGTGCTGGTGCGCAGGCCCTGGTCGACGAGGTGCGAATGGATCGCCGAGGTGGCGAGCAGCGCCGGGATCGCGACCGTTTCCGCGTCGGTCTTGCGGTCCGACACGATCAGGATGTTGTAGCCCGACTTCACGGCGTCGGCGGCTTCGGCGCACAGCGAGGCCAGACGCGCCTCGATGCCTTCCTTGCCCCAGCCGGCCGGGTAGCAGATGCTCAGTTCGTAGGCGCTGAACTTGCCGCCGGTGTATTGATCGATCGAACGGATCTTGGCGATGTCCTTGAAGTCCAGCACCGGCTGGGACACTTCGAGACGCATCGGCGGGTTCACGTTCTGCGTGTCGAGCAGGTTCGGCTTCGGGCCGATGAACGACACGAGCGACATCACCATGTTCTCGCGGATCGGGTCGATCGGCGGGTTCGTGACCTGCGCGAACAGCTGCTTGAAGTAGTGATAGAGCGTCTTGTTCTTGTTCGACATCACCGCGAGCGGCGAGTCGTTGCCCATCGAGCCGACCGCCTCCTCGCCCTGCTGCGCCATCGGCGCCATCAGGAACTTGAGGTCTTCCTGGGTATAGCCGAACGCCTGCTGGCGGTCGAGCAGCGTCGCCGCCGCCCGGCGCTCCGCCGCGACGTCCTCGTCCTTCGAGTCGATCTCGTCGAGCTTGATGCGCACCGCGTCGATCCAGCTCTTGTACGGCTTGGCGTTGGCGAGATTGTCCTTCAGTTCCTTGTCGTCGATGATGCGGCCGTGCTCCATGTCGATCAGGAACATCTTGCCCGGCTGCAGGCGCCACTTCTTGACGATCTTCGATTCGGGAATCGGCAGCGTGCCCGCTTCCGAGGCCATGATCACGAGATCGTCGTCGGTCACGATGTAGCGCGCCGGACGCAGGCCGTTACGGTCGAGCGTCGCGCCGATCTGGCGGCCGTCGGTGAACGCGATCGCGGCGGGGCCGTCCCACGGCTCCATCATCGCGGCGTGGTACTCGTAGAACGCGCGGCGGTTGTCGTCCATCAGCGTGTGCTGTTCCCAGGCTTCCGGGATCATCATCATCATCGCGTGGACGAGCGGGTAGCCCGCCATCACCAGCAGTTCGAGGCAGTTGTCGAACGAGGCCGTGTCCGACTGGCCCGGATAGATCAGCGGCCAGAGCTTGGGCAGGTCGTCGCCGAGCACGTGGCTCGCGATCGCGCCGGTGCGCGCGTTGAGCCAGTTGACGTTGCCCTTGACCGTGTTGATTTCGCCGTTGTGGGCGATCATCCGGTACGGGTGCGCGAGCTCCCAGGCCGGGAACGTGTTGGTCGAGAAGCGCTGGTGGACGAGCGCGAGCGCCGACACCACGCGCGCGTCCTGCAAATCGAGATAGTAGACGCCGACCTGACCCGCGAGCAGCAGGCCCTTGTAGACGATGGTGCGCGCCGACATCGACGGCACGAAGTATTCCTTGCCGTGCTTGAGCTTGAGCGCCTGGATGCGGTGGCTGGCGGTCTTGCGGATCACGTAGAGCTTGCGTTCGAGCGCGTCGGTGAC
Source organism: Burkholderia plantarii (assembly GCF_001411805.1). Taxonomy (NCBI): domain Bacteria; kingdom Pseudomonadati; phylum Pseudomonadota; class Betaproteobacteria; order Burkholderiales; family Burkholderiaceae; genus Burkholderia; species Burkholderia plantarii. Next base: position 360,695 of record NZ_CP007212.1, on the reverse strand, counting down.
GATCACGTCCTTGCCGCGGCCGATGAAGATCTGGCGGATCAGCGGCTCGGAGGCCTTGACCGTCGGCGAGACCGGCATCGTCGAATCGACCGGCACGTCGCGCCAGCCCAGCACCACCTGGCCTTCCGCCTTGACGGTGCGCTCGAGCTCCTGTTCGCAGGCGATCCGCGAGGCGTTTTCCTTCGGCAGGAAGATCATCCCCACGCCGTATTCGCCGGCGGGCGGCAGCGTCACGCCCTGCCTGGCCATTTCCTCGCGGTAGAACGCGTCCGGGATCTGGATCAGGATGCCCGCGCCGTCGCCCATCAGCGGATCGGCGCCCACCGCGCCGCGGTGATCGAGATTCTCGAGGATCTTCAGACCCTGTTCGATGATCTCGTGGCTCTTCTTGCCCTTGATGTGAGCGACGAAACCGACGCCGCAGGCGTCATGCTCGTTTTGCGGGTCGTACAGACCTTGCGCGGCGGGGACCGCGCCGTGCGGCTCTTGGTGGTCGTTCATGGGGACACCGTCTGGTAAGGGCCTCGCGGCCGTTGAAACGTCTGCTGGGGGCCCGCCGCTCGGCGGCGGCGTGGCGGGCAAAACCGGGCACGATCGCGCCCGGCCTGCCGGAATTCGGAATATACGCGACGAATCAACAGGATGGCAAATAAAACCGTGTGATGTGACACCAATTAAATGAATGATTCGATTTGGTGCCATTTTATTGGGGCCGCATCAAAAAAGTGCAAAAAAAGCGGCACCCGAAGATGCCGCCGGGTGCCGCGCCGCCGCTATTGCTGATGCGCCGACGGGTTGTGCGGGCCGTTGTTTTCACGTACCTTACGCGGCCGTCCGCGCGGCAGCGGCGAGACTCGCCGGTTGGCCGTGCGCGCCGCCCACTCACGGTAGGTTTCACCGCCGAGCACCCAGCCCTTGAGCGTGGCCTGCTGCAGCTGCTCGGTCTGGCGCTCGTCGAGCGGCTGCTCGCAAAGCTCCTTGTAGGCGCGCTGCCGTTCGAACGGCGTGTTGCCAAGCGCCCAGTAGAGCGGGTGATCGGTGATCAGGCTGTCGACGGTCAGGCCGATGTGATGACGATAGCTCGACCATCGGTAGCCCTCCGCCGCCTGGGCCAGCTGGGCGCGCACCGGGCTCAGCTCCACCACCCGGCTGGCCAGCAGGAAGTAGCGCTCGCCCTCGATCACGGTGGCGCGGTAGCGCCCTTCCCAGAGCGTGCCGCGCCGCGAGTAGCGCCGGTTGAAGTGAGCGACGTAGCGCCGGCCCACCGCCTGCATCGCCTTCGGCAGGCTCGCCTCGTCGCTTGGCGTGACGAGCAGCTGAACCTGTCGAGGCAGCAGCACGTAGGCATGCACCGCCAGTTGATGATCGCGCGCCGCCGCCTTCAGGCAATCGATGAAAAGCTCGTAATCCTGGTCATCGACGAACGCCGGTTGCTGATCCAGACCGCGCAGGATGACGTGCTGCGGCTGATCGGGAACATAGAGTCGTGCTAGCCGTGCCATGCTGAATGTCCGTTTGATCGCGTTAGGAAATACCCGAAGGCCCGAATGACTGCATCCGCGCAGAGCCCCGCGCGGCAGGGAGGATTCGCACGAGCGTGCGAATTCCTAGGGAGATTGCTCTAGCTTACTAGCCTGTTCCGTTTGAAACGCCGTGGTCATAATGAGCACGCTCTAATCAAGGAGGAGACACCTGATGAAACAACAATTGGCCATTACGGGGGCTGTTGCGCTGGCATTGCTGGCCGCCGGCACCACCGCACAAGCACAATCGGCTGGAAGCTTCTACGTCACCACGGGCTGGTTTCATCTTGCCCCTCAGGATTCGAGCGACCCGCTGAAGGTCATGTCCGTCGGCGGCTCGCCCGTGAACCGGTCGGTCCCCAACACTGGTGCCGGCATCAGCGATGCGGACACGCTCGGCGTCACCGCCGGCTATTTCGTGACCGACCACATCGCTGCCGAGTTCGTCTACGGGATCCCGCCAAAGTTCAATCTGACCGGTCAGGGATCGTTCTCGCAATTCGGCACGCTCGGCCGTGCCTACCAGTGGAGCCCGGCGCTCCTGCTCAAGTACTACTTCAACAGCGCCGAGGCGAAATTCCGGCCCTACGTCGGCGTCGGTGCTTCGTACATCTACTTCACTGGCGCCAAGCTGACCAACGGCGCCTTCGAAACCGGCGTGCTCGGCGGCCCCACCAGCGTCACCACCAGCAACCAGTGGGCGCCCGTGTTCAACGCCGGCTTCAACTACAACTTCACGAAGCACTGGTTCGCCGGCCTGTCGATCTCATACATCCCGGTCAGCCTGACCGCGACGCTGACCACCCAGCGCGCCTCGCCGGTCGGCAACCTGACCCAGACCTCGCAGGCGCACATCAAGCTGAATCCGATCGTCAGCTACGTGAACATCGGCTACCGCTTCTAAGCGTAGTCGAATATTTGGGGAATGGTTATTTTCGCTGCAATTTGTAGCGATTTTTTCCTGACGTTACGAAATCGGGATGCAATCATGCTCCGGCGCTTGAGGGCCGGAGCAAATTCCCGCCGGCTGTCGCGGCAAATTCGCGACTTTATTCCCCGGATCCGGCAAAGTGCGGCCAGATCAAATCGATCCGGTCGGTGCAGATCAGGTCCACGCCCCAGTCGATCAGCTCGCGCGCGCGAGCCGGCTCGTTGACCGTGTAGGCCAGCACGTGCAATCCGGCTGCACGGATTGCGGCGACGCTCGCCGCGTCGAGCGCGCGATGGCTCGCGTGCAGCGAGACGCAGCCAAGTTCGGCCGTGAGCGTGCGCCAGTCGGCCGGCAGCGTCTCGACCAGCAGCCCGCGCGGCAGCGCGGGAGCGGCCTCACGCGCCGCCGCCAGCGCCGCCACCGAGAACGACGACAACAGCGGCGGCACCGCCGCGCCGTGCCAGAGGCGCGCCGTGTCGAGCGCCACGCGCTTGCCCGTCTCGGCCTCGCGGCCCGGGCATGGCTTGATCTCGACGTTGGCGACGAGGCCGAGCGCGCGGCAGCGCCCGGCCGCCTGTTCGAGCGTCGGCATCCGCTCGCCGGCGAAGCGCGCGTCGAACCAGGCGCCGGCGTCGAGCGCCGCCAGCTCGCCGTAGGTCATCGCCGCGGCCGCGCCGCGGCCGTTCGAGGTGCGCTCGACGGTGTCGTCGTGCAGCAGGAAGCTCACGCCGTCGGCCGACAGCTTCGCGTCGAACTCCACCATCCGGTGCCCGCGCCGCGCGCCCGCCTCGAGCGCCGCCAGCGTGTTCTCGGGTGCGAGCCTGCCGCCGCCGCGATGCGCGACGATCCGGGCGATGCCGGCGTAGGGCCAGCCGACGGGGACGTGGGTGACGCTCATGACGCGGTTCTCCTGATGGCCTCGCCGCGTGGAGTGCGCGGCGGAGCAATGATTCGGCCGATGCGGCTCAGTTCGCGCGCCGGCCCGTGACCGGATCGAAGAAGTGCAGCCGGTGCGCGGGCAGCGAGATGGCCAGCGCGGTGCCGGGCGCGGGCCGCTCGGCATAGGGCAGCCGCACGGCCACATCGTAGGCGCCCCAGCGGCCGTGCGCGAGATTGTCGGCGCCGAGCAGTTCGCATGAATCAACCACGAGCGGCGCGACCGGCATGCCCGGTTGCGGCGTCATGTGTTCGGGCCGCACGCCGAGCACCCACTCGCGGCCCGGCACGACGTCGCGGCCGATGCCGGGCGCGCCGGCCACCGGCAGCCGCGGGCCGCCGTCGAGTACCTCGAACAGCGCACCGTCGGCCGACAGCCGGCCGCGCAGCAGGTTCATCGCCGGCGAGCCGATGAAGCCGGCCACGAACACCGTCGCCGGCCTCTCGTAGATGTCGACCGGCGCGCCGATCTGCTCGGCGCGCCCGTGGTTCATCACGATCACGCGCTGCGCGAGCGTCATCGCCTCGATCTGGTCGTGCGTCACGTACACGCTGGTGGTGCGCAGCCGGCCGTGCAGGCGCTGGATCTCGAGCCGCATCTGCACGCGCAGCTTCGCGTCGAGGTTCGACAGCGGCTCGTCGAACAGGAACACGGCCGGCTCGCGCACGATCGCGCGGCCCATCGCGACGCGCTGGCGCTGGCCGCCCGACAGCTCGCGCGGGCGCCGCGCGAGCAGCGGCTCGAGTTCGAGGATGCGCGCGGCCGACGCCACGCGCTGCTCGATCCCTGCGCGCCCGATGCCGCGGATCTTCAGCCCGTAGCCCATGTTCTGCGCCACCGTCATGTGCGGGTACAGCGCGTAGTTCTGGAACACCATCGCGATGTCGCGATCCTTCGGTTCGAGCGTGTTGACCACTTGCCCGCCGATCGATATCTCGCCCTCGGAGACGCTCTCCAGGCCCGCGATCATCCGCAGCAGCGTGGACTTCCCGCAGCCGGACGGCCCGACCAGCACGACGAATTCGCCGTCGGCGATCTCGACGTCGATGCCGTGCAGCACGGCATGCTTGCCGTCATAGGTTTTCCTGACACCGTTCAAGCTCAGTGCGGCCATGCTTCGCAACTCTCCGGGTAAAGCGGGTTATTTTTCCGTGTCCACCAGGCCGCGCACGAACCAGCGCTGCATCGCCAGCACCACCACCAGCGGCGGCAGCATCGTCAGCAGCGTGGCGGCCATCACCAGATGCCATTCGGTGGCCGCGTCGCCGCTCGCGATCATCGTCTTGATACCGACCACGGCCGTCGACATCGCGCCGTCGGTGGTGATCAAAATCGGCCACAGGTATTGATTCCAGCCGTAGATGAAGGTGATCACGAACAGCGCCGCGATGCTGGTGCGCGACAGCGGCAGCACCACGTCCCAGAAGAAGCGCAGCGGCCCGGCGCCGTCGATGCGCGCGGCGTCCATCAGTTCGTCGGGCAGCGTCATGAAGAACTGCCGGAACAGGAAGGTGGCCGTGGCCGAGGCCATCAGCGGCAGCGTCAGGCCCGCGTAGCCGTTGGTCATGCCGAGCGTGGATACCACCTGCACGGTCGGGAAGATCCGCACCTCCACCGGCAGCATCAGCGTGACGAAGATCAGCCAGAACGCGGCGTTGCGCAGCGGGAAGCGGAAATAGACGATCGCGTAGGCCGACAGGATCGAGACGGCGATCTTGCCAAACGCGATCGCCAGCGCCATCACGAGGCTGTTCATCAGCAGCACGCCGAACGGCGTGGTGGTGGCGCCGCTGCCGCGATGCCAGATGGTGGCGATGTTCTCGAACAGATGCGTGCCCGGCACCAGCGACATCGGCACCGAGAACACCTCGGCCGAATTCATCGTCGCGGCGCAGAAGCCGACGTATACGGGAAACAGCAGCAGCGCGGCGCCCGCGATCAGCACCGCGTGGCAGAACCGGTCGAAGCCCTTGCGATTCTCGATCATGTGTATTGCACCCGGCGTTCGACGAAGCGGAACTGCACCACGGTCAGCGCGACCACGATCACCATCAGCACCACCGACTGCGCGCCCGAGCTGCCGATGTCGAGCCCCTGGAAGCCCTCGGTGAAGATCTTGTAGATCAGCGTCTTGGTGCTCTGGCCCGGGCCGCCGGCGGTGGCCGCGTCGATCACCGGGAAGGTGTCGAAGAACGCGTAGACGAGGTTCACGATCAGCAGGAAGAAGCTGGTCGGCGAGAGCAGCGGCAGCGCGATGTCGACGAAGCGGCGCGCGGGGCCGGCGCCGTCGAGCGCGGCCGCCTCGATCAGCGAGCGCGGGATCGCCTGCAGGCCGGCGTAGAAGAACAGGAAGTTGTAGCTGACCTGCTTCCAGACCGAGGCGATCACCACCAGCGCCATCGCCTGATTGGCGTCGAGCGCGTGGTTCCAGACGATGCCGAGCCTGGCGAGCGCGTAGGTGACCACGCCGATGCTCGGGTTGAACAGGAACGCCCACAGCACGGCGGCCACCGTCGGCGCCACCGCATACGGCCAGATCAGCAGCGTGCGATAGGTGCGCGAGCCGCGCACCACGCGGTCCGCGCAGGCGGCCAGCAACAGCGAGACGGCCAGCCCGATCACCGTCACCAACGTGCTGAACACGAGCGTGGTGCGCAGCGAGGCGAGATAGAGCGGATCGCCGAACAGGTGCGCGAAGTTGGCGAGGCCGACGAATTCGCTGGTGGTGCCGAACGCATCCTGGCTCTGCGTCGACTGCCAGAGCGCGACGCCGGCAGGCCAGAGAAAGAACACCACGGTGATCGCGAGCTGAGGCGCGACCAGCAGGTACGGCAACACGCCGGCGCCGAACCGGGAGCGGGCGGCAAGCGGGGAGCGGGAACGGGATGACATCGATGGCTTTCCGTCGACAGGAGAAACCGGCGTAGCGCGCCGCCGCCGGCCGCCGCGTCCATCGTCGCGGGCGGCACCCGCGCGGCGGCCAGGCGGCCGGATGACACTCAGGAGCCCTGCTTCTCGAAGCGGCGCAACAGCTCGTTGCCGCGCGCGACGGCCGAATCGAGCGCGGCCTGCGGCGTCTTCTGCTGCGCCCAGACCTGTTCGAGTTCCTCGTCGACGATGGTGCGGATCTGCGGCATGTTGCCGAGACGCAGCCCCTTCGTGAACGGCAGCGGCGGCTTGTTCAGCATCTGCTTGATCGCGGTGTCGGCGCCCGGGTTCTTCGCGTAGAAGCCCTGTTCGCGCGTGAGGTCGTAGGCGGCCGTGGTAACGGGCAGATAGCCGGTGTCCTGGTGCCACTTCGCGGCGACCGCGGGCGAGCTCAGGTAGGCGAGGAACTTCGCGACGCCCTTGTAGGTGTTCGCGTCCTTGCCGCCCAGCACCCACAGGCTCGCGCCGCCGATGATCGCGTTCTGCGGCGCACCCTTCACGGTATCGTCGTAGGGCATCATGCCGGTGCCGAAATCGAACTTCGCGTATTTGCGGATCGTCGCGAGCGCGCCCGAGGAGGTCGTCATGATCGCGCAGTCGCCGCTGTAGAACTTGCCGGTCGCCTCGTCCTTGCGGCCCGCGTAGGTGTAGGTGCCGTCCTTGGCCATCTGCTGCAGGAAGCGGATGTGCGCGACCTGCTGCGGCTTGTTGAATTCGAGCACGGCGTCGGCGCCGTCGAAGCCGTTGTTGCGCGTGGCGATCGGCAGACCATGCCAGGCGCTGTAGTTCTCGATCTGGATCCAGCCCTGCCAGCCGGTGGTGTAGCCGCAGCTGGCGCCGGCGTGGCGCAGCTTCTCGGCGTCGGCCTTCACCTCGGCCCAGGTCTTCGGCGGCTGGTTCGGATCGAGCCCGGCCTTCCTGAACAGGTCCTTGTTGTAGTAGAGCACCGGCGTCGAGCTGTTGAACGGCATCGACACCAGGCGGCCCGTCTTCGCGTCGCCGTAGTAGCTCGCCACGGTCGGCACGAACGCCTTCTCGTCGAGCGGCACGCCGGCCTGGCGGAACACCTCGGAGACGGGCAGCACGGCCTTCTTCGCCTGCATCATGGTGGCGGTGCCCACTTCGTACACCTGCAGGATCGCCGGCGCGTTGCCGCTGCGATAGGCCGCGATGCCGGCCGCGAGCGCCTGGTCGTAGGTGCCCTTGAACACTGGCACGATCTTGTAGTCGCTCTGCGAGGCGTTGAACTGCTCGGCGATCGCGTTGACCTTGTCGCCAAGTGCCGCTTCCATCGCGTGCCAGAACTGGATCTCTGTGGCCGCGAACGCGGCGCCCTGCATGCCGAACCAGATCGCGCCGCCGGCAGCCAGCGAACGAAACACGGTGTTGACTCTCATCGACCTATCTCCGTTGTAGGCGGCGCGGCTCGAACGGCCACCCGCGTTTGTATCAGCCATGCAGTCGTGTCGCTCACGAGCGGGACGGGGCAGTCTAATTCTCGTCCATGACAAAAAGGCGTTGATATTCCTTCAGCGCGAAACGGTCGGTCATGCCCGCGATGTAGTGCGCGACGAGCCGCGCCTGCAGCGCCGGATCGGCGCTCTGGTAGGCCGGCGGCAGCAGGCGCGAATCGCCGGTGAACGCTTCGAACAGGCCCTTGACGACGCGCTGCGCCTTGTTGGCCATGCGCATCACCTTGTAGTGGCGATAGAGGTTGTGGAACAGGAAGCGCTTGAGCTCGGCGGCCTCGGCCGCGATCACGGTGCTGTGCGCGACGAGCGGCGGGCAGCGGCGCACGTCCTCGAGCGAAGCCGGCGCGTGCTCGGCCAGGTTGCGCGTGGTGGCGTCGATCAGGTCGACGATCAGCGTATTGATGATGCGGCGCACCGTTTCGTGAACCAGGCGGCGCCCCTCGATCGACGGGAAGTCGGCGAGCGCCGCGTCGTAGTGGCGGCGCCAGAGCGCCACGCCCGCCAGCTGCTCGATGGTGATCAGGCCCGAGCGCAGGCCGTCGTCGACATCGTGGTTGTTGTAGGCGATCTCGTCGGCGATGTTCGCGATCTGCGCCTCCAGCGACGGCTGGCGCCCTTCGAGGAAGCGCTCGCCGAGTTCGCCGAGCCGGCGCGCGTTCTCGCGCGAACAATGCTTGAGGATGCCCTCGCGCGTCTCGAAGCAGAGGTTGAGCCCGTCGAACGCGCCGTAGTGCTCCTCGAGTTCGTCCACCACGGCGAGACTCTGCAGGTTGTGCTCGAAGCCGCCGTGCTCGTGCATGCAGGCGTTGAGCGCGTCCTGGCCCGCATGGCCGAACGGCGTGTGGCCGAGGTCGTGCGCGAGCGAGATCGCCTCGACCAGATCCTCGTTCAGGCGCAGGTTGCGCGCGACCGAGCGGGCGATCTGCGCGACCTCGAGGCTGTGCGTGAGCCGCGTGCGGAACAGGTCGCCCTCGTGGTTCACGAACACCTGCGTCTTGTATTCGAGGCGGCGAAACGCGGTGGAATGGACGATGCGGTCGCGGTCGCGCTGGAACTCGGTGCGCGCGGCCGGCGCGCTCTCGGGATGGCGGCGCCCGCGCGTGCGCGAGGCATGAGCCGCGTAGGGCGCCAGATGCGCCTCGAGCGCGGCGACGGTGGGCGCCGCGACGGGGCCGCTCGCGCGACCGATGCGCTCGGCCGGCAGATCAAGCGCGGCCGGTGGTACGGATGACGCCGCGGCGGGTTGCTCCGGTAGCGGGCCGGATGCGGAAGCGGCGGCCCGACTGTCGTCGATTGGGTGTGGCAACTCGCGCGATGTTTCGCTCACTGACTCCTCCACTGCTGGGCGCCGGCCGATCCGGCGCCGTGTTACCGGATCGCGGCCTCGAGCGTCGCCTGCACCGCCTCGTCGGGCGCGGCGGTGATCGACGAGGCGCCGATCCGGTCGAGCAGGATGAACTTGATCGCGCCCGCTTCCGCTTTCTTGTCGACCTGCATCAGCTCGACGTAGCGGCCGGCGCCGAGGTCCGGCGCGCGCACCGGCAGGTGCGCGGCGGCGATCACGCGGTTCAGGCGCTGGCGCGCCGCGTCGTCGAGCCGGCCGACGCGCACCGACAGGTCGGCCGCCATCACCATTCCGCAGCCCACCGCCTCGCCGTGCAGCCACTCGCCGTAGCCGAGGCCGGCCTCGATCGCGTGGCCGAACGTATGGCCGAAATTGAGGATCGCGCGCAGCCCGCCTTCGCGCTCGTCGGCGGCCACCACGCTCGCCTTGATCTCGCACGAGCGCCGCACGGCCTCGGCGAGCGCGGCCGGCTCGCGATGGTTCAGCGCCTCGACGCTGGCCTCGATCCAGTCGAAGAACGCCGGGTCGGCGATCGCGCCGGTCTTGATCACCTCGGCGATGCCGGCCGCCAGTTCGCGCTCGGGCAGCGTGCGCAGCGCGCCGATGTCGGCGATCACCGCCTGCGGCTGGTAGAACGCGCCGATCATGTTCTTGCCGAGCGGGTGATTGATGCCGGTCTTGCCGCCGACCGACGAATCGACCTGCGACAGCAGCGTGGTCGGCACCTGGATGAACGGCACGCCGCGCATGTAGCAGGCGGCCGCGAAGCCGGTCATGTCGCCCACCACGCCGCCGCCGAGCGCGATCAGCGTGGTCTTGCGATCGGCGCGCGAGCCGAGCAGCCCGTCGAAGATCAGGTTCAGCGTTTCCCACTGCTTGTAGGATTCGCCGTCGGGCAGCACCACGGTGTTGACCTGCTTGCCGAGCGGCGCGAGCGCGGCGCGCAGCGCGTCGCCGTAGAGCGGATCGACGGTGGTGTTGGTGACGATGGTGACGGCGGCGCCCTTGATGTGCGGGGCGAACAGTTCGGTGCGGCCAATCAGGCCGTCGCCGATATGAATCGGGTAGGCGCGATCGCCCAGGTCGACGTTGACGGTAATCATGCTTGTAGCGGCTTGGCGACGATGCCGGCCAGCTCGAGCTGCATCAGCACCATGTTGACGAGGCCGTTGACCGACGGACGGCCGGTCTCGATCACGAAATGCGCGCATTCGCGGTAAAGCGGGTCGCGCACCTCGTACAACGCTTCGAGCCGGGCCTTCGGATCTTCCGTCTGCAGCAGCGGGCGATTTTTGTCCTTACGGGTTCTCAGCCAGAGATCGTGCGGATTCGCGCGCAAATAGATGACGATGCCGCGCGAACGCAGCGCGTCGCGATTTTCGGGGCGCATCACGGCGCCGCCGCCGGTCGCGAGCACGACGTTGCCGCGTTGGGTGAGCTCGTCGATCATTTTTTTCTCGCGGTCGCGGAAACCCGCCTCGCCCTCGAGTTCGAAAATGACCGGGATCCGCGTACCGGTGCGCGCTTCGATTTCATGATCGGAATCGAAGAACGGCCGGTCGAGACGGCGCGCGACGGCGCGACCCACGGTGGTTTTACCCGCCCCCATGAGTCCGACGAAAAATACGCTTGCGTATGGATCCCGCGGTTGCAACGGCTTCCTCTGCTTCAATCTGGCTGGTGGTGTGGCGCAGCTTACTGGCAAAGCGCTTGCCTTGTCGAGCGCGCCCGTGGGCGATCAGCGGGCCGCCGCGGACTTGTCCCCCGAGCCCGGGACACCCGCCGGCGGCCCGTCCGGCGCGCCGACGACGCGCGGCGTGATGTAGACGACCAGCTCCGCGGTCCGCTCGCGCCGCGCCCGATGCCGGAACAGCGCGCCCAGAACCGGTATTTTGCCCAAGACCGGCACCCGAGTCACATCGTCCCGACGATCGCTCTCGTAGATGCCGCCGATCGAGACCGTACCCCCATTTTCGACCTCCACGCGCGTGCGCACGTGCTTGGTGTGGATCGCCGGCCCCGCGTCGGTGGCCTCGCCGACGCTGTCCTTCGCCACGTCGAGATCGAGCACCACGTGGCCTTCGGGCGTGATCTGCGGCTCGACCTCGAGCTTGAGCGTGGCGCGGCGGAACTGCACGCCGGACACGCCGAGGCCGACCTTGGCCTGGTACGGCAGTTCGGTGCCCTGCTCGATCAGCGCCGGCGCGCGATCGGCCGTGACGATGCGCGGGCTCGACACGATCCGCCCACGCCCCTCCGCTTCGAGCGCGCTCAGTTCCAGATCGAGCAGGCGGCTCGCGCCGGCGACGAACAGCGTAAGGCCGGCCGTGGCTGCCTCGAATCCCGCGAGCGGACGCGCCGACAGGTCCAGCAGCCGTCCGCCGGGACCGCCGACGATGCCGGTCGCGGTGCCGCCGGTGGTGGGCTCCGGGGTGGCGGCTCCGCCGGCCGCGCTGCCGCCCGAGCCGCTTGCACTGGAGCCGCCCGCCGCACTGCCGCCCCACGCAGTCGAGCGCAGCGCGAGCCGCGCTCCGAGCTCGCGCGAAAAACCGCGTTCGCCCTCGACGATGCGTGCCTCGATCAGCACCTGCCGCGACGGACGGTCGAGCTGCGCGAGCAACGCGGCGATCTGGGCGAGCCGGCCGTCGAGGTCGGTCACGAACAGCAGGTTCGTGCGCGGATCGGCCAGCACCGAGCCGCGCCGCGACAGCACGCGCTGGCTCGCGCCGCCGCCCGTCAGCAGCCGCGCGACGTCGTTCGCGCGCGGGTAGCGCAGCACGAAGGTGCGGCTCGCGAGCGGCTCCAGCTCGGCCGCGCGCGCGTGCGTTTCGAAGCGGGCGCGCTCGCGTGCCGCCAGCTCGGCCACCGGCGCGACCCAGATCACGCCGCCGCGCTGCGCCATCGCGAGTCCGTTCGCGTCGAGCAGTGCGTCGAACGCATCGCGCCACGGCACGTCGCGCACGCGCAGCGTGGCGCTGCCCTGCACGCGCCCGCTCAGCACGATGCTCTGGCCCGTGAAGCGCGCGAACGCGTCGAACGCGGCCGCGAGCGGCGCCTGCTGAAGATCGAGCGAGATCCGGCGAGGCCCGCGGGTGCCGTGCTTGCCGCGCATACCATGCACGTCATGCATGCCGGCCGGCGCATCGGACAGCCGGAGTGGAGCCGGCAGCGGAATGGGGGGTCCTTCGAGCGCGGGCGGGACCGTGGCGGTGACAGCCGGTGGCGGCGAAGCGGGTCCGGCATCGGCGGACTTGGCCGCTTGCGTGCTGCCGCCGGCCGGAGGCAGATCCTGTTCCGATGAATCGGCGCCGCCGGGCTCGGCGGCTGCATCCGCCGAGGGAACCCGATCGTCGGGCAGAGAAATCGGAACGCCGGCCGGGCTCAGCGCGTTCGCCGTCGCCGCCGGGTCCGACGCGCGACTTCGCGCTGCGCCGTGTCCCGCCCCGGCCGGCGCCCTGCCGCCGTCGTCACCGTCGTCGCCGTCTCGGCCGGCATCACCGTCGAGCCCGCTCGTGCCACGCACGCGGCCGACTTCGGTAGCGAGCCATGGCGCTTCGTCGCCGCCAGCGTGCGGCGAGGCGCCGGCCGCCCCGACCCCGGCATTCGTGGGCATCGCGACCGGCAGCGGCGGCGGGCTCGCCCGCGCTACCGCTTCGGCATCGGCCACGAGCGCCGCCACGGCGATCATTCGCACCATCAAGCCGACCCGGCGGTTCATCGGCTCGCCTCCGCGCTCAGGGCCACGCGCTGCTCGCGGCCATCGTCGGTTTCGAGCCAGACGCCGTCCGCCGTGATGCGCGTGATCCGCTCGGCGCCGATCCGTTCGCCGACCGCCGCCGCGCGCGCCCGCCCGCCGGCGTCGATCAGGGCCAGCCCGCCGCGCGCATCGCGCAGGATGCCGGCAACACGCGGCATGGCGAGCGCGTCGCTGCCGCCGAACTCGGCCGCGCCAGCCGGCAACGCGGCCCGCATCAAGCCGCTGGTCGCCGCCGGCCGCCCGTCGCCGTCGTGGACCGCGAAACGCGCCGAAAACGCGGCGCCGCCGGCCCGCCGCGTGACCTCGATGCCGAGCGGGACGATCGTCGCCGGCACCCGCGCGAGCGAACGGACCCAGCGGGCGACCTCGCCGAAACCGCCGGTCCCGGCGACGTCGTAACGCTGCCCGGCCGCGTCGGGCTCGCCATGTTCGGCCGGCATGGGGCCGAGGCGGCCGATCCGCAGGCCGCTCTCGTGCGCGGCGGTGGCGAGCCACCAAACCGTGTCGTGGGCGAGCCGGCCGTCGTGTTGCGGCGTCGCAGAAACCGCGGAAGACGGCTGCGTCGTGCGCGGCTCGGGCGGAACTCGCGTATCGGCGCGCGCCGCGGTAACGATCGGTGCCGCCGCTCGCCCGGCCGATCGTGGCGATTCATGCCGCACCGCCGCCGGCCGCCACGCGCGCAATCTCCGCTCGGCCCGGTCCCGCTCCGACATGGCCGCATCGAGCCGCCGCCGCGCTTGTCCGACGCCGCTCCAGTCGCGCTCGTCGCCGGTGGCGCGCAGCACGGCGCAGACCGCTCCCGCCACGCAGCCGAGCACCACCAGCTTCGTGGCCCCGCGGTACGCCGGCATGCGCGCGATTGCCATGCGGCCGCCGCTGCCCCCCGTGCCGCTCGCCATCATCCGCGCCCTCCCTCGTTGGCACTGCTGTGGCTCACCACGGCTCGCGGCCGCGGCTCGGCCTGCGGCCAGCGAATCCGCACCACGAAGCGGATCGAGCCCGAGCCATTCGCGACCGACTCGCCCCGGCCCACGTCGATGCCCGCCACCTCGACCTGCCAGTCGGCCCGCGTCTCGCGCAATCGCGCAACCCAGCGCGCCGCGGCGAGCGGATCGCGCGCCCGCGCATCGAGCTGCGCGGTGCCGTCCGCCTGGCGCAGCCCGAGCAACACCACCGCGCGATAGTCGAGCGCGCGCAGCGCATCGAACAGCGCCACCGCCCGCGCGAGCGGCCGCGCCCGCTCGGCCGCCGTCGTCTCGTGCCGGCGTCGGGCGGCCACCTCACGCGCCGCCGCATCCGCGGCGCGCATGCGCGGCGCCCATTGCGCCAGCTGCTGTTCGATGGCTGTGCGCCGCATGTCGAGCCGCGCGCGTTCGAACGCCTGCGCGGCGCAGGACAGCGCGGCCGCCACCACCCCGACGCAGGCCGCGCCCGCGAATTCGGCCGCGCGCCGCCGACGCCGCAGCCGGGCGTCGCGCTGCCGGTACGGCATCAGATTGAAGCCGCCGAGCCAGGCGCGGCGCCGTGCCGGATCACGCATCACCGCGCGCGGGGGCACCGCCGCGAGCCGCCGTCGCGCGCTCATTCGCACACCCCGCGCAGGCCGAGCCCGAATGCCACCGCGAAGCGCGGCGAGTGGCGCGCCGCCGCGTCGATCTCGGGCCGCCGGCAATACGCGGCGCATTCGAACGGCAACGCGGCGCACCCGAGCAGATCGCCGATCTCGGCGAGCCGCGCCGCGATCTCGCCCGATCCATCATCCATCTCACCGCCTTCGTCGAGCGCGCCGCCGACGAACGCGCAATCGATCTCGCCGCCGCGCCGCGCCAGCTCGCGCAGCGCGTCGGCGACGCTCGCGTGGGCCGGCGACGGCGCCCGCACGTGGGTGGTCGCCGTGGTCGCCTCGACGCGCCAGCCGTCCACGCCGCCGGCCCCGATCCAGATCGCCGCGTAGGGCGCGTCGGCCTCGACCTCGAACGCGGCGACCTGCCGGATCGCGCGCAGCGCCGCGTGCGGCTCGCCGTCGATCGCGGTCAGGCCGAAGCCGGCCGCCGCCGCGGCCTCGACGCGCACGTCGATGCGCGCGCGGTCGGTGGACGCGATCATCACGCGCCCGGGATGCAGGATGTCGTTGACGCACCAGTCGATCGCGAGCGAATCGCGCGCGATGCCGGTAGTGCGCTCGGCCTCGACCAGCACGGCCGGCTCGAGCGGGCCGTCCGCCGCGAGACGCGCGTCGAGCATCGACGTCGCGACCTCGCGGCACGACAGCGCCATCGCGGCCGGCATCCGGCCGACCGGCAGCCGCGCGCCGGCCCGCTCGGCCACGCGGGCCAGCGCGCGCGTCACCGCGGCCCAGTCCCCGCCCGTCACGTCGTGCGGCGCGTCGAACGGCTCGCGCTCCAGCCGCTCGATGCCGATCACGCTGCCGCGCCGGCTCACGAACGCGACACGCACCGCGTCCCGTCCCACATCGATGCCGGCGGCAAGCCACCGCCCGGCCATCCATCGTCGATAACCCGTCATGATCGGCCCTCCCGGCCGCCGTGCGACACAGGCACGGCATGACGGAAATTGTTGCCGGCCCGCCGGCGCGCGACCAGTCGTCCGAACGGCCAGCCGGCGGCCATGCGGGCGGGTGCGGCACCGATCGCGCCGATGCACCAGGAATGCCCATAGCGGACGTTTATAATCGCTGGACTGTTTTCCGGTATGCCTATGCAACCTACGACTCCCCCGTCTCCGCCGCCGGCCTCGGAACCGCCTCCCCCTCCGCCGCCGCCGGCTGTCGAACCACCGCCGCCGCCCCCTCCACCGCCGCCGCCGCGCAAGCGGCCGCTGTGGCTGAAGCTGCTGCTCGGCTTCGTCGGCCTGTGCGTGGCGCTCGCGCTGTGCGCGGGGCTCGTGCTCGGCTACGCGCTGGTGGTGGCCTGGCCGAACATGCCGTCGCTCGACGCGCTCACCGACTATCGCCCGAAGGTGCCGCTGCGCATCTACACGGCCGATCACGTGCTGATCGGCGAGTTCGGCGAGGAGCGCCGCGACATCGTCCATATCCAGGACGTGCCCGATTCGCTGAAGAAGGCGATCCTCGCGATCGAGGACGCGCGCTTCTACGAGCACGGCGGCGTCGACCTGACCGGCATCGCGCGCGCCGGCGTGGTGGCGCTGACCAACGGCCACGCGACGCAGGGGGCGAGCACGATCACGATGCAGGTCGCGCGCAACTTCTTCCTGTCGAGCGAGAAGACCTACACGCGCAAGATCTACGAAATGCTGCTCGCCTACAAGATCGAGCGCGCGCTGACGAAGGACCAGATCCTCGAGCTGTACATGAACCAGATCTATCTGGGGCAGCGCGCCTATGGCTTCGCGGCCGCCGCGCGCGTGTACTTCGGCAAGGATCTGAAGGACATCACGCTGGCCGAGGCGGCCATGCTCGCGGGCCTGCCGAAGGCGCCGTCGGCCTACAACCCGGTGGTCAATCCGAAGCGCGCGAAGGTGCGCCAGCAGTACATCCTCGAGCGCATGCTGGAGCTGAACTTCATCACGCGCGAGCAATACGACGAGGCGGTCGCGCAGCCGCTGGTGGTCAAGACCGCCACGCGCGAGTACAGCGTCCACGCCGAGTACATCGCGGAAATGGTGCGCCAGATGATGTACGCCCAATACAAGGACGAAACCTATACGCGCGGCTTCAACGTGGTGACGACGGTCGACTCGGCGGACCAGACGCTCGCCTACCAGGCGCTGCGCCGCGGCCTGATGGACTACGAGCGCCGCCACGGCTATCGCGGCCCGGAAGCGTTCATCGAGCTGCCGGCCGACGCCGGCGAGCGCGAGCAGGCGGTCGGCGACGCGCTGCTCGACCACCCCGACAACGGCGAGCTGATCGCGGCGGTGGTCACCGACGCGAATCCGAAGCAGGTGCGCATCGCGTTCGCCGACGGCAGCGGCGCGACGCTCGAAGGCCCGAACCTGCGCTTCGCCGCGGCGTCGCTGGCCGCCAACGCGCAGCCGAACCGGCGCATCCGCCCCGGCGCGATCGTGCGCGTGGTGAAGAACGACGGCGGCGACTGGGCGATCACGCAGTTGCCGCAGATCGAGGGCGCGTTCATCTCGATCGTCCCGCAGGACGGCGCGATCCGCTCGCTGGTGGGCGGCTTCGACTTCAACAAGAACAAGTTCAACCACGTCACGCAGGCGTGGCGCCAGCCCGGTTCGAGCTTCAAGCCGTTCATCTACTCGGCCTCGCTCGACAAGGGCCTGGGGCCGGCCACCATCATCAACGACGCGCCGCTGTTCTTCAGCGCGGCCGAAACGGGCGGCCAGCCGTGGGAACCGAAGAACTACGGCGGCGGCTTCGACGGGCCGGAGCCGATGCGCACGGCGCTGATGCGCTCGCGCAACCTCGTTTCGATCCGGATCCTCAACTACATCGGCACCAAGTACGCGCAGCAGTACATCACGCGCTTCGGCTTCGACGCGGACCGCCATCCGGCTTACCTGCCGATGGCGCTCGGCGCGGGGCTCGTCACGCCGCTGCAGATGGCGGGCGCCTACTCGGTGTTCGCCAACGGCGGCTATCGCGTGAATCCGTACCTGATCGCCGAGGTGACCGATTCGAGCGGCAACGTGGTGGCGCGCGCGCAGCCGCTGGTGGCCGAGCAGAGCGCGCCGCGCGCGATCGACGCGCGCAACGCCTACGTGATGAACAGCCTGCTGCAGAGCGTGGCGCAGCGCGGCACCGGCGCGAAGACCAACGTGCTCAAGCGCACCGACCTCGGCGGCAAGACCGGCACCACCAACGATTCGCGCGACGCGTGGTTCGCGGGCTTCCAGCACACGCTCGCCGCGATCGCCTGGATCGGCTACGACAACCCGCGCAGCCTCGGCGACCGCGAGACGGGCGGCGGCCTCGCGCTGCCGGTCTGGATCGACTACATGGGGCCGTCGCTGAAGAACGTGCCCGAGTACAAGATGCCGATGCCCGACGGTGTCACGACGATCGGCGACGAGCTGTTCTTCAGCGAGTTCACGCCGGGCCACGGCTTCGTGTCGACGGTCGGCGTGGCGCAGGCGGCCTCGCCCGACGACGCGTCGATCCCGCACGTCGACGCGCAGGAGAAGCAGGACATCATGAACCTGTTCCAGGGCGGCAACTGAGGCGCCGCGCGGCCTCGCAACGCAAAAGAGCGACCCGCGGGTCGCTCTTTTCTCATCGGCAGCGCGCCTGCCGGTGCAGGCTCAGGCGCTGAACGTCACCGGCTCGCCGGCCTGCTCGGTCGCGTACTGCGTCAATGCCGCGAAGAACTCGTTGCCCGAACGCGTGTCGCGCCACGCGCCGTCGAGATAGCGGAAGTGATAGCCGCCCGACTTCGCCGCGATCCACACTTCCTTCATCGGCGGCTGCAGGTTCACGATGATCTTGGTGCCGTTCTCGAAGCTCAGCGTGATGACGCCGCCGTTGCGGCCCAGATCGATGTCGAGGTCGCCCTCGTTGGCTTCGTCCACGCAGCGCTCGACGGCCGCCAGAACGGCCTCGGCGCGGGTCAGGTATTCAGTGTCGCTCATGCTAAACTCTGTCGATTCAATTGTTTAGGGACGATCATGCGAGTCGTTTTCCAGATGAGCGCGATTGTAGCGGCTTTGGCGCTTGCCGGCTGCGGTCAACGCGGCGCGCTCTATCTGCCCACCGTGCCGCCCTTGCCTCCCAAACCGATCGAAACGACGCAACCGCCAGCCGCCGACGACGCGGCGTCGGCCCCCGATGCCGCCTCCACCGCCGACCCGGCGCCGGACGACGCGGCCGGCGCGTCACTGACGCTTTCGCCGTCGCTCGCCTCGCCGGGCGCGGCCTCCGACGCCACCCCCAATCGATGATCCCGGATGACTCACCCCGCATTTGACTACGTCGACGGTACGCTGCACGCCGAAGGCATTCCGGCCGACAAGCTCGCCGACCACTTCGACACCCCGCTCTACGTCTATTCGCGCGCCGCGCTGACGGCCGCGTACCAGGCCTACGCCAACGCCTGCGAGGGCCGCCGCGCGTCGATCCACGTCGCCGTGAAGGCCAACGGCAACCTCGGCGTGCTGAACCTGTTCGCGCGGCTCGGCGCCGGCTTCGACATCGTCTCGGGCGGCGAACTCGCGCGCGTACTGGCGGCGGGCGGCAAGCCGGAGCAAGTGGTGTTCTCGGGCGTGGCCAAGAGCGCCGACGAAATGCGCGTCGCGCTCGAGGCCGGCGTCAAATGCTTCAACGTCGAATCGGTGCCGGAGCTCGACCGCCTCAACGCGGTGGCCGGCTCGCTCGGCAAGCGCGCACCGGTCTCGCTGCGCGTGAACCCCGACGTCGATCCGAAGACGCATCCGTACATCTCCACCGGCCTGAAGGCCAACAAGTTCGGCGTGGCGTTCGCCGACGCGCGCGCGACCTACCGCGCCGCCGCCGCGCTGCCGAACCTGCAGGTGGTCGGCATCGACTGCCACATCGGCTCGCAGATCACCGAGCTGAGCCCCTATCTCGACGCGCTCGACAAGGTGCTCGACCTGGTCGAGCAGATCGAGGCGGACGGCATCGCGATCCATCACGTCGACGTGGGCGGCGGGCTCGGCATCACCTATTCCGACGAAACGCCGCCCGACATCGGGGCGTTCGTGCAGGCGCTGTTCGCGAAGCTCGACGCGCGCGGCCACGGCCACCGCGAACTGTTCTTCGAGCCGGGCCGCTCGCTGACCGGCAACGCCGGCATCCTGCTCACGCGCGTCGAATTCCTGAAGCCGGGCGAGGAGAAGAACTTCGCGATCGTCGACGCGGGCATGAACGACCTCGCGCGTCCGGCGATGTACGAGGCGTACCACGCGATCGTGCCGGTCAAGCAGGCCAGCGCCCATGCGAGCGCCGTCTACGACGTGGTCGGCCCGGTCTGCGAGAGCGGCGACTGGCTCGGCCGCGAGCGCACGCTCGCGATCGCCGAGGGCGACCTGCTCGCGATCCGCTCGGCCGGCGCCTACGGCTTCGCGATGAGTTCGAACTACAACACGCGCCCGCGCGCGGCCGAGGTGCTCGTCGACGGCCAGAACGCCTATCTGGTGCGCGAGCGCGAGACGATTCCGAGCCTGTTCGAGAAAGAGTCGATCCTGCCCGAGGAAGAATGAGCCGGCGGTAAGCCGGGCCGGGCGCGGCAGCACCGCGGCCATCGGCGGGACGAAAAAAAGCGATGCGTGTGAAAAGCGCATCGCTTTTTTCATGCCGGCTCGCCAGGCGCGCTGCCGTCGGCGGCACCACCGCGATACCCGCGTGCCCGGCGAGCTACCCCGCGGCCCGGGTACGCCGTCGCGCCAGCGCCGCCACGAGCCGCCAGCCGAGCAGCACCAGCACGATCGCGCCGTACAGCTTCGGCAGCGCCAGATCGTGCTTGCCGGCGCGCATCCACCAGAAATGCAGGATCGCCAGCAGCGCGATCGCGTAGATCAGCCGGTGCAGCCGCTGCCAGTGGCGGCCGAGCCGGCGCACCATCGCGCGCGGCGAGGTCAGCGCGAGCGCGATCAGCAGCACGAACGCTGCGAAGCCGACGGTGATGAACGGCCGCTTCACGACGTCCCTCAGGATCGCCGCGAGATCGAACCACTTGTCGAACCAGAAGTAGGTGATGAAGTGCAGCGTCGCGTAGAAGAACGCGAACAGGCCGATCATGCGCCGCAGACGCAGCAGCGCGGCCACGCCGGTGAGCCGCCGCAGCGGCGTGACGGCCAGCGTCACGCAGAGGATCACGAGCGTCCAGAGTCCGGTCGAGCGCGTGACGAACTCGATCGGATTCGCGCCGAGCCCGCCCGTCGCACCGAGCAGCACGAGCCGCGCGAGCGGGAACAGGCCCGCGGCGAACACCGTCACCTTCGCGATGCGCAGCGCCCACGGCGCGGCCGGCGCCCGGGCCGTCTCGCGCGGGCCGCCGGCGGCTCGCGTGGCGCGCGACGCACCTTGCCATTGTTTGTCCACCGCGCGCCGCCTAGAAGTTCTTGCGCAGATCCATGCCGCGATACATCGATGCGACGAGATCGCCGTAGCCGTTGAACATCAGCGTCTTGCGCTTCGGCGTGAAGAAGCCGTCCTCGCCGATGCGCCGCTCGGTCGCCTGGCTCCAGCGCGGATGATCGACCTCGGGATTCACGTTCGAGAAGAAGCCGTATTCGGTCGGCGCGTAGGTGTTCCAGCTGGTCTTCGGGGCCTGCTCGACGAAGCGGATCTTCACGATCGACTTCGCGCTCTTGAAGCCGTACTTCCACGGCACCACGATCCGCACCGGCGCGCCGTTCTGGTTCGGCAGCACCTGTCCGTAGACGCCCATCGTCAGCAGCGTGAGCGGGTTCATCGCCTCGTCGAGCCGCAGCCCTTCCGAGTACGGCCAGTCGAGGATCGGCTCGGCCAGCCCCGGCATCTGCGACGGATCGGCGAGCGTGACGAACTGCACGTACTTCGCGTTCGACGTCGGCTGCACGCGGCGGATCAGGTCGGCAAGCGGGACGCCGATCCACGGGATCACCATCGACCAGCCCTCCACGCAGCGGTGCCGGTACACGCGCTCCTCGAGCGGCGCGAGCTTGAGCAGGTCGTCGATGTCGTAGACCTTCGGCGCCTTCACCGCGCCCTCCACGCTCACGCGCCACGGATGCGGGCGCAGCGAGCCGGCGTGCTGCGCGGGATCGCCCTTGTCGGTGCCGAATTCGTAGAAGTTGTTGTAGGTCGTCACGTCCTTGTACGGCGTGACCTTGTCGGGGACCACGAACTTCGCGTTGGTCGCGGCGGCGAGCGGATGCGCGGCGGGGTCCGGCGACCGGTAGGCCGCCGACGCGGCGCCCGGCACGCCGAGCCCGGCCGCCACGGCGGCGCCCGCGGCGCGCAGCACGCCGCGGCGGGCGGCGAATGCCGACGGCGCGGTAATGTCGTGGCGCGCGATGTCGTCGCCGGTCAGCAGCCGGCGGCGCGTGGTCCTGATCAACATGAAGCGTCTCCTCGCCGGGCAACGGCGCCGGCGGTCATGCGTTGCATCGATCGCCGCCCATGCGCACGAGGCGCGCGGCGGCCCAGCAAAAAACCGCCGGGCACGAACGCGTGCGGCGGCGGTTTGCGAATCCGTGATCCGTTCCGGCCGGAGCCGATGAAGTCCGGCTCACAGCTTGCCGTAGCTGTGCAGCCCCGAGAGGAACATGTTCACACCGAGGAACGCGAAGGTGGTGACGACGAGGCCCGTCAGCGCCCACCAGGCGGCGACGGTGCCGCGCAGCCCCTTCATGAGCCGCATGTGCAGCCACGCCGCGTAGTTGAGCCAGACGATCAGCGCCCAGGTCTCCTTCGGGTCCCAGCTCCAGTAGCCGCCCCACGCTTCGGCGGCCCACAGCGCGCCGAGGATCGTCGCGATCGTGAAGAACGCAAAGCCAACCGCGATCGACTTGTACATCACGTCGTCGAGCACCTCGAGCGCGGGCAGGCGATCGGCCAGCACGCCGCGCTCCTTGCACAGGTAGGCCACGCTGACCATCGCCGACAGCGCGAAGCTGCCGTAGCCGATGAAGTTGGCCGGCACGTGGATCTTCATCCACCAGCTCTGCAGCGCCGGCACGAGCGGCTGGATCTGCTGCGCGTCGCGCGCGATCGAGTACCACATCAGGAAGCCGACCGCGGCGCTGATCACGAGCAGCACGAACGCGCCGAGCGCGCGCGTGCCGTAATGCCCTTCGTAGTACAGATAGAGCAGCGCCGTGATCAGGCTGAACAGCACGAACACTTCGTAGAGGTTCGACACCGGGATGTGGCCGACGTCGGCGCCGATCAGGTACGACTCGTACCAGCGCACCATCAGGCCCGTGAAGCCCATCAGCACGGCGGCCCAGGTCATCTTCTGGCCGATCGCGGCGCCGGTTTCGGAGCGGCTCAGCATGCCGATCCAGTAGAACACCGTGGCGAACACGAACAACGCGCTCATCCAGAGGATCGCCGACTGGCTCGACAGGAAGTACTTCAGGAAGAACGCCGAATCGGCGCGCGACAGGTCGCCGTGATAGAGGTTCAGCGACAGCAGCGAGAACACCGCGATCGACGCCATCAGCAGCCGCGCCGGCTTCCAGCGCCAGCCGAGCACGACCAGCGCGGCGGTCGCGCCGGTCATCACGGCCTGATCGTAGTAATCCATGTGCGCCTGATAATGCACGAGCGCGAAGCCGGCGCCGGCCACCATCGCGAGCGCGAACAACCAGTCAACGAGGGACAAGCGCTTCAGGAACGGGCGCTCGTCGAACAGCGGCGCCGGGGCGGGCACGCCCGCTTGCGCGCGGCCGCGCGGCGCGGGGGACGAAGAAACTTGGGTCAGATCCATGACGTTACCGTGGGGAGTCGTGGGGATCGGTCTCGCGCTCGACAGGGCCCGCTGCGGCGGGCGCGGCACCGAGTACCGCGCCGACCGCGTCGCGCGTCTGCGCGAACTCCTTCTCGAAATCGAATGTCTTGCGGGCGCTCGACATCGCCATCACGACGCCCGTGCCTGCTGCCGTGTCCTTGAGCCAGAACCACAGCCGACGCTCGCGTACGTAGAACATCGAAAAGATGCCGAACACCAGCAGCAGGCTGCCAAGATACACCAGATTTTTACCAGGTGCGCGTGTCAACTGGAATACCGAAGCCTGCACCTGTTTATATGAATCAAGCCGCAAATACACCGGCGCGCCGTACAGAAAGCTGTCCGACAGCGCGTTGATGGTGTTCTGCACGAAGCGCGCCGACTCGGCCGACTGCGCGACGGCCTTCAGGTTCGCCTGCTCGCGCGCCACCTGCCAGACCTGCCACATCGCGCCTTCCAGCATGCGCAGCAGCAGGCCGGCGGCCTTCTCCTGCTCGGCTTTCGGTACCGACTGGTCGATGAAACCGGCCACCGCCTGGAAGCCCCCCACCGGATCGCCATCGGGCTGGCGGCCCGAACTCGCGTCGGCCCCCGCGAAAAGGGTCAGGACACGCAGCGCGCTGTCGTTCAGGCGCGTGCGCAACGCCGCGTCGGCGTCGGGCAGCGAGCCCTGCGCGAAGCGGCGCGCGGCCTCGGCACGCACGGCCGGATCCTCGAGCGCGGCGCGGATCCGCATCCACTCGTCGATCGAATCGTCGGCGTCGGCGGGAATCCGCAGGTAGCGGAACGGATCGTTCGGGCTCGCGCGCACGCCGGCCAGGAACACGCGGTCGCCGCCCACCTCGACCGGCAGCATGTAGTTGTTGAACTCACGCGCCTGGCCGTCTTTGCCGCGCACCTTGTACTGCACCGACGGCCCGACGTTGTGCAGGTTCACCGGCGTCGAGGTCTTCGCGCCGGAGCCGAGCCGCTCGTCGAACGCCTCCTTGAGCGAGTGCGTCGTGCTCACGCCGCGCGCGTCGGTCTTGCCGCTCGCGTCGGTGAGGTTCTCGACGTTGATCGCGCGGAAGTCGGCGAACTCGATCGTCTCGCCGTCATGGCCCGCGAGCGGCACCGCGTTGCCGATCGTGCCGTCCACCGGGAACGACGCGTCGCGGTCGCCCGTCATCGGGAACGCGGTCATCCGCATCTGCGAGCCGCCGTCCTGGAAGCTCGACTGGTAAATCGACACGCCCTTGTAGGTGAACGGCTTGTTGACCTCGACGCGCGCCGGGATGCGCTTGCCGGTCTCGCGATCGATCACGACGATGTCGCTCGCGAACAGCTTCGGCATGCCGGTCGAATAGTAGTCGACGATGAACTTGTCGAGCTGGATCGAGAACGGCAGGTCCTGGATCAGCGAGCCGTTCGGCTGGTTCAGGATCGCGGTCGAGACGTACTGCCCTTCCGGCACCCACGCGTAGCCGCGAAACGTCGGGTTCGACGCCGACAGCCGGTGGTCGGGCGAGATCTCGCTGATCGCCGCGCTGGTGTTGACGGGCGATTTGCCGAACAGCCACATCTGGAAATGGATCGGCAGGTTGCTGTCGAGCAGGCCGCCGAGGCAGATCACGACGATCGCGAGGTGGGCGGCGATGTAGCCGTACCTGGTCATCGCGCCGCGCTTCGCGGAGATCAGCGTCGCGCCGTCCGATTCGCGCACCACCAGCTTGTAGCCGGCCTTGCCGATGAACGCGGCGAGCGAGGCCGCCACCTGCGCGCGCGCGCCGGTGGCCGCGTACTCGGCCTTGTGATGGAACGCGCGCAGGCTGCCTTCGCGCACCTTGTCCTTCCAGCTCTTCGCGTCGGCCAGCATCTTCGGGCCGTTGCGGATCACGCAGAGCGACAGCGAGATCACCAGGAACAGCAGGATCAGCATGAACCACCAGGCGCTGTAGACCGTATAGAGACCGATCGCGCGGAAGATGTCGGCCCAGAACGGGCCGAACTGGTTCACGTAGTTCGGATAGGGATCATCCTGCGTGAGGACGGTGCCGATGATGCTCGCGATCGCCAGTACGACGAGCAGCGCGATCGCGAAGCGCATCGAGCTGATCAGCTCGACCGAGGTGTTCAGCATGCGGCGCCGCGAGTTCGCCTGGATTCCTGACGTGGTAACGCTCATTCACACTCCGACTGACAACAAAAAAGGGCAAGGCGCCAGCCTGGCGGCAGCGCCCCACCCTTTCTCTTTGTTTCCGCGCCGCGGCGCGCGAGGCGCGGCGGAGAGGATTCCCGTGCGTCGGGAGCGATCAGTGCAGGCCGGCAATGTAATCGGCAACCGCCTTCACTTCGCTGTCCGACAGGCGCGATGCGATCTGGTGCATCGGCTCGTTGTTGTTGCGCGCGCCCGCGCCCTGCTGGAACGCCGTGAGTTGCGCGACCGTGTAATCGGCCCACTGCCCCGACAGGCGCGGATACTGCACCGGAATGCCCTGTCCGGTCGGACCATGGCAGCTTGCGCAGGCCGGCACGCCCTTGTCCGCGATGCCGCCGCGGTAGATCTGCCGGCCCAGCGCGACGGTGGCCGCGTCGCGCGCGACCCCGGGCTTCGGGGACTGCGCGCCGTAGTAGGCGGCCACGTTGCGCGCGTCGGCGTCGTTCAGCGCGCCGGCGAAACCGGCCATCACCGCGCTGTTGCGCGCCGGCCCCTTGGCGCCCGGCTGCGTCTTGAAATCGTGCAACTGCTTGACCAGATAGTCGGGATGCTGGCCGGCCAGCTTCGGGAACGCGCCCGTGGCACTGTTGCCGTCGGCGCCGTGACAGGACGCGCAGACCTGCGTCGCGATCGCCTTGCCTCGCTCCAGATCCGGCTTGGCCGCATCCGCCGCGTCTGCCTCTGCCACGAAACCAACGAACCCTGCCGCAACCTGAAGCGCTATCAGAGACTTGCACAGTCGATTCATTCGCACACCCTGTTTCGTCTTGTGGGAATTTGAGGTTCTGCAAACGACGGCACTCAGTCTACCGCAGAAAGCGCCCGCAACCGGCCCGCAGGGCTTCGGAAAAACCGCCGTATTGTACAATATGGCGTTTACAGCCCCGTTCCGGCTATCAGGGTTACTGCGCGGATTACCGCATGCAACGCCCGCGCGGATCATTGCGGGGTTCCCGCCTCCACGCGCGGCCCGCTCCGCGCTCTCGCTCCATCCGCACTCATGGCCTTCCTGCTCCATCAAGCCCGCTTCTACACGACCGTCAATCACCTGCGCGACCTGCCGCCCACCGTGATTCCGGAGATCGCCTTCGCCGGCCGGTCGAACGCGGGCAAATCGACGGCGATCAACATCCTCTGCAATCAGAAGCGGCTCGCGTTCGCCTCGAAGACGCCGGGGCGCACGCAGCACATCAACTACTTCTCGGTCGGCCCCGAGGCGGAACCGGTCGCGAACCTCGTCGACCTGCCCGGCTACGGCTACGCCGAGGTGCCCGGCGCTGCGAAGGCGCACTGGGAAGCGCTGCTGTCGGCCTACCTCAAGACCCGGCCCCAATTGCGCGGCATGATCCTGATGATGGACTCGCGCCGGCCGCTGACCGAACTCGATCAGCGCATGATCGAGTGGTTCGCGCCGACCGGCAAGCCGATTCACACGCTGCTGACGAAGTGCGACAAATTGACCCGCCAAGAGAGCGTCAATGCGCTTCGCAATACGAAGAAAGCGCTCGAGGCCTATCGCGACGGCGGCTATGAGGGTGAGCTAACCGTGCAGTTGTTCTCGGCACTCAAGCGCACCGGACTCGACGAAGCGCACGCGCTGATCGAGGGTTGGCTGCGGCCGTCGGCCGCCGGCGAAAATGACGCAGCTGTAGGAGAATGACCGTTCCGCGCGCCTCGCGCGCGGCCCCGAACGGAGGCTTGCCGTCGGTTGGCGCATAAAAAAACCCGCCGTTTCGCGGCGGGTCAAACAGCCTAATCGAATAACGACAGGCACCCGCTCAGGGAGGAGAAGCGGGGAGCATCGCGCCTTGGCGCGGCACTCGATCGCTATCATATACCATTGTCTCGAAATTTCACCGAAGGGTTCCGTAAGGGTTCCTTCAGACTGATTCCAGCGATTTCGTCATGAGCCTCCATCCCTTGCATCGCCCGCGCAGAATGCGCCGCGACGACTTCTCGCGTCGCCTGATGCGTGAAAACCTCCTCACCACCAACGACCTGATCCTGCCGGTGTTCGTCGTCGAAGGCACCAACGTGCGCCAGAGCGTGGCCTCGATGCCGGGCGTCGAGCGCGTCTCGGTGGACCTGCTGATGGGCGTGGCCGAGCAATGCGTCGCGCTCGGCGTGCCGGTGCTGTCGCTGTTCCCGGCGATCGAGCCGGCGTTGAAGACGCCCGACGGCCGCGAGGCCGGCAATCCCGATGGCCTGATCCCGCGCGCGGTGCGCGAGCTGAAGCGCCACTTTCCCGAGCTCGGCGTGCTGACCGACGTGGCGCTCGATCCGTACACGAGTCACGGCCAGGACGGCGTGCTCGACGAGAACGGCTACGTGATCAACGACGCGACCATCGAGATCCTGCTCGAGCAGGCGCGCGCGCAGGCCGAGGCCGGCGTCGACATCGTCGCTCCGTCGGACATGATGGACGGCCGGATCGGCTCGATCCGCGAGATGCTGGAAAGCGACGGCCACATCCACACGCGCATCATGGCCTACTCGGCGAAATACGCGTCGGCGTTCTACGGCCCGTTCCGCGACGCGGTCGGCTCGGCCACCAATCTCGGCAAGAGCAACAAGATGACGTACCAGATGGACCCGGCGAACTCCGACGAGGCGCTGCGCGAGATCCGGCTCGACATCGACGAAGGCGCCGACATGGTGATGGTGAAGCCCGGCATGCCGTACCTCGACATCGTGCGCCGCGTGAAGGACGAGTTCCGCTTCCCGACCTACGTCTACCAGGTCAGCGGCGAATACGCGATGCTGAAGGCCGCCGCGCTGAACGGCTGGCTCGACCACGACAAGGTCGTGCTCGAATCGCTGCTCGCGTTCAAGCGCGCGGGCGCCGACGGCGTGCTCACCTACTTCGCGCTCGACGCCGCGCGTCTGCTGCGCGACCAGAAGTAAACCAGTGCGCCCGCTGGGCGCCTCCCAACGAAAACGGCGAAGCGCGTCAGGCGCTTCGCCGTTTTTTCATGCGGAATCCGCCCAGCCCGGCGCCTGCGCTCAGGCCGACGGCGCGCCCGCGCGATCGAGGCTGCGCAGGAAGCGGTCGGCCGCCTGGTAGCCGACCACGCGGCCGAGCTCGCGGCCGTCGCGATCGAACACGATGATGCCGGGCGGCCCGAACAGACCGAAGCGCTTGAGCAGCACCTGGTCGTCGCCGTTGTTGGCGGTCACGTCGGCGCGCACCAGCTGCAGCTGTCCCAGTCGCGCCTGTACGCGCGGATCGGTGAAGGTCAGGTGTTCCATCTCCTTGCAGCTCACGCACCAGTCAGCGTAGAAGTCGAGCAGCACTGGCCGGCCGGCGGTCTTGATGACCTGGTCGAGCTCCGCGCTCGAACGCACCGGCGCGAAGCTCGGGCCTTCATGCACGGCGGTGCCGGCCTTGGCCGCGCCCGCCACGGCGGCACCGCCGCGCGCGGCGAATACCGACAGCGGACGCAGCGGATCGGTCGAGCCGGCCGCGAGGCCGACCAGCAGCAAGGCGGCCCAGATCGCGAACGCGGCGCCGACGCCGCGGCCGAGCCGACGCCAGATCGAAGCGCCGCCGGCCGCCGGCGTGAAGAGGCCGGTGGCCGCCGCGGCGATCAGCAGCCAGAGCGCGGCGAGCGCGATCTGCACCGCGGCGCCGAGCACCGGCCAGACGATCCAGAGCGCGGCCGCGAGCAGCACCACGCCGAAGAACACCTTCACGCCTTCCATCCAGGCGCCGGCGCGCGGCAGCAGCGTGCCTGCGCCGAGGCCGATGATCAGCAGCGGCACGCCGAGGCCGATCCCCATCGCGAACAGCGCGGCGCCGCCGAGCAGCGCGTTGCCGGTATGAGCGATGAACGCGAGCACGGCGAACAGCGGCGCCGTCATGCAGGCGCCCACCACCAGCGCCGAGAGCGCGCCCATCGCGGCCACCGCCGCGAAGCGCCCGCCCGAGCGCCGGCTCGAGGCCTGCGCGGCGCCGTCCTGCCAGCGCTGCGGCAGCGCGATGTCGATGCCGCCAATCAGCGTCAGCGCGAATACCGTCAGCAGCAGCCCGAACGCGCCAAGCATCCACGGGTTCTGCAGCCATGCGCCGAGGCTCTGCCCGATCAGCGCGGCGGCAATGCCGAGCACGGTGTAGACGAGCGCCATCCCGACCACGTAGGTCAGCGACAGCGCGAAGCTGCGCGCGCGCGTCGCCCGGGTGCCCTCGCCGATGATGATCGCCGACAGGATCGGGATCATCGGGTACGAGCACGGCAGCAGGCTCAGCACCATGCCGGCCACGAAGAACAGCGCGACGACGGTCAGGAAGCCGTGGCCCTCGAGCAGCGACTGCGCGTAGTCGGCGCTCGTCAAGCGTTCGTACCAGCTGCCGTCCTCGGCGGGAGCGGCCGGCGCCGCGGACGTCGGCGCGGACGCCCGCGAGCCCGATCCCGGCACGGCCGATTGCGCCGGCGCCGGCGAACTGGACGCCGGCGCCGCCGTCAGTGCCGCGCCATCGACATGCACCACGTGCTCGGCGGGCGGATAGCAGATGCCGCCGTCGGCGCAGCCTTGCGAGGTCACCGACAGCTCGAACGGGCCCGCCGCCTTCGTGACGGGCACATGGATCGTGAGCTCGCCGCGATAGGTCTCGACGTTCTTCGCGAACGTCTCGTCGTACTTCACGTGGCCGGGAGGGATCTGCGCCTCGCCGAGCGTCGCGGTGCCGCTTTTCACGGCGAACACGAAGCGCTCGCGATACATGTAGTAGCCGTCGGCGATCTTGAAATGCAGGTCCACCTGCCCCGGCGATTCGCTCGAACTGAAGCGGAACGCGAGCGACGGGTCGAGGAAGTCGCCGTCGGCACGCGCAGCCGAAAGGCCGAACAGCGCGCCGAACAGCATCAGGCACGCGAACAGCAGACGCAGGCCGGCGGCCGCGGAAAAGGGTCGATCAGACATGGAAGAGGCGTTGGGTTTCGGCCGCCACCCAACTGCCGTAGGGGACGGACGCGGTGGCCTGCCATGAGACGATTTCGGGTGTCTCGTAGGGATGATGGGAGGTGATGAAACGCTCAAGCTCGAGCGCGCGCACGGCGCTCGTCTTGAACAGCAACTGGATCTCTTCTGCCGATTCGATCTTGCCTTGCCAGTGATAGCTCGAGCGGATCGTGCCAAGCTCCGACACGCACGCCGCGAGCCGGGCGCCGAGCGCGCCGTCCGCGAGCGAGCGGGCCGTGGCCGCATCCGGCACGGTCGTCATCATCAGCACGATCACCATCGACGTCTCCTGCGAAATTCGCGAAACGCCATATCCTAACGCAGGCATCCACTTCGCGCGCTGCGTGCGGCCGGCGCACGGGCAACAAAAAAGCCAGGCATCGGCCTGGCTTTTTTTCGACATCGCGAAAGCTTATTCGGCTTCCTGGACGTTGTCTTCCGAGACTTCCGGACGATCGAGCAGCTCGACCAGCGCCATCGGCGCGTTGTCGCCGACGCGGAAGCCGAACTTCAGGATGCGCAGATAGCCGCCCGGACGATTCGCGAAGCGCGGGCCCAGCACGTCGAACAGCTTCGTGACCGAGTCACGATCGCGCAGGCGGTTGAACGCCAGGCGGCGGTTCGCGAGCGACGGCTTCTTGCCGAGCGTGATCAGGGGCTCAACGACCTTGCGGAGTTCCTTCGCCTTCGGCAGCGTCGTCTTGATGACTTCGTGCTCGATCAGCGAGTTGGACATGTTACGGAGCATTGCCAGACGGTGGCTGCTCGTGCGGTTCAGTTTCCGCAGACCATGACGGTGACGCATTTCAGTTTCCTTGATTCAAAGTTTTGATCCAGCTCTTCTATCGCGCCGGAACTGGCGCACGGGCCGGTAGAAAAAAGCAAGACGCGGATTCTAAAGGAAAATCCGCGTCCTGACCAGACTGGCGACGCGTGGACGCCGCCGGGAATTACTTGTCGAGACCGGCCGGCGGCCAGTTTTCGAGCTTCATGCCCAGCGTAAGGCCGCGCGAGGCCAGCACTTCCTTGATTTCGTTCAGCGACTTGCGGCCGAGGTTCGGCGTCTTCAGCAGCTCGTTTTCCGTGCGCTGGATCAGATCGCCGATGTAGTAGATGTTCTCGGCCTTCAGGCAGTTCGCCGAACGTACCGTCAACTCGAGATCGTCCACCGGACGCAGCAGGATCGGATCGATCTGCGGCGCGCGCGACGGCGCTTCCGCGGCCGTCTCCGTGCCTTCCAGCGCCGCGAACACGGACAGCTGGTCGACCAGGATGCGGGCCGACTGGCGGATCGCTTCTTCCGGCGTGATCACGCCGCTCGTCTCGATGTTCATGACGAGCTTGTCGAGGTCGGTACGCTGCTCGACCCGGGCGCTTTCCACCGCATAGCTGACGCGACGAACCGGCGAGAACGAGGCGTCCAGCACGATGCGGCCGATGATCTTCGCGGTTTCCTCGCCGTAGCGACGAACGTTGCCCGGCACGTAGCCGCGGCCCTTCTCGATCTTGATCTGGACGTCGAGCTTGCCGCCCTTGGTCAGATGCGCGATCACGTGATCGGGGTTGATCACCTCGCAGTCGTGCGCGAGTTCGATGTCGCCGGCCGTCACAATGCCTTCGCCTTCCTTGCGCAGGGTCACCGTGACTTCGTCGCGGTTGTGCAGCTTGAACACCACACCCTTCAGGTTCAGCAGCAGGTTGACGACGTCCTCTTGCACACCATCGAGCGTCGAGTACTCATGCACGACACCGGCGATCGTCACTTCGGTCGGCGCGTAGCCCACCATCGACGACAGCAGCACGCGGCGGAGCGCATTGCCCAAGGTATGGCCATAGCCGCGTTCGAACGGCTCCATGACCACTTTCGCATGGTTCTCGCCCAGCGACTCCACGGCGATGATCTTGGGTTTCAACAAACTGGTTTGCATAGGTTTTCCTTTTCAATACCCTCGGCTCGTTACACCGATAAGGCTGACCGGTAACACCTGAAAATGAACAGCCGAGGCCCTGCCGGCACTTAGCAAGCAGGGTACCTCGGCTATCAATCGGATTAACGCGAATACAATTCGACGATCAGGCTTTCGTTGATATCGCCTGCGATTTCAGCGCGTTCCGGCACTTGCTTGAACGTGCCTTCGAACTTCTTCGCGTCGACCGCAACCCAGCTCGGCATGCCGCCTTGCTCGGCCAGCGACAGCGATTCGACAATACGCGCCTGCTTCTTCGACTTTTCACGGATCGCGATGACGTCGCCTGCCTTGACCTGCAGCGACGGGATGTTCGACGCGATGCCGTTCACCGTGATCGCCTTGTGGCTCACCAGCTGGCGCGCTTCGGCGCGCGTCGAGCCGAAGCCCATGCGGTACACGACGTTGTCGAGGCGCGACTCGAGCAGTTGCAGCAGGTTTTCACCCGTGTTGCCCTTGCGGCGATCGGCTTCGGCGAAGTAGCGGCGGAACTGACGCTCCAGCACGCCGTAGATGCGCTTGACCTTCTGCTTTTCACGCAGCTGCGTGCCGTAGTCGGACGTGCGCGCACCGGAGATGCGGCCGTGCTGACCCGGCTTGCTGTCGAGCTTGCACTTGTCGGCGAGCGAGCGGCGCGCGCTCTTCAGGAACAGATCGGTGCCTTCACGGCGGGACAACTTGGCCTTCGGGCCGGTATAACGTGCCACTTTGCGTTTCCTCTATCTATCGTCACGCGGATCCGGATCCGCGCTAGTTCGTGTCCTTTGGACCGAACGGTGGACTTAGTCAATCAATACAATCAACTACGTTGCCCGTCGGCGCCCTGCGGCGACAACAGGCTGCGCCAGGCATCCTTAGATGCGGCGGCGCTTCGGCGGACGGCAGCCGTTGTGCGGGATCGGCGTCACGTCGGAGATCGCCGTGATCTTGATGCCGAGGCCGTGCAGCGCGCGCACTGCCGACTCGCGACCCGGGCCCGGGCCCTTGATGCGCACTTCCAGATTCTTCACGCCGTATTCCATCGCGACGCGGCCAGCCGACTCGGCTGCCACCTGCGCGGCGAACGGGGTCGACTTGCGCGAGCCCTTGAAGCCCTGGCCGCCCGACGTCGCCCACGCCAGAGCGTTGCCCTGACGATCGGTGATCGTGATGATCGTGTTGTTGAACGATGCGTGAACGTGAACCACACCTTCCGCAACGTTCTTCTTAACCTTCTTGCGAACGCGTTGAGCCGCGTTATTGGAAGCCTTAGCCATGACGTTTTCCTGTAACTGTCAGCTTATTTCTTCAGCGCTTGAGCGGCGCGGCGCGGACCCTTGCGGGTACGTGCGTTGGTACGCGTACGCTGGCCACGCATCGGCAGACCCTTGCGATGGCGCACGCCACGGTAGCAGCCAAGGTCCATCAGACGCTTGATGTTCATCGTCACTTCACGGCGCAGATCGCCTTCGACGACAAACTTGCCAACCTCTTCACGCAGCTTTTCGAGGTCTGCGTCGTTCAGGTCCTTGACCTTCTTCGAGAATTCGACGCCAGCAGCGACGCAGATGCTGCGCGCGCGCGTGCGGCCGACACCGAAAATCGCCGTCAGGCCGATCTCGGTATGCTGGTGATTCGGGATGTTAACCCCTGCGATACGAGCCATTGTTTTTCCTCAAACAAAAAGCGCAAACGAGCGCGCGATCAGCCTTGACGCTGCTTGTGGCGCGGGTCCGAGCTGCAGATCACGCGAACCACACCCTTGCGCTTGATGATCTTGCAATTGCGGCAAATGCGCTTAACCGATGCCATCACTTTCATGATATTACCCTTTTTACAAATCACTTCGCCCGGAACACGATCCGCGCACGAGACAGATCGTAAGGCGTCAACTCAACCGTCACCTTGTCGCCCGGGAGGATGCGGATGTAGTGCATCCGCATCTTTCCCGAAATATGCCCCAATACGACATGGCCGTTTTCCAGCTTCACGCGGAAGGTCGCATTCGGGAGGTTTTCGACAACCTCGCCTTGCATCTGGATTACATCGTCTTTGGCCATAGTCCTTAATCAACGCATTGGGATGTTGCTGCCCTTGAAATTGGCTTTCTTGAGCAGCGATTCATACTGTTGCGACATAACGTACGACTGCACCTGCGCCATGAAGTCCATCGTGACGACGACAATGATCAGCAGCGACGTTCCACCAAAATAAAACGGCACGTTCCAGCGCAGTACCAAAAATTCCGGCAGCAGACACACAAAGACGATGTAGATCGCACCGGCCAGCGTCAGACGCGTGAGAATGCGGTCGATGTATCGCGCGGTCTGGTCGCCCGGACGGATGCCCGGCACGAACGCACCGCTCTTCTTCAGGTTGTCTGCCGTTTCCCTGCTGTTGAACACCAGCGCGGTGTAGAAGAAGCAGAAAAACACGATCGCCAGCGTGTACAGCAGCACGTACACCGGTTGACCCGGCTTCAGCGCTTCGGCCACGTTGTGCAGCGTGTCGGACAGCCAGCTCTTGCGGTCACCCGAGCTGAACCAGCTCAGGATCGTTGCCGGGAACAGGATGATCGACGATGCGAAGATCGGCGGAATCACGCCCGACATGTTCAACTTCAGCGGCAGATGCGACGACTGTCCGCCGTAAATCTTGTTACCAACCTGGCGCTTCGCGTAGTTCACGAGGATCTTGCGCTGACCGCGTTCGATGAACACGACCAGGTAGGTCACCGCGCCGATCAGCACGACGATGATGATCGCCGAGATGATGCTCATCGAACCCGTGCGCACCAGTTCGAACAGCCCGCCGACGGCGTTCGGGAAACCCGCCGCGATCCCGCCGAAGATGATGATCGAGATGCCGTTGCCGAGGCCGCGCTCGGTGATCTGCTCGCCGAGCCACATCAGGAACATCGTGCCCGTCACCAGCGTCACGACCGTCGTCAGCCGGAACAGCATGCCGGGATCGATGACGAGGCCCGGCTGGTTCTCGAGCGCCGCGGCGATGCCGAAGGCCTGGAACGTCGCCAGCACGACCGTGAAGACCCGCGTGTACTGCGTGATCTTGCGCTGCCCTGCCTGCCCTTCCTTCTTCAGCGCCTCGAGCTGCGGCGAGACGATCGCCAGCAGCTGCATGATGATCGACGCCGAGATGTACGGCATGATCCCCAGCGCGAAGATCGTGAAGCGCGACAACGCACCACCCGAGAACATGTTGAACATGCCGAGGATGCCGCCTGCCTGGCTCTGGAACAACTTCGCCAGTTGATCCGGATCGATGCCCGGAACCGGAATGTGCGCGCCGATGCGATAGACGATCAGCGCCAGCAGCAAGAACATTGCCCGCCGGCGCAGATCGCCGAACTTCGCCGTGCTTCGACCGGGTTTTGCGAGACTCGGGCTGTTGGCCAAGTATCTTCTCCGATGCAGATGCTAGTAACGGCCGCGAGGCACGTTACTCGGCAAACGAACCGCCGGCCGCTTCGATCGCTGCGCGAGCCGACTTGGTCGCACCGAGACCCTTCACGACGATCTTGCGCTTCAGTTCGCCCGTAGCGATGATCTTCGCGCTCTTCGTCAGCTCGCCGACCAGGCCGGCTTGCTTCAGTGCGAGCAGATCGATCTCTTCGACCGGCAGCTTCTCGAGGTCGCCCAGGCGCACTTCACCGACGAATTCCTTCGTCAGCGAAGTAAAGCCGCGCTTCGGCAGACGACGTTGCAGCGGCATCTGACCGCCTTCGAAGCCGACCTTGTGGAAACCGCCCGAACGCGATTTCTGACCCTTGTGACCACGGCCGGCCGTCTTACCGAGACCGGAACCGATGCCGCGGCCGACGCGACGCTTGGCGTGCTTCGCGCCTTCTGCCGGCTTCAGGTTATTCAATTCCATAACAACTCCTTGATCCGTAGCCGGCGCTTAGCCGATGACCTTAACAAGGTACGAAACCTTGTTGATCATGCCGCGCACCGCCGGCGTATCCTGCAGCTCGCTGATCGAGTTGAGGCGACGCAGACCCAGGCCGCGCACGGTGGCGCGGTGCGTTTCGCGGGTCCCAATCAGGCTCTTGACGAGCTGAACCTTGACAGTTTTTTCAGACATGGTGACCACCTGGGCTTAGCCCAAAATATCTTCGACGGACTTGCCGCGCTTGGCGGCGATGTCTGCCGGCGTCGATTGCTTGCGCAGGCCGTCGAGCGTCGCACGAACGAGGTTGTACGGGTTCGTCGAACCGTGGCTCTTGGCCACCACGTTCTGCACGCCCATCACGTCGAACACCGCGCGCATCGGACCGCCGGCGATCACGCCGGTACCTTCCTTCGCCGGGGCGAGGAGGACCGCCGAAGCGCCGTGCTTGCCGTGAACTTCGTGTTGCAGGGTACCGTTCTTCAGCGGCACCTTGAACATGTTGCGGCGAGCCTGCTCCATTGCCTTCTGCACGGCAACCGGCACTTCCTTCGCCTTGCCCTTGCCCATGCCGACGCGGCCATCACCGTCGCCGACCACGGTCAGTGCGGCGAAACCGAGAATCCGGCCACCTTTCACGACCTTGGTCACGCGATTGACCGAAATCATTTTTTCGCGAAGGCCGTCGTCGCGCTCGTCGGCCTGAACTTTCGCTTGCATCTTTGCCATGACGATTCCTTCCTTAGAACTTGAGCCCAGCTTCACGAGCTGCGTCGGCCAGAGCCTTGACGCGACCGTGATAGCGGAAGCCCGAGCGGTCAAAGGCGACGGATTCGATGCCGGCGGCCTTGGCCTTTTCTGCGATACGCTTGCCGATCAGCGTCGCTGCATTGACGTTGCCGCCCTTGCCCGACTGATCAGCCAGCTGCGCACGCACTTCGGCTTCGAGCGTCGACGCGCTGGCCACCACCTTGGTGCCGCACGGCGAGAACACTTGCGCGTAGATGTGCGAGTTCGTGCGATGCACGGCGAGACGCGCGACCTGCAGCTCGGCGATCTTGATACGCGTCTGGCGAGCGCGGCGCAGGCGAGATTGAGTCTTATCCATGATTGCGCACCCTTACTTCTTCTTCGTTTCTTTGAGGATCACAACCTCGTCGGCATAGCGCACACCCTTGCCCTTGTAGGGCTCGGGCGGGCGGTAACCGCGGACTTCCGCAGCCACCTGGCCGACCTTCTGCTTGTCGATCCCCTTGATCAGAATTTCGGTTTGCGTCGGGGTTTCCGCCTTGATACCTTCCGGCATCTGATGCACCACCGGGTGCGAGAAACCCAGCGACAGGTTCAGCTTGTCGCCTTGCGCCTGCGCACGATAACCGACGCCAACCAGCGTCAGCTTGCGCTCGAAACCCTTCGTCACGCCCTGCACCATGTTCGCGATGAGCGCGCGCATCGTGCCGGACAGTGCATTCGCTTCGCGGCTTTCGTCGACCGGCGCCAGATTCAGCGTGCCGTTGTCGTTCGCCACCGTCACAAGCGGGTTCACCACTTGCGAGATCGTGCCCAGCGGGCCCTTGACGGTGATCGAGCCATTCGCCAGCGTCACCTCCGCGCCTTGCAGCGCGATCGGGCTCTTACCTACTCGAGACATGTTTCTTTCTCCTTTCGGTTAGGCGACGTAGCAGATGACTTCGCCGCCGACGCCGGTAGCGCGCGCCTTGCGGTCGGTCATCACGCCCTTCGGCGTCGACACGATTGCCACACCCAGGCCGTTCATGACCTGCGGGATGTCATTGCGGCCGCGGTACACGCGCAGGCCCGGCTTCGACACGCGCTCGAGGCGTTCGATGACCGGACGGCCGGCGTAGTACTTCAGTGCAATGTTCAGTTCTGCCTTCGCGCCTTCGCTCTTGACTGCGAAATCGTCGATATAGCCTTCGTCCTTCAGGACCTGGGCGATCGCGACCTTCACCTTCGACGAGGGCATTGCCACCGAAACCTTCTCAACCATCTGCGCGTTGCGGATGCGAGTCAGCATATCGGCGATAGGATCACTCATGCTCATTTACGTTTCTCCTATTACCAGCTCGCCTTGGTCAGGCCAGGAATCTCGCCGCGGAAAGCGATTTCACGAATCTTGTTACGCGCGAGGCCGAACTTGCGGAACGTGCCACGCGGACGGCCCGTGATCGCGCAGCGGTTACGCTTGCGAGTCGGGTTCGAGTTGCGGGGCAGTTGTTGCAGTTCCAGACGAGCGGCATAACGCTCTTCGTCCGACTTGCTCGCGTCATCAATGACCGCCTTCAGTGCCGCACGCTTCGGTGCGAACTTAGCTGCCAGGCGGGCACGCTTCTTTTCACGTTCGATCAGTGCCAGTTTAGCCACGGTAACCTCAGTTTCTGAACGGGAACTTGAAGCTGGCGAGCAGTGCCTTCGCTTCGTCGTCGGTCTTCGCGGTGGTCGTGATGCTGATGTTCAGCCCACGCAGCGCGTCGATCTTGTCGTAATCGATTTCGGGGAAAATGATCTGCTCTTTCACACCGATGTTGTAGTTGCCACGGCCGTCGAACGCACGACCCGACACGCCGCGGAAGTCGCGCACGCGGGGCAGGGCGACCGTCACGAAACGATCGAGGAATTCGTACATCGCGCGGCCGCGCAGCGTCACCATCGCGCCGATCGGGTAACCCTGGCGGATCTTGAAGCCGGCGATTGCCTTGCGAGCCTTCGTCACGACGGGCTTCTGACCTGCGATCTTGGTCAGGTCGCCAACGGCGTTCTCGATGATCTTCTTGTCAGCGACGGCTTCGCCAAGACCCATGTTCAGGGTGATCTTGGTGATGCGCGGCACTTCCATGATCGACTTGTAGCCGAACTTCTCGATCAGGCCGGGAACAACCTTCTCTTTGTAAAACTCTTGAAAACGTGCCATTTCTATACTCCGCGTCAGGCCAGCACGGCACCGGTCGTCTTCAGGAAGCGAACCTTCTTGCCTTCCTCGACCTTGATGCCAACACGCGAAGCCTTGCCGTTCGCGTCGACCAGCGCGACGTTCGAAATATGCAGCGGCATCGCCTTCGCTTCCACGCCACCCGTCGTGCCCTTCATCGGGTTCGGCTTCACATGCTTCTTGACGAGGTTGATACCTTCGACGGTCACATGTTCGGCATCGACGGCCAGCACGACACCGCGCTTGCCCTTGTCCTTGCCGGTGATGACGACGATTTCGTCACCCTTGCGAATCTTGTTCATCGCGACTCCTTACAGCACTTCCGGCGCCAGCGAAACGATCTTCATGAATCGTTCGCTACGCAGCTCACGCGTGACCGGCCCGAAAATGCGGGTGCCGATCGGCTCGAGCTTGTTGTTCAAAAGCACAGCGGCGTTGCCGTCGAACTTGATCAGCGAACCGTCTTGACGACGCACGCCCTTGGCGGTGCGAACCACCACGGCGTTGTAGATTTCGCCTTTCTTCACGCGCCCGCGCGGCGTTGCTTCCTTGACGCTCACCTTGATGATGTCGCCAATGCTGGCATAACGACGCTTCGAGCCGCCGAGCACCTTGATGCACATGACTTCACGCGCACCCGTGTTGTCGGCCACTTCAAGCCGAGATTCGGTCTGGATCATGGTTTATCTTTCCCAACTTAATCCGGATGCACCACCATGGCACATACGGTCAGTCTTGGTCCCGTCAGCCAACCGGCTGCTTGGGTTTGAACAGCAGCGATGGCAAACGAAACCCGCCATCGCAAATCGGTGAATCATCAGGCCGACAGAACGCCAGCCCGCTTCCCCCACCGTGACTTCGCCCGCGACGGGGCTCCCATAAAGAGGGAAGACCGGGATTATAACGCACAATCCCGGCCACGCAAGCAAAAACTTTGCGATTTCAAGTACTTCTACTGCCTGCGGCCTTTCGGCCTCCGCTTAGATGACGCGGGCGGCCTCGATGAGGCGCGACACCGTCCAGGCCTTCGTCTTCGAGAGAGGACGCGTTTCCTGGATTTCGACGAGGTCACCCTCGTTGTAGGTGTTCGCTTCGTCGTGCGCGTGGTACTTCTTCGAACGCACCACGTACTTGCCGTAGATCGGATGCTTGACGCGGTTCTCGATCAGCACCGTGACGGTCTTGTCCATCTTGTTGCTGACGACCCGACCGACAAGCGTCCGCTTGAGCGAGGTTTTTACGCTATCGTTCATTTCTGGTTCGCCTTCTGAGTCAGGACGGTCCGCACACGAGCGATGTCGCGACGCACCTTCTTCAGCTGGCTCGTGTTCGTGAGCTGCTGGGTCGCGAGTTGCATGCGCAGGCCGAATTGCGCCTTCAGCAGGTCCGACAGCTCCTTGTTGAGCGCGGCCTGGTCCTTCTGGAGAAGTTCGGAAGCCTTCATGTTTTCTCCTTAGGCGCCGAGCTGACGAACGATGAACGCCGTCTTCAGCGGCAGCTTCGCTGCGGCCAGACGGAACGCTTCGCGTGCCAGTTCTTCGGTGACGCCATCCATTTCGTACAACATCTTGCCCGGCTGAATCTCGGCGACGTAGTACTCGGGGTTGCCCTTACCGTTACCCATCCGCACTTCGGCCGGCTTCTGCGAAATCGGCTTGTCCGGGAAGATACGGATCCAGATCCGGCCGCCACGCTTGATGTGACGCGTCATGGCACGACGTGCCGCTTCGATCTGACGTGCGGTCAAACGGCCGCGACCGATAGCCTTCAGGCCGTACTCACCGAACGACACGGCGTTACCGCGCGTGGCGATACCGGTGTTGCGACCCTTCTGCTCTTTACGATACTTCCTGCGTTTCGGTTGCAGCATCGTTATTCTCCAGTCTTGCCGTCTTCCGGCTTGCCTGCAGCGCGACGCGGAGCGCCACGACGGGCACCCGGACCACCGCCTTCACCGTCACGGCGCGGACGACGATCGCCCGGGCGCGCGTTGCGGCGCGGACGCTTGTCTTCCGTCACTTCCTCGACCACCGGCGCGTCGTTGCGGCCCAGCGTGTCGCCCTTGTACACCCACACCTTGACGCCGATGATGCCGTAGGTCGTCTTCGCTTCCGAGGTCGCGTAGTCGATGTCGGCGCGCAGCGTGTGCAGGGGCACCCGGCCTTCGCGGTACCACTCGGTACGTGCGATTTCGATGCCGTTCAGACGGCCCGCGCTCATGATCTTGATGCCCTGGGCACCCAGACGCATCGCGTTCTGCATCGCGCGCTTCATCGCGCGGCGGAACATGATCCGGCGCTCGAGCTGCTGCGTGATCGAATCGGCGATCAGTTGCGCATCGGTTTCCGGCTTGCGGATCTCTTCGATGTTGACGTGAACCGGCACGCCCATGCGGCGTTGCAGTTCCGTCTTCAGCAGTTCGATATCCTCACCCTTCTTGCCGATGACGACGCCCGGACGCGAGCTGTAAATCGTGATGCGCGCGTTCTTCGCCGGACGCTCGATGACGACGCGGCCAACCGAAGCGTTCTTCAGCTTCTTCTTCAGATACTCACGAACACCGATGTCTTCCTGCAACATCGCCGCGAAATTGTTGTTGTTCGCGTACCAACGCGACGCCCAATTGCGGCTGACGGCCAAACGGAAGCCAGTCGGATGAATTTTCTGTCCCATCGTGTGACCCCTTAATTCCCGACCGTCACAGTGATGTGACAGGATTGCTTCTCGATGCGGTTACCGCGGCCCTTGGCGCGCGCGGTGAAACGCTTGAGCGAGGCAGCCTTGTCGACGTAGATGCTCTTGATCTTGAGCTCGTCGATGTCGGCGCCCTCGTTGTGCTCCGCATTCGCGATAGCCGACAACACCACCTTCTTCACGATGCCAGCGGCCTTCTTCGGCGAGAACGTCAGGACGTTCAGCGCCTTGTCGACCGGCAAACCGCGGATCTGGTCAGCCACCAGGCGCGTCTTCTGCGCCGAGA